>CADBQP010000037.1 GCA_902796835.1 uncultured Bacteroidales bacterium
AGTCCAAATTCCAGAAGCGGAAATGGACTCCTATAAGTCTAAATGATGAAAACCTCGTCCTTATAAACAGGAACTTCTCTGCCATTTGTCAACTGCACAAGCCATTCATTGCCATAGTCATCAACGATGATGCCGTTGCGATGACCTTTCCTCGGAAACAGAGTAGAGTTTCTACGTCGAAATGACCCCTGTTCTGGCTTACTTATCAGTGATTTCTCAATACACGGAAAGCGGTGCGTCGATTCAGCGCATGGCATATTTCTTGTTTTGTCGTATCGAGACGAGCAATGAATTCTGTTGTTAGAGTATCGCCCGTGTGAAGAAATGAATAGGTTTCTGTCAATTTTTTGTTGACTATAAATGGTTGACTCTCGCCATATCCTTTGGCAACAAGTCGACTTTCAGGTATTCCTTGCGAGACAAGGTGAGATACCACGCTCTTAGCGCGCCTCTCAGATAAACGTTGATTATATATATTGCTACCTCTATGGTCCGTGTGAGCCGCAAGTTCTATAACTACTTGAGGATTATCGTTTAGCATTCGGACAAGACGATCGAGGGCTATCTTGGAAGAGTCTGTAAGTGCCGCACTGTCGAACTCATAATTTATGCCTCTCACCAAGACTGGAATGTTTATGGATGGAAGTGGAAATTGCAAAACATATTGGTGGGTCTCTGAGGCATTTGCATCTGCGGTAAAATGATTTTGCACACTTAGGTGTTCCTTGTCGCTGGCTAGGAAGACATAACTTACTCCGGGAATGACTTCTCTCTCGAAGGAACCATCTGCCTTAACGCCTATGCGCACATTTGTTCCGTCGTTACCAACCATGTAAACCTGCGCTGATGGAAGTTCATAACCGTCGAGTTCATAGACCCATCCTTTGACGGTTTGAAGCACTTCGGGGTGGGTAAAACTATAGATTTTGTCCCATCCGCGTCCTCCTGTAGAACGGTTGCTTGCAAAATATCCGCGGTGATGAAGGCCCTCGAATGTCATACCAAAGTCGTCGCCATTAGAATTTATCGGCGATGGCAAGTGGCTAACTGACCATGTGTGATTTAATGTATCTTCTATAGCTTTATAGATGTCAAGCCCTCCCATTCCACCTCGACCATTGCTGGAAAAATATAGCTCTCCATTAGGGCGCAAAGTTGGGAAAGCTTCGTTGCCAGGTGTATTTATTGATGGGCCAAGATTCTCGACTGTAACTACTCCGTGGCTTCCTATTTGAGCGCGCCAAATATCCGTTCCACCAAAACCACCAGGCATATCACTCACGAAATAAAGAAACTTTCCATCGGCTGATGGAGCAGGATGGGCATAGGACGACAGGGTGTCGGAAGTGATTTTTAAAATTTGGGGTTTAGACCATGAGGCATCTGCACGATTGGATGTCCATATCTCGGCCATTCGCGGATATTGCGGGTCAGTTCTACACACAGTTAAATACATGGTTTTTCCGTCGGAACTGAATGTGCATGCTCCTTCGTCAAAGACAGTATTTATACCTTCGGCTGGTTCGGGTCTTAACCACACACCTAGTTCGTTTTTCTTGCAATAGAATATATCACCGGCCTTTTGGCCCGTTATTCCACTGAGCTCATCTCCTATGGCAGATCGGCGTGTTGAAGTAAAGAATATCTGACTGCCTTCTTCATCAAGGAATGCTGGGCAATAGTCAGCTCGTGTACTTGAGAAAAGAGGTTCTAGTTTTACGGTGTAGAGCGAACCTTGTTTCTTCATGGCGGGAGCCAACGTGCAGGCTTCCAAGCCCAATTTAGCAAGCTCATAATCTGCATGATTAGCAAGGAACTCCTCGTATGCTCTAGCTGACGCTTTATAGTCTCCTTGCTGACGCAGCATTTCTGCAATATAGAAATAGGTGAGTGTGTCGGTTAAATGGAGTCGTTCTGCTGAGCGATAGGATCCCAAGGCTCTTGATGTATAACCATAATGACGATAACATTCTGCCATTTTGTAAGCCAGTTCTGCGCGTCGTTGTTTATCTTTTAAAGGTGTGAGCTGGTAGGCCTTCTTGTATTGGCCAGCAGCCTCCGCATATTCACCCAAGGCGAGGAAATTATCGCCGCGTCGAGCACTTTTTTCGGCTGTTGTACAGCTTGTTGCCAAGAAAAAAGCGCTCGACCACAGGACAACGAAAAACCGCATCCTAGCGAAGAATAGTATAAATGGTTTCATTACTTTTATAAACTGACTTCATCAAGTTTTATTGTGCTTGCAATTCGTTTTTTTGCTTAATCAAAGACTTCGTCTGACTTTTTTGAGCTAAATTTGCGGCAAATATAACTTTTATCTACTCAATTTTAATACTTGAAAGCATGATACAAATATTTAACGGGCGGATACTTTCTCCTAGTGGCTGGATAGAAGGTGGCTCAGTGATTTGTGAAGGATCTAAAATTGTCGAAGTTCTTAATACCGACTTGCCTATTGTCGGTGCAAAGCGTATTGACGCTCAAGGTGGTGACATTGTGCCGGGAGGAATAGAGTTGCACGTACACGGAGGTGGCGGCCGCGACTTTATGGAGGGAGAGGTCGAAGCTTTCAATATAGCCGTCGAAGCTCATCTAAAGCATGGAACTACCTCAATTTTTCCCACTCTATCATCTTCGTCGAGACCAATGATTGAAGCTGCAGTTGCAGCATGCGAGAAACTTATGGAAGACGAAAACAGCCCTATTCAGGGACTTCATCTGGAAGGGCCATATTTTAATCCTGCCATGGCAGGCGCGCAAATGCCTGAATACATCACACCTCCTAAGCCAGAAGACTATGAGCCACTGCTCAAAAGTACTAACTGCATTAAGCGTTGGGACGAAGCTCCAGAACTTCCCGGGACCTTGGAATTTGGAGAATTTTGCAGGGCTCACAACTGCTTGCCCGCAATAGCGCATACAAAGGGAGAATATGAAGATGCAAAACGTGCCTTTGAAGCGGGCTTCACACATCTCACCCATTTCACTAACGCAATGAGTTCTCTGCACAAAGTTGGCGAATTTAAGCATGCTGGAGTTGTTGAAGCTGGCTATGAGATAGAAGGTTTTACTGTAGAAGTTATTGCTGATGGCATTCACGTACCGCCCGCAGTACTTTCGATGATCTATAAAATTAAAGGTGTGGAGCGCATGGCATTAATTACCGATGCCTTAGCAGTTGCAGCAAGCGACAGCGCCACCGCATTCGATCCTCGTGTTATCATAGAAGATGGAGTTTGCAAATTGGCAGACCGTTCTGCTCTGGCAGGAAGCATTGCTACAATGGACAGACTCGTCAAGACTGCAATACAGCAGGCCCATATACCCGATTTTGATGTTTTCCGAATGTGTAGTGAAACCCCTGCCCGCATTATGGGTATATATGAACGCAAAGGCTCTCTAGAGAAAGGAAAAGATGCTGACATTTGTATTTATGACCAAGATCAAAATCTGAAATTTGTACTTCAGATGGGCTGTATAGTCAAAGAAGGAGATTAAACTATACGAAGTAGCGTCAACATTGCCTCCAAAAATATAGTTAAGCATGGAATCTGTTGTTTATTCACAAGGCGTTATCGAGTTCATCACTATTGCAACTGAATACTGTCGCTATGCAGAAAACTTAAACGACACAACGCAGCCAGATTTTGTAGCGTCTATGTGCCCACTACTAGCAATGGTATATGTAAAGGCCATCATGCTTCCCGATATTGAAGAAATATCCGGGTATGTAGACCCCTGTGTGACCGAAGACGACTATGAATACATTAGAAGGAATGTGTCAAGAATAATGGGTGAGTACGACGATTATCTTGACGTATTCGTAGAAGAATTCAAATACTCTGACCAGCCTGTTCTTCGCACAGTCAGTGAAGACTTAGCCGATATCTATCAGACGCTACGCAACCTCGTAGAACAATTCCGCCGTGGTCATGAGGAGGCAATGCAAGTATCGCTTTTCGAAGCAAAAGAAGAGTTCAAACTTTCTTGGGGGCAAAAACTGCTAAATGCGCTCAAGGCTCTCCACGATTTCAGATTTGCAAAATTTTGAGACTTAAAAGTTCACTAAAGTGTTGCAACTATTCGAAAATACGCCCAAAGAATATCTTCAAAACCTCGAGCGATATGTATTTGCTGGCCCTGTTGTCGTTATTCAGTCTAAGACAGAAGCAAGGCGAGCTGTCAAAGCTTTAAGCGAAGAACCGCTTATTGGCATTGACACCGAAACACGCCCTTCCTTCCGACGCAATGAGCACCATAAGGTAGCACTTCTACAATTGGCAACTCTCAACGGGCCCTGCTACTTATTTAGACTCAACATGATAGGGCTTTTACCAGAAATCATAAGTTTGCTCTCGTCGCGCCACACTCTAAAAGTTGGATTGTCACTCAAAGATGATTTAAGAGCACTCAGGGCTCGAAGCAATTTTGTAGAGCAAGGATTCGTTGACATCCAGCAATTGGTTTCAAATTTTGGCATTGCTGACATGAGTCTTCAAAAGCTCTATGCAAACTTTTTCGGAAAAAGAATATCTAAATCTGCTCAGCTCAGCAATTGGGAAAGTGACGTGCTTACTGAAAGTCAGAAACGCTATGCAGCAACAGATGCAGTGGCATGCCTCCACATCTACCAAGCAATCTGCAAACTGCAAGAAGGAGAACCTTTCGAACTTAAAGCATCAGAAGGCACATCAAATCAACCCTATCTATAAATCAAGAATTCATGTCTACCTACAACACACTAAGTTTGCGCCGAGGAAAAACAGAGAGCCTTAAAAGATTTCATCCGTGGATTTTCTCTGGAGCCATAGAACGTTTACCTTCCAATATTAAAGAAGGAGAAATAGTAAGAGTCTGTGACCACGGAGGCAATTATGTGGCTACAGGCCATTATCAGCGAGGCTCCATAGCAGTGCGCATCCTCTCGTTCAAAGACATTGAAATCAACCACGAATTCTGGCAGCAACGTCTGAGAGAGGCATGGTTCATAAGGCAATCTTTAGGACTCTATAATCCACCTCTGAATGATGTGTGTCGCTTAATACATGGCGAAGGAGATTGTTTGCCAGGACTTATAATAGATATTTTTTCAGAGACAGCCGTAGTTCAGGCACATTCCATTGGCATGCATCTATCTAGAGCAGAAATAGCTAAAGCCTTGACCGAAGTTTGTCCTGTAGTGAAACATGTATTCTACAAATCAGAAGCCACAATGCCATTTTCGGGCGATGACGCTCCGCATGACGATTTTCTTATCGGAGGAACGTCCCACAATTTGGCAACCGAAAATGGGCTAAAGTTCCAGATAGACTGGCTTAAAGGACAAAAAACAGGTTTCTTCGTAGATCAGAGAGAGAACAGAAGCTTAATAGAAAAGCTATCTAAAGGACGTAACGTGCTTAATATGTTTTGTTATACCGGTGGATTTAGTGTCTACGCACTACGTGGCGGAGCTAATCTAGTCCATTCCGTAGACAGCAGTGCCAAAGCCATAGACTTGGCTCAGAGGAACGTGGAACTCAACTTCCCCGAGGAATCTTCGCCCAACACAGCAGGACACCGCCACACAGCATATGCCGAAGACGCATTCAGATTTCTGCATCACTCTCCTGCCGATTACGATTTAATTGTGCTCGACCCACCAGCTTTTGCAAAGCACCGAGGCGCACTTCACAACGCCATCAAAGGCTACACCCGGCTCAATGCCTTAGCCTTCGAAAAAGTGAAGCCAGGGGGTATTATTTTCACCTTTAGCTGTTCGCAAGCTGTGAGTAATCAGCAGTTTCGACTGGCCGTATTCTCTGCCGCAGCAAGAGTGGGACGCCACGTGCGCATCCTACACCAACTCCATCAGCCGGCAGACCACCCTATAAACATCTACCATCCCGAAGGCGAATATCTCAAAGGGCTCGTGCTCTATGTGGAATAATCCAAATCAAAACATTTTATCCCCATTCAGTTCGCGGTTAAATATCTCAGCAAAAAAATGAACCCACCTACCTTCTCGCTTCACAAGCTTCAACTCTTTGCTATAATCCTTTGCACCACCGTCTCTGTGTCGCTGCTCACGCTTACACTGCCTCGCCAAGAAGTAATCGGATACGACTACGAGGAAGGACGCCCATGGCGCTACGGGTCACTCATTGCCCCCTATGATTTCCCAATCAACAAAACGCAAACAGAAATTCAGAACGAAATCGATAGCGCCATGAGCCAATTCAGTCCGCTGTTCAAGCTCGACGATACTGTGGCTCCATCACAATTGGCCGCCTTTAAGTCTGACGTAGCCAACAATAGATTCGCAGATGTAGACACCCGAACCATAGCCCACGCCACCCAGCTTCTTGAAAAAGTCTACGAACGTGGCATCATTGACGTAAATTCCCTTAAAAGATATTCTGACCATGGAAGCACCCATGTTGTAATAGTGAATAGACAACAAGCCACAACACTTCCCGTCGCAAATTTCTTTACCACCCCCGGCGCCTATCAATATATTATGAAGGCCGACACCCTTCACTTCTCGCGCGAGAAGCTATCCCGCCTTGCACTCAATAACTACCTTCTTCCCAATCTCCTGCTCGACAGCTTAAAAACCAATGCGGCCATACATGACATGTTGCAAAGCCTTTCCATGGCAAGCGGCATGATTCAGACTGGAGAAAAAATTATCGACCGTGGAGAAATTGCTACTGCCTCGAAAATAAAAATTCTCGACTCTTTCCAAGCTGAAAATGCGCGTCAGGCTGCCGACAAGGACATACATCGTTGGCAACTCATTCTAGGTCAGGCTCTCTTCAACCTTTTTGTGATAGCCACTCTGCTCACCTATCTCTATGTTTATCGTCGCAAGCTACTCCATTCGCAACGTACCATATATTTTATATTCACTCTCATCACTGTCTTTCCAGTCTTAGCCCATCTTCTTGTCATGCGCAATTTGCTCAGCATATACATCCTTCCTTTCGCCATGACAGGCCTTTTCGCTCGCATATTTACCGACTCGCGCACAGCCACAATGACCATGCTCACTACCATTCTGCTCTCATCTCTCGGTTTGCGTGAGCCCTATGAGTTTCTACTAGTAGAAACCATTGCAGGCCTCACTGCCATAATAGGAGTAAGCGACCTGACCGAGCGTTCTCAGCTTCTAAGAGTGGCCCTCACCAGCACCCTGGCCATGTTGGTTTTCGACGTCATCTACGACCTCACCCAGGGCACCACACTTCAGCAACTCGATAGTGTACATTATTCATTTATTGCAGCCGGTGGATTTTCCTTACTCTTTGCTTATCCCCTGCTCTATCTCTTCGAAAGAATTTTCGGATACACAAGCAGCGTCAGTCTCATTGAGCTCACAAACATCAATAACCCACTCCTTTCGCGCCTCTCGCGCGAAGCACAGGGAACATTCCAACATTCCATGCAAGTGGCAAATCTTGCTTCCGAGGTGGCAGCTGCCTTGGGAGCTAACATCCAGTTAGTCAGGACTGGCGCCTTCTACCACGATATAGGAAAACTAACTAACCCACTCTACTTCACAGAAAATCAGTCGGGCGTAAATCCTCATGAAAAGCTCAGTGAGACCGAAAGTGCACAAATCATCATCTCACATGTAACCGAAGGACTACGATTGGCTCTCGAACACCGGTTGCCTGCCTCCCTGCGCCAATTCATCTCTACCCATCACGGGCGCGGAAAAGCCAAGTATTTCTACATACAGTGGCTCAACACCCACCCAAACCAGCAACCCGACGAGAGCGCATTTACATATCCCGGGCCTAATCCTCAAACCATTGAGCAAGCCATCCTCATGATGGCTGATGCCGTTGAAGCTAGCAGCCGAAGCCTCAGCGACTATTCACCGCAAAGCATTACTCAATTAGTAAACCGCATTGTTGATACTCAAATTTCAGACGGACTTTTTCATGAAGCGCCCATTTCATTCGTTGACATTAACATTGCGAAACACACACTTATTGAAAATCTAAAGAAAATATACCATACAAGAGTTGCCTATCCCGAACTCCACAAAAAGGAGAGTGAAGCAATTGCCACAGACACACCCGATACAGCCACGATAGAAAACGAAGAGTCAGAGAGCCGTCAACATGGCGGTTGGTTTAAGCGACGCTGGGGTAAGTGAGTTTTATAGTTTTGATTCCTTGAATCTCTTAAAAAGTACTCAAAAGTAAATAGCCAACTCATAATTCAAGAGTTGGCTATTCCATATCTTCTAATTTAGCTAAAACTTCTTAGCCAAATCATCCCAGAATTTGTCAAGGTCCTCATTAAGACCTTTCATAAGTTCTTCATCCACAAACATCAAATCATCATCGACTAAGAGGAGGTCCCTCAATTCATCTCCATTCTGCCATACGAAGGAGAATGGTTTAATGATAGGCAAAGCGCGCAATTCTGGAAGCATTTCGTTAAGGTTGCACGTAATTTCAGCTACAATTGCTTCTTCATCTAATGGGATCATCTCTGTGCTGTCAACTTCTGTCTTCCATGCGTCAACTGCAGCTCTCATAATTTCTTTACCCTCATCGTTACGCATTATAAGAAGTCCTTCCGCAGGGGAAATTAGCAAGAAAATATCAGTGAGATATGCTTCATTTTCCTGCTGTTGTAGTTCTTTGCACAATCGTCTGAGGGCGTCACGAATTTGCTGATGGGTATTCATGATTAGTGCCATAGTATTATTTATGATGGCAAAAATAAATAAAAAACAGTATTAATGGCTTGTCGAAATCATAAAAAAATGACACTCAGCGTATGTCTTACCCAAAAAGGTGTGTATGGGGTAAATATAACTATTACAGAAAGGAGTTGTTTATTCGTGATATCCCGCTTGGAAAAGGTAGTTATGGACAAGCGGATTGCTCAAAAAGGCTGGTGGCGCATCTTTTACGATACGACGAATTTGATCTGTAATCACAGGAAATGGATATTGGTTGCAGAGCAGTATGAAATAGGCAGGTCCCAGGGCATTGTCATAGTTTTGTTTCACAAACTTCACTTCTATATTCTCCATCTTACGATGTAGCTTTTTAGTTTTGGGAAGTATTTCACGGTGGATTTCATCGGGCGAGCACCCTTCGCGCATCATGCGCAAACATTGCTGCTCAAGCTGCCAAATATCGTTCTCCACGCTTTGACGTTCTTGCAAAAATTTATAGAGTTTGTTATTGAGGGGACTGCCTTGCACACGCTGGCTCACGTTATCAACCAAAATGCTCACGCTGCCATTCTCAAGCACTACGGGCATCACGCTTTCGCCTCCCATAAAGAGCTGAGCCACAACTACCGAATCCACATCGCCACTAAAGCTGAATTGGCCATGCACTACCTGGCATGAGTCGAGACGACTTTGCATCCGCCCGTCAGGAGTAACCTGCAGATAGAGCATCCTGCCGTCGAGGCAGGCAACCGAGGAACTGCCTGCTATACTATACTGCTCAGAGCAGCCGCATAGAAGATTGCTAAGCAAGCCCCATATACAAAATTGGTATAAAAGGACTCGCCAATTAACTTCTGATTTTCTAAATGCGCTTGTCATCGCTGCAAAGATACAGTGTCTTTGCGGCAAACGTATGACAAGAAATGTTATTATTTCCTTAAAAAAAACTAAAAACAAAGATTTCTGAGAAAGCAAATATGGCCTTTAGTTTTTTCTACGCGATTCTTCATAAGGTATTCTATAGGCGGTATAGCCTATGAGCACCGTCGCCACCGCTAAAGCCAAAAGCCATTCACCACCACGCAGTCCCCACAATTCGTGAACGTAGCCCGCCAATAAAATAGCTGAAACCAAAATTGCTACATATCCGAACTGCTGCAATCTGTTTAGTCTATCCAAAACTATGTCTTTATAAGCAGGTTGGACAATCAGTCCTCCCACGGCAAATGTCAAAGCACCAAATGAAAATACGTATGCCTGAACTTGAGAAGTGCTTCCACTCACCAGCGGCCAAGCGGCACCAACTAATACCAGCAGACCTCCTCCATACCATACTTTTGTAAGGATCTTCTTGAAACGTCCCTTCATTTCAATTAAGAATAATTGATTGAAAATTTCCTATATCGGATCTGTCATTCACGTTTTTTTAGCGCCATCGAATCTGTTCCTTGATTTTCTATGACATAAACATCTTCGTCAGGAGTTTTCAGAAACAGGTTTACTCGCGCTTCGGCTTCGGCTTCATCTGCCGAACCCTTAATCTGTTTTAAACGATTCAAATCATGAGCGTAAAGTGAATCGTATATCGCAATCTCTTCACGCAGAGAAGCGTTGCGCTCCCTCAACTTATAACGATAGAGAAGGCTATGTGGATCGACCACACCGATGATAAGCAAAAACAAGAGAGTGGTCACCACATACTTGTGGCGCCACAAGAAAACAGAAAACTTAGAAATACTTTTTGGCATATCGCCAGCAAAAGTATGTAAAAAAAATCGTAAGCCAGCACTAAAATCCGTATATTTTCTCCATTAAAACTTAGGCAGTTCAATTTTAAGTTGCTACATTTGCCGTGGATTGTGCGCTACTCAGCATATGTGCGTAGCGAAAAGCGCCTTTCAAAAATTAAACAAATATATAATAATAAACAATAAATCTATTTACCCATGGCCCAAATGAACGACATCGTGAGTCGCTTTGCCATACATGGCACCGTCAAAGACGTTTGCCCACTTGGTAACGGACTCATAAACACAACTTATCGTGTAAACACAGTCGAGGCAGACGCGCCCGACTATGTGCTGCAAAATGTAAACAATGCCATCTTCCCCGACGTAGACTTGCTCATGAACAACATAGTGGCCGTTACGTCACACATACGCCATGGCCTTGAGGTCAAGGGTACTACCGACATTGACCGCAAGGTGCTCACTTTCATTCCTCTTAAAGATGACGCCTCTAAATACTACTATTTTGATGGTGAAAAGTATTGGCGCATCATGGTTTTCATTAAAGATACCACCACGCAAACAGCTGTTACACCCGAAACGAGCCGAATTGTAGGCGAAACTTTTGGAAACTTCCAAGCATCTCTGGCCGACCTGCCGCAGCAGTTGGGCGAAACTATTGTAAACTTTCATAACATAGAATTCCGCCTCCAGCAATTGGCCGATGCCGTAGAGGCTGATGCTGTGGGGAGAGTGAAGCTTGTGCACCCTCTTCTTGATGAAATTCAAAAGCGTGCTGAGCACATGTGTCTTAGCGAGGAACTCCACCGCCAAGGCAAACTTCCTAAACGCATTTGTCACTGCGACACTAAGGTTGACAACATTCTCTTTGATAGCGACGGCTCTGTGTTGTGTGTTATCGACCTTGACACTGTGATGCCAAGCTATGTATTCTCCGACTATGGAGACTTCCTCCGTAGCGCTGCCAACTTCGTGGCAGAAGATGATCCACACTACGACCGTGTGGGCTTCAATATGGAAATCTTCCGTGCATTTACCGAGGGCTATCTCAAGAGCGCCCGCGTTTTTCTGACGCCCGTTGAAATCGAGAACCTCCCTTATGCAGCGGCTCTCTTCCCTTATATGCAGTTGGTGCGCTTCTTAATGGATTACATTAATGGTGACACCTACTTCAAAACGCAATATCCGGAGCACAACCTTGTGCGTGCCACAAACCAATACTACCTGCTTAAAAGCGTAGAGGCACACACTCCAGAAATGCAAGCATTCATCAAGGAGCAACTGGAAAAGTAAAAAACATTCTCCTATAGAAAGGATTTACTATCAAACAGTGGCGGCCACCGGTACTTTTCCTGTGGCCGCCACTGCTTTTAATTTAATCAAAGAGACCTCGTTGCGCTGCGAGCACGCCTATCGCTAAGTACGTGATAGTCTACATAAAACTGAGGCTCCTTCGAAACAAGCTCCTTCAATAGGGGGATGTAGCTTATGAACGCCCACTTCAACGTTCTCTATCAGGTCGAAAGCACTGAGTAACTTTCTGGCTGTACGCGTAGCTACATGCTCAATGAGCTGCGAAGGCTGCTCCATTTCACCAGCTACGAGCTTATAAACTTCAGAATAGTCGACAGTATCTTCTATCGAGTCAGTTGTGCCAACTTCATCGGTAAGTAATTTCATGGAAACAGTTACTTCGAACTCTCCACCCTCAATACGCTCACTTTCATACACTCCATGATAAGCATGAAAGCGCATCTTATGTAATTTAATTTCTATCATATCAATAATCTGATAAGTTTTTATTCAGATTGACCCGATTCGTTTTCAACACTAGGCGTATTTGAGCCAGTAGAGGGGAACTTGCCATCGGGAGTTTGCG
The DNA here is from genome assembly GCA_902796835.1 of uncultured Bacteroidales bacterium. Classification (GTDB taxonomy): domain Bacteria; phylum Bacteroidota; class Bacteroidia; order Bacteroidales; family Bacteroidaceae; genus Alloprevotella. The sequence goes on from CADBQP010000037.1 coordinate 12,311, forward strand.
TTTCGTCGACTAGATACTTTTTCAGTGCGCGCTCTACTCCCACCTTCCAAGTATTTATGTGCTCACTTTCAAGTTGAAGCTGTCCCACCAGCCGAATTACGTGTTCAAGAGGCATGCGATAGCGCAATACACCCGAAATAAGTTTGGCATAGTTCCAGTATTCCTTGTTGAACTTTTCAGAAAGGCCTTCAACAGTGGTTTTATAGCCGCGCTTATTTTCAAACTGAAAGTCATAGCGCTTCGTACCGTCAGGCTCAGTGTGCTTGATGATGCGCCCTTTGGTAACGGTCTTTGGCAAGACAATTCCTTCGTCGTCATCTTGAAGTCCGGTAAAGATTTCATAGGGTTCTCCGTGAAGCAAGCCAACAAAAGCCACCCACTTTTCCTTGTTATTTTGGAAACGCACGACGTCGCATTCGAGCACGTCAGGCCTATGTTCTACAACGTTGAGAGCGGCTGCATGCTCATTGCTTGAAACCTTGGCTGCGCCATTGCAAGAATCGCAACCTGAGTTTCCACTATGAGGGAACGTAACCAAAGAGATACCACTATGCATAGCATCATAGCAGAACGTTTCTGCAGAAACATCCTCTGCTGATGGAGAGAAACTAAACTTGAGGCCAGTTGCATGGTCGGACCATTTTTGAAGTGACTCTTGAATGCGCAGAGCATACTGCATCCCAGATAATGACGATGAGAAACTATTTTCGACTTCGCGAGCTGTTGCCAACACCGAATGAGGCAGAAAAATCTTGGCGTCAAAAGAATCTACTGCTGTTGCGACGCAAGACATATTGCGGCGACCGGTAGTTGCCATGTTTACATAAAGATTTTCGTCGGCGGACTTTATGCAACGTATGAAGGAATTACTAAATTCTCTACTGGCGTCATAATATTTAAATGAGCCTCTCTCTGCTGCAAGTTCCACAGAAACACGATACGCCTCAAGGGCAAGTGTACGTTGTACATGCGTTGCGAAATCTATAGCCTCCCGGCTGCGTCCGTCGAGCCCCAAGGCGGATAGCGTTTCCGACATACAGGCTATTTGCAAGGCGCATTTACGACTTGCGGCAGTATTTTCTGCAATTTTTTCCCAAAGACGCCGCTCGGTCAACTTCGTTTCGTCTATTTGAGGGTCGGAAGCGATTTTCGAAAGTATATTGTCAACTTTCTCTAACTCGATATCAACAAAATCATCAACCATGCGTTGCGCCCTACGAACGTGCTCGATAAACAGGTCGAAGTTGAAATGCGCTTCAGCGGAGTATGGGTGCTCTACATAAGCGAATATATTTATAAATAGTTGGGGGCAAGCATCATAGGCGCTTAGCAATAACAAACCATCATTACTTGTCGAAACAGTTTGAAAGCCATAGTCTGCATAATTGTCTGCCAGATTAATCTGAGAGGCATTGCTATCGAATAGCAGTGTGAGACCAACATTCCGGCCCACGCAAAGCATGATTTTTTTCCACAACATACGTGAATCCACCTCCTTGCTCACAACGGGCGTTTCGGCTGTGAGCGGGAACTGTTGCCTATATGATTCACCGGAGTGTAGGCTATCCATAAATTCATCATCAATACGTAATACTAACCTCAACGAACTATGCTGCGTTGTGCCGGTAAGTTCATCTAAAACGCTCTCTACATCCGGGTGTCTTACGCTCAGAGTAAGCATCAGCATGCCTTCACTTTCAACACGACACGCATCATGTAATGAGAGTTCAAGCCTACGAACTACAGGAAGCACTCCTCCCGAAACGGAGTCGGAATTGCTCACTGGCAGGCCTTTGGGACGAATCCTTGAAAGGTCAATCCCCACTCTGGCACCGCGCTTCATGAGCTGCAGCTGCTCCTCATTATCTTTCATGATGGCACCAAAAGAATCTGCATCGCCCTGAACGCTTACCGCAAAGGCTGAGGTAAGCAGCGTCAGGTGACAATGGTCGCCTGTTGCCGCCATAATACTGCCAGATGGCACTACATAGCGAAATTGGTCAAGAAGCTCAAAAATCTGCTTAACACTAAGCGGATTTGGATACTTAGCCTCTATTCGGGCCAACTCGGTAGCAATGCGCCAATGCATGTCAGAGGGCACAGCTTCAAGAATACTTCCCGAAGAATCTTTTAGAGCATATTTGCCCACCCACTCATGGGCAACAAGGTCGTTGCCACCAAAATAACTTAAAGCAGCAGAATATGCTTCGTCGTACGTATAAGTATTAGTTTCCACGTTTTAGAAAAATATTACATACAATTATTATTTGCAAAACTACGTAATAATTTTTAAACTTAAACTTCCACACAATAAGTTTCTTTTCGTATTTTCCGACAAGCTGGATACAATAAATGATTCAGGCAGTAAAATGCGCTAGCCTCCGGCTCTAAGTAAAAAAACTACTGAGTCGGAGGCTTTGCTTCAAGCATGTAGGAAACTCACTTGATTTGAGTGATTTAATCTCCTATTTCAGCACCTTCTCGAAGTTTTTCAGCAATCTGAGCTTCGATTTCGTCGCAAAGGTCGGGATTATCTTTCAACACATTTTTGGCTGCTTCGCGTCCTTGCGCCAACTTGGTGTCATTATAGCTGAACCACGAACCGCTCTTCTTGATGATTCCGAGTTCAACACCGAGGTCACAAACTTCGGCCACATGGGAGATGCCTTCACCAAAAGCAATCTCGAAAGTACACTTACGGAATGGAGGCGCAACCTTGTTTTTAACCACTTTTACACGCACTTCATTGCCCACAACTTTGTCGCCATCTTTAATGCTCGTCACTTTACGAATGTCAAGGCGAACGCTGGAATAAAACTTAAGCGCATTTCCACCTGTCGTTGTTTCGGGATTGCCAAACATAACACCTATTTTCTCGCGCAACTGATTGATAAAGATACAGGTGGTTTTGGTTTTGCTTATCGTTGCCGTGAGTTTTCTCAGCGCCTGGCTCATCAGGCGAGCCTGAAGGCCCACCTTGTTTTCACCCATATCGCCTTCTATTTCTGCTTTGGGCGTCAATGCTGCAACCGAGTCAATGACTATAATATCGATAGCCGACGACCTGATAAGCTGGTCGGCGATCTCAAGAGCCTGCTCGCCATTGTCGGGCTGCGAGATGAGCAGATCGTTGATGTTTACGCCCAGATGTTCCGCATAAAAGCGGTCGAAGGCATGCTCTGCATCGATAAAGGCTGCAATACCGCCCTGCTTCTGGGTCTCGGCTATGGCATGGATGGCAAGGGTTGTTTTACCCGAACTTTCAGGGCCATAAATTTCAATGATGCGGCCCTTGGGATAACCGCCCACACCGAGTGCGGCATTCAAGGCGAGACTGCCAGTGGGAATTACTTCCACATCTTCTACAACCTCGTCACCGAGCTTCATAATGGACCCTTTACCGAAATCCTTTTCAATCTTTGCCATTGCGGCTTGCAAAGCTTTGAGCTTCTCAGAGCCCGAAGCCAAATCTTGTAATTCGTCTTTCTTTGCCATGATTAATGGTATTTTATATATTTGTTCGTTTTCTATCGTTCAGAAAGTATAACTCTACCCTACTCTGAGCGCATTTCCTACTTCAAATTCCTCTCAAAGAAGTCCACAATTCGAGAAAAGAGATGGTAGCGCGTATTGCCACCAAATATACTGTGATTTCTATTGGTGTATATTTGCTGCTCAAATTGCTTGTTGGCTTGCACGAGTGCCTCACTATACTCAGTAAAGTTTCTAAAATGGACATTGTCGTCGGCAGTACCATGAATGAGAAGCAGCTTACCACTAAGTTGTGAAGCCAGCTCTATAGGATTGCAAGCATAGCCACTCACGTTTTCTTTGGGCGTGCGCATATAGCGCTCAGTGTACACCGTGTCATAATACTTCCAGTTCGTAGGGGCAGCCACGGCCACGCCGGCACGAAAGACCTGGCGTTTGTCGCTCATAGCCATGAGGGTATTGAAACCACCGAAACTCCATCCCCAAATGCCAATGCGTTCTTTATCTACAAAAGGCAATGTAGCAAGATAGAGCGCGGCTTCAACTTGGTCGGACGACTCAATATCACCCAATTTCATGTAGGTGCATTTCTCAAAATCAGCACCTCTGAATCCAGTGCCTCGCCCGTCCACGCACACTGCCACGAAACCGCGCTGCGCCAAGTAGCTTTCGAAAGTAGCTCCAGGCATGAATCCAATGTTCCATGCATCTTTTACTTCTTGAGAGCCAGGGCCGCTATACTGGTACATCACAACAGGATATTTCTTGCCGCTGTCGAAATTACGTGGCTTTACCATATAGCCGTGAAGCTCCACTCCGGCAGAATTAAGGAAGGTGAAAAATTCCACTCCACCTTGCTTATTTTGCAGATCGCCCTTTAAGCTGGCATTGTCCACAAGGGTTCTCACCACTTTGCCACTTCCGCTTTCGCACAATGTAGTTACAGGAGGTTGCGAAGCCGAGCTATAAACATTCATAAAATACTTGAGAGACTTTGAGAACGTGGCGTCATTAACGCCTTGTTTAGAAGTAATTTTTCTGGTATTGCCCTTTTTGTCAATCGAGTATACCCCTGAGCGTAGCGGGCTTTCGGGACGTGCCGCATAATAGAAGCGGTCTGCAGCCTCGTCGTAACCATAAATTTTAGTCACGTCGTATTCTCCTTTTGTGACCTGACGAAGTAACTGTCCACTCATGTTGTAAAGATAGATGTGCTTATAGCCATCACGGTCGCTCAGATAAGCAAAATGATCCTTATAGAAAGTCAGGCTTTCGTAGGCAGCTTCCGTGACATATCGTTCGTTGGTTTCGCGCACAGCCAAGCGGCACACCCCCGAAAGGGGATTGGCCATGTAAATATCCATCTGATTTTGCTGTCGGTTCAAAGTGACAATTGCGAGTTGTTCCGGTTTAGAAGTAAACTTCAGACGCGGAATATAACCATCCGCCTCGAGCGGCAAATCCACCTTGCGCGTTACACCATGCTTTATGTCGTGTGTGAGCACACTGACAGTGGAATTCACCGCCCCGGCCACGGGATATTTGTAGTCAAAGGAGCCGGGATAAGTGTCGAACTGTTTTTTCTCGGGAACTAAACCCTTGAATTCTTGAATGCTATAGATAGGAACAGCGCTTTCGTCATATCGTATCCAAGCCAGGAGTTTTGAATCCGCGCTGAAATCAAAAGAACGGGCCGTTGTGAACTCTTCCTCATAGACCCAATCGGGCAATCCGTTGATGATTTTGTTAAACTCACCATCCTTAGTGATTTGGCTCTCTGCGTTATTGAAGAGCAATTTCACGAGGAAAAGATTGCCTTCGCGCACAAAAGCAATCTGAGTTCCGTCGGGAGAGAAGAGAGGTTGTTGCTGTGGGCCACCATCGCTGAGCTTACTGAAGCGTTTGTTGCGTATATCATAAATATAATAGACAGCCGTATAAGAGCGACGGTATATGGAACGACGCTCCGTGCAAAGCAGAATACGAGTTTCGTCGGGCGACATTGTATAGCCACTTATCGACTTTAGAGATACAGGACCTTTAGCAAGACTGACATCGAAGAGAGTTTCAACCACCTCGCCGGTCTTAAAAGAGCGCTTCAAAATCTGTGTACCGTCGTCGGAGAGTTGACTATAGCTCTCGCCGTCGTTCATGGGATTTACACCATATATATATTGTGGGTAATATTTCCCGCCAACCACTTCGCGCAGATCTAATTCGCCTAATTTCTGTGCAGACGAAAAAGAGGTGCAAGCAAAAAGAACCAATAAGAGTAACTGTATCTTTTTCATAGATTTAAGTAAATTTGCTATATGTTAAAATAAATAGGATTGAATATAAAAAACATATACAATAGTCATCAGAAACCTGGCAATCCGCACAAGGACAAACCGCTATTTGAGCCATTGAGACGTCACAAGTATATACACCGACGAAACAGAGTTAGCTCTTGCGATTTCCAGCCTCTGAAAGCGAGAGCAAAGTTAATTTAAACACCTTAAACATAAAAGCAATCGCCAAAGAAAAATTAGATTCTAAGACATACAGAATTTGGCAGGGACAATGCCTAAAATTATCTCAGATATAATTTTTACTATCTACGGGATAGTTTAGACTATTGAGCCAACCGTTTACAGTGGTTAAGCAGGTGAATACACAACATGCTTCACAACTTTAACTAAAAGAACTTAATACACGCTCTTTGTAACAAAAAAAAAGAAAAAAGGCACAATAGTTGTCAAAAAAACTTATATTTGCAACTGAACTTAAACGTCACCACTCTTAATTGACTATTCTGTTTTAATAAAATCGACTACCATGAGCACCGACTACATCCTGTCAAGACTTGATCTTCAGCAAATTGCCAGCACATTTCTTGTATTGTTCGCAATCATCGACATTTTAGGCTCCACGCCTATTTTTATAAGTCTGAAACAGCGCGGAAAAGCCATCAATGCCTTAAAGGCTACATTTTTGTCGACAGCACTTCTCGTAGGGTTCTTCTACGCCGGCGACGCCACGCTGAAACTTTTTAGCGTCGACATTCAGTCTTTTGCAGTAGCGGGGGCACTGATTATTTTAATCATCGCACTGGAAATGCTCCTCGACGTAGAAATCTTCAAGTACGGAGGTCCGTCCAACGAAGCCACCCTCATACCTGTTGTGTTCCCACTGATTGCCGGTGCAGGCGCTTTCACCACCCTACTCTCCTTGAAGGCCGAGTATGCTACAGTGAACATTATGATAGGACTGGGTCTCAACATGATTTTTGTGTATATAGTTATCAGCGCTGCCGATAAAATTCAGCGCTTCGTGAGCGAAAACGTAATCTACGTGCTACGAAAATTTTTCGGCGTTATTCTATTGGCCATTGCCGTGAAACTCTTTACATCGAATCTGCTTCCGCTTATCAACAACTTATAATTGGCAAAAGCGACACCCGAAAAATGGACATCTGCTGTGGGTATCGCTACAAGAATTTGCAAGATATAATAAAGCAAAAGCTCCCTCCCACTTTCGGGAAGGAGCTTTATTTTTCCAAGGAAAGGAGCTGCTTGTTAATTATTCGCCCTTTTCCATTTGAGCCTTGAGTTCAGCGAGTGCATCGTTGTCACCAAGAGTCTGACCAGCTGTCTGGTTTTGAACCGTGGGTGCAGCCTCTTTCTTAGCAGCCTTCTTGGAAGGACGCTTTTCGGCACGAGTTGCCTCACGCTGTGCATCCTCAAAAGTACGGCTGTGAGAAAGAATTATACGCTTGCTTTCCTTGTTGAACTCGAGCACCTTGAAGGGAAGGGTCTCACCCTGAGCGGCATGACTACCGTCTTCCTTCACCAAGTGCTTGGGAGTGGCAAAACCTTCAACGCCATAGGGCAGCTGAACCACGGCACCCTTGTCCATTTGCTCAACGATGGTGCCTTCGTGAACGCTTCCTTCAGTGAAGACTGTTTCGAATACGTCCCAAGGATTCTCTTCGAGCTGCTTGTGGCCAAGGCTGAGACGACGGTTCTCCTTGTCGATTTCAAGTACAACAACTTCCATTTCGGCGCCCACCTGAGTAAACTCTGAGGGGTGCTTCACTTTCTTTGTCCAGCTCAGGTCGCTGATGTGCACAAGGCCATCGACGCCTTCTTCGAGCTCAACAAAAACTCCGAAGTTGGTGAAGTTGCGAACTTTTGCGGTGTGCTTCGAACCAACAGGATACTTAGCCTCAATGTCCTTCCAGGGATCGTCCTTGAGCTGCTTGATGCCAAGCGACATCTTGCGCTCGTTGCGGTCGAGGGTGAGGATGGCGGCTTCTACCTCGTCGCCTACTTTGAGGAAGTCCTGAGCCGAACGAAGGTGCTGGCTCCAAGACATTTCGCTTACGTGAATCAGACCTTCTACACCAGGAGCGATTTCAACGAAAGCTCCGTAGTCGGTCATCACGACTACTTTACCTTTCACCACATCGCCAACCTTGAGCTCACTGTCGAGGGCATCCCATGGATGGGGTTGAAGTTGTTTCAGACCGAGGGCAATGCGTTTCTTCTCTTCATCGAAGTCGAGAATAACGACATTGAGTTCCTGTCCAAGCTGTACGACATCGTGGGGATCGTTCACACGACTCCAGCTCAGGTCTGTGATATGTACGAGGCCGTCTACGCCGCCGAGGTCGATAAATACACCGTATGACGTAATGTTCTTGACTGTTCCTTCAAGAACCTGGCCCTTTTCGAGTTTAGAGATGATTTCTTGCTTCTGTGCTTCGAGCTCTGCTTCGATGAGAGCCTTGTGAGAAACAACAACGTTGCGATACTCTTGATTGATCTTTACAACCTGGAATTCCATTGTCTTGCCTACGAAAACATCGTAGTCGCGAATGGGCTTCACGTCGATTTGCGAACCGGGCAAGAAGGCTTCTACGCCAAATACATCGACGATCATGCCGCCCTTTGTGCGACACTTGATGAAACCTTTGACAATTTCCTTGCTTTCAAGAGCTTGATTGACACGCTCCCATGACTTGCTGGCGCGTGCTTTCTTGTGGGAGAGAATGAGTTGTCCTTTCTTGTCTTCTTGACTCTCAACGTAAACTTCTACTATGTCGCCAACCTTAAGGTCGGGGTTGTAGCGAAATTCTGAGGCTGCAATGACACCGTCGCTCTTCGAGTTGATGCTTACAGTTACCTCGCGCTTGCTGATGGCTACTACGCGGCCTTCAACAACGTCGTTTTCCTGAATACGTCCCAGAGTGGTGTCATACTGCTGTTCGGCCTGCTCACGCTCGGCGCTTGTGTCGACAGTTCCTTTCTCGAACGCTTCCCAGTCAAAATCTGACAGAGGTGCAATGTTCTTTAAGTTCTCCATTTAAAATTTTTGTTGGTTTAATTAAAAAGTTAGACTTTATGTTGACTTAAAACGGCGCAAAATTAGAAAAAAAAATGTAATTGTTTGATATTTAACCAATAAAAATGTTCAGAAAATCCGTTTTTAGGATAAATTTGTTTACTTTCGCCACCGATAATCACAATCTAAACATCATTACACACTCTATGAAGAAATTTTTGTTCGTGCTGGCAGTAGCCATCCTAGGCACGCAATTTACAGGATGCAACAAGAAAAAAACGGAAACGGAAGTGGAGCATTCCGACTCTACGGCTGTGGCCATTACTCCTATTGACAGCACGCTTTATGGCACGAGTGGAGAATTTGGAATGTCTACGTTTACGCTCATCACCGACAAGGGAGACACGCTCTACGTTACACGCGACCATGAAGACGGCTCCATGGCACAAATCTATGGTTCTACCGACTACGACCAGCGCTACGCCATGACAACATGCGACAATGGTGAGTCGATTGACGTACTCATCAATCTCAGCGAGCTCGAAAAATTCCTAAAGTCGTACAAAATTGTCAATGGAGCACTCTTTGTAAACGGCGACTCCATGCAAATTGTGCAGCTTTGCGACGACAGCCTGACACTGCGCAACTGCAAAAACAACGAGTTCAAGACTTACAAATAGCTTGGTAAGATTTCATAAAAACTGTCGCGGCAACAGTTTAATCTATCGCCGCGACAGTTTAAAATATCTCGGAGCTAATTTAAAATAGTTCCGAGATATTTTTTTGCATTTCAGGCACACTTTTCTTTGATGCCTATCTCCATAAAAGGGGTCAGCAATTTATTTCTCCAAATGGCTTACCTCAAGGTTTGTTATTTGGCTCTTGAAATTTCCGGTCTGGGCCAAAGGGAAGAAAAGTGTTTGAAGGAAATACATACGCGCTTGCTGACTAAACACTTCGGTTTTGAAAACATGTCCTTCGCCCACCTGTCTGTTAAATGCGCTGGCTGGCTTTGTGGCGAAAAGGGGAATGTTTTTCAGGGTTTCTTTGTGTTTTCCATCCACGAGCAGACGAGTTTCCTTATTAGTACCCTCTATGGTGAGATTCACTGTTCCGCTTTCGGGAAGCCGATAGTTAAACCTGCTGATGTAGCCTTCGCGCTCGAAAGCGAGCTTTCCTTGCTCAGGATCGGAAAGATAGACGACTGCATTTGGCGACTTAAACAATACTGTCCCTTTTGCTTCGGGCGTGCACAGCACGCTGAACGACACACTGTAGTCGAAGCCTACTTCTTGAATGGACATGGTTTGGTTGGGCAACACCACATCCTTCTTGAAATCGTCGAAACGGGCGAGAATATTCAAGCCTGGAGCCTCAGAGAGCATGAGTCGCTGAGTGTTAAAGGTTTCGTAGGAGACCGTGGTTCCATGTGCTGTCCACATTTTGGTGGAAAGGGTTTGCAAAGCGGGAAATATGCGGTGGTGAACGTCTTGCACGGTTACGCCATTGCCGAAGTGGTCGTTCCATACGGCGAACATGCCGCCTTCGAGTTGCGGGTCGTCGACATCAAGAGTGACATTGCCTACCACATTTGGCGTCCAATCTTTATAAAGCGCTTCATGGTTCAGATAGTCATAGTAGTAGCCGGCATTGGGAACTATGTAGACATATCCGTCTGGGATGCTCACTAGTTGATAGCCCAGTTCTTTCATTTCCATCGGTCGGGCATAACCATTGCTCCAAAGATTCATGAGAACGCCCTCAACCTTAATGGGCGTAGAACCTTTAGCATGAGTAAGAGAGCCCCACAAGGTGGCTTGCTTGCCGTATTTTTCGACCTCGCGTATGTAGTGGTCGGTAAAGGCACGAAACTTTTCTACCACCTCACGGCGAGCGTTTGAATACTCGTCGGTACCTATGCACACCTTCGGCCCTACAAACACGGGGTTTGGCCCGGCGCAATATTCGGCAAAGAGGGAATCGAGAAAAGTATAGGTGGAAGGATTGAACAGGTCAAGATGGTCGTCGCCATAGTCCTTGCTCTTTATTTCGGGGCGGTAGTGAGTGAAGGCCAAAGAGTGGGCAGGAACATCTATCTCGGGAATTATTTCCACGCCAAGCGACATGGCATATTTCTGCAGTTCGCGGAATTCATCCTTTCCATACGACCCGTCTCGCGCGGTGAGACCGGGAAAAAAATCGCTCTGCATGCGAAAGGCCGATTGCGTTTTGTCCCAATCATTGTCAAAGTAGTCTTTGAAGCCATTGTCGTTCAGGTGGATTTGGAGCGTATTCATTTTGTAGTAAGCCATTTCGCGAACAAGTCCGCGCAAATATGACATTGGGAAGAACTTACGCCCGCAATCCAACATAAAGCCACGAAGTTTATACTTAGGCGCATCTTTAATAACGCCTTGCGGCAGTTTGCCTCCGGTAGTCTCCAAAAGTTGCAGCAGCGTCTGCGTAGCCCAGAAAAGGCCACGTGGCGACGAGGCTTTGAGGGTGATATTCGTGCCAATTGCTATTTCATATTCCTCTTCGGCCATGCCGCTGCGCGCGTCGAGCACAAGGTGAGCTACCGCGCCGCTGCTTAATGAAAAATAGTCCTTGTGGTCTTTTTTCATTAGGTCAATGTCGGACAAAAGTTGTGAGTATGCAATTGTTTTTGCCGCAGCCTTATTGCACCTCACCTTTCCACTGAAAAGTGTCGTGCCAACTTTCGGAACCCACTCTCTGACTTCTGGTATCGTAAAAGGTTTTCCTTCTTCGATTGAACCAACAGTGGCACTGAGTGAAAGAGGACACATGGCAATTAGGCACAAGAGAGATTGAATTGCTTTTCTGAAAGATAGTTTATTCGTCATAGTGTGAAATAATGGAGTTGAAGGATGTTCTACCTTAAAAAGAAGTCGGAGCGACTGCACCTTTCATCATATTATAGAAAGACTTGCAGGCACTCCGACAGCGTTTTTACAATATGAGTCTGAATTAATCCTTATCCTGGTTTTCTTTCTCAAACTCGTCAATGAGTTTGTTCTGAATGTCTCCAGGAACGAGCTCATAGCTGGCAAACTTCATGATAAACGAAGCGCGTCCGCCTGTAATACTGCTGAGCGTAGTGGAATAAGAAGACATTTCCTTGAGAGGCACTTTGGCCTGGATTTTCTCATATCCGCTTTCGCTGCCCATGCCTACGATGAGGCCACGACGACCCTGAAGGTCGCTCATTACATCGCCCATGTAGTCGCTCGGAACGAAGACTTCTACATCGTAGATAGGCTCCAAAATTTTAGGACCGGCCTCCTTGAAAGCCATACTGAAGGCGTTGCGGCCAGCAAGCATGAAGCTAAGTTCGTTAGAGTCAACTGGGTGCATCTTGCCGTCGTAGACAATCACACGAACGTCGCGGGCATAAGACCCAGTGAGGGGACCCTGCTCCATGCGGCTCATGATGCCCTTCAGAATGGCTGGCATGAAGCGAGTATCTATGGCGCCGCCTACCACACTATTGATGAACACCAGTTTACCGCCCCATTCGAGATCAATTTCTTCGCGGCCCTTGAGGTTCACGCGGATTTCCTGATTGCCAAAACGGTAAACGGTGGGATCTTCCATGCCATCCTGATAAGGCTCTACTATAAGGTGAACTTCACCGAACTGACCGGCACCACCACTCTGTTTCTTGTGACGATAGTCAGCGCGAGCCGCCTTCGTAATGGTTTCGCGATAAGGAATGCGCTGCTCAATGAATTCCACAGGAATCTTGTCAAGATTTTCCAAACGCCACTTCAGTGTGCGCAAGTGGAACTCTCCCTGGCCGTGAACAAGGGTTTGACGCAACTCCTTACTTTGCTCAACTACCCATGTGGGGTCTTCCTGACGCATACGGGTCAGTGCAGCCATCATCTTCTCGGTGTTCGACTCATCGACGGCCTTAATAGCACGCGTATATTTGGGATTGGGATAAGTGATGAAGTTAAACTTATTCTCGCAATCCTTGCTGTTAAGCGTATTGCCGGTACGCACATCCTTCAGCTTGACGGTGCAACCAATATCTCCAGCTTCGAGCTGATCAACGCTCTCGCGGCTTGCACCTGTGCTCACGTAGATTTGAGCAATGCGTTCCTTGGAACCGCGGTCGGCATTAGTGAGCTCGTCGCCTGCACGAAGCGTACCACTCATCACCTTGAAATACTGCACCTCGCCGATGTGAGGTTCAACCCCGGTCTTATAGAAGAACACGCTGGTGGGGCCGTTAGGATCGAGTTTGACTTCCTCGCCACGGGTGTTGTGAACAGCAGGCATTTCGTCGACGAAGGGAACAACGTTGCCAAGGAACTCCATCAGGCGTCCCACACCCATGTTCTTATATGCACAAACGCAGAACACAGGGAAGATGCTGCGCGTAACAAGTCCTTTGCGGATTCCCTCACGCATTTCGTCCTCTGTAAGATGCTCGGTCTCGAAGAATTTGTCCATGAGAGCCTCATCGTTTTCGGCTGCAGCCTCCACAAGTGCTTTGTGCAATTCTTCAGCCTTGGGGAGTTCATCGGCAGGAATGTCCTCATAGGTAGCCTCACCTCCGTCGGCGGGCCACGTGAGTTTCTTCATGAGCAACACATCGATAAGACTATTGAAATCAGGACCCGTCGCGACAGGATACTGCACGGGAACGACTTTATTGCCATAGACGGTGCGAAGCTGCTCAAGCACATTGTCGTAGTCGCACTTCTCATCGTCGAGCTGATTGACGAGGAAAATCACAGGCTTTTTGAGACGCTCGGTATAGCGGAAGTGATTCTGCGTGCCAACTTCAGGACCAAAACAACCATTGATGAGCAAAAGTGCCGTGTCGGTTACATTGAGCGCCGTGAGGGCGGCACCCACGAAATCGTCGGAGCCCGGACAGTCAATGATGTTGAGCTTCTTCCCGTTGCGCTCTACATGGAAGACAGTGGAGAAAACACTGTAGCCATAGTCCTGCTCCACGGGAAAATAGTCGGAGACGGTGTTCTTTTGAGTGATACGACCGCGACGTTTAATCTGACCACTCTGGAAGATAAGTGCTTCGGTGAGAGTGGTCTTACCTGAGCCATCGTTGCCAAGCAGCGCGATGTTTTTAATTTCTTTTGAATTATAAACTTTCATAATGGTATAATAAGATTTAAGTTGTGTCTTTATAACTTTTATCGAGGGCGCAATTTAGCAAGAATTCAGATGTTGGCCAAATTTTAGGGGCAAAAACAAATCCGGCCTGCGCCCTTACATATAGATAATGTGTGCCTACATACTGCCTACAGGCTATTTGTATGATGTATAATGACATTACGAATTAGCATCTGCTTCTTTCCTCTCACGGAATACAAGGGCGAAGAGAATGAGTACGGCCAAGGCATAACCCGCAAAGATAAACCAACAAGTCTGCCAGCCATCAAGACGCGCCATAACGTCGGTTTGAGACTCTACGTATCGGTTCACGATAGCTTGCGCGGCCAAAGAGCCAAGGAAGGCTCCAAGTCCATTTGTCATAAGCACAAAAAGGCCCTGTGCAGAGCTTCTGATATCGGCTGCAGTGTTTTTATTGACAAACAACGCGCCACTGATGTTAAAGAAATCGAATGCAACGCCATAGACAATGCACGAAAGGATGAACATCCACACGCCAGGACCAGGATCTCCCGTACCGAAAAGCCCGAAACGCAGTACCCATGCTCCCATGGCTATCATCATGACGCGCTTAATGCCAAAGCGACCCAGCACAAATGGAATGAGCAAAATGCAGCACGTTTCGCTGATTTGCGAAAGCGAAATAAGCATATTGGCATGCTGGGCGCCAAAAGTATTGGCAAACTCTGGAATTTCGGCAAACGAACTTATGTATCCGTTTGCGTAGCCATTCGAAATCTGAAGCTGCAATCCAAGCAAGAATGAGAATATAAAGAAGATGGCCATACGCTTTTCCTTAAACAAGGCAAAGGCTTTGAGCCCGAGAGCTTCGACCAAGGATTTCTTCTCTGTGTTCTGCCCAGTGGGGCAAGCAGGTAGCACAAATGAATAGGCTGCCAGGAGCATACTGATGGCTCCCGAGATGACGAACTGCATGGCCGTGTGTTGATGGCCCACGAGGTCGACAGCAACCATGGTGCATATAAAGCCTACAGTTCCAAACACGCGAATTGGTGGGAAGGCTTTTACAGGATCCATGCCCGCATTCGATAATCCTGTAAAAGCGACGCTATTGCTCAATGCCAGTGTTGGCATATAGAATGCCACGCTCATGGAATATAGTGCAAATAGTATCCACGGATTCATGGCTTCGCCGCTGGCTATGCCGTAGGCACCGGCGGCAATCATAAAGCCACCGGCCAAGAAATGGCTCAGTCCCAGCAGACGCTCTGCGCGAATAAACTTATCGGCCACGATACCCATTAGGGCTGGCATGAAAAGAGACACAATGCCCTGCATAGAATAGAACCAGCCAATGATGCTACCATGTCCTGAGGAGGCAAGATAGCCACCCATTGAGGTTAGATATGCGCCCCAGGCGGCAAACTGCAGGAAGTTCATGATAATGAGTCTTCCGCGAAGTGATGATTTATTCATGTGCGTATACTATATAATATTGTGTGGTATTAGATTTATTTGCCGCAGCGAATTTACAAAATAATCTGATACAAAGAATGAGCAAACTCAATTTTTGTATGTTCAAGAAAGTAGAATGTTTAATTTTGCTTACCTTTGCTAAAAATTAGGCCATCACAAAAAACAATGAAACAGTATATATTTATTTTCTTCGCATTGCTTTCTCTTTTGAGTTGCAACAACAGCAAGAACGACAAGGGGTATTCACAAATTCGGCAGCAGCATGAACTAGAAGCAGAAGCCTATCTGGAAAAAGCGCGAGCGCTCTTGAAGAATAATAGTTTTGAGGAAGCCCGTAGTGCCATAGTAGAACTTCGTTCAAAATGCCCACGTGCCATTTCGGCCCGCGAGGCCGCGCTTATAACGATGGACAGCATAGACCTGGCCGAAGCGAAGGCCCATCTTGTGGAAGCGACAGAAATGCAGACCAACGACAGTATTTCGGCCGACGTACAGACAAAGCTTGTGGAAGAGCTTTGTCAGAAAATTAAGTTCTACCAACGTAAGCTCGACCACGACAGAAAATCTCAAAGCAACCTGTAATTTCTAATTACCCACCCCTTCCTTTTTCCTAAACAATGGATTTACAAAACGACCTCAACGCAGCACAACTCGAAGCCGTCACCTATCTTGACGGCCCCTCACTAGTTATAGCCGGCGCCGGCTCGGGAAAAACACGCGTGCTCACTTATAAGGTTGCCTACCTCATAGAGCAGGGATATAAGCCGTGGACCATTCTCGCACTGACTTTTACGAACAAAGCAGCCCGCGAAATGAACCAACGCATTGAGCAACTTGTGGGACCAGGCAGCACCACACACCTATTTTCAGGCACATTCCACTCTATTTTTGCCCGTATGCTGCGACGCGAAGCTGAACTTCTGGGCTATCAGCCCAATTATACGATTTACGATGCCAGCAGCTCACAATCTCTCGTCAAGAATATAATAAAGGAACTCCAACTCGACGACAAAAAATATAAGCCGAGCAAAATTGCCGCGCGAATATCAGAAGCCAAAAACCGCCTGCAAGTGCCGGTGCAATACGCTGACGACAGTTATTACTACAACCGCGACAAGCAGGACGACACAGAACTTACGGGAAAAATCTATGAGATTTATCAGGAGCGCCTGCTCCGTGCCAACGCCATGGATTTTGACGACCTATTGCTCAACACTTTCCTGCTGCTTCGCGACCATGAGGAACGCCGAAATTACTACGCGCAATTCTTCCAGTTCATTTTGGTCGACGAATACCAAGATACGAACTACGCCCAGCATCAAATTATCACCCTGCTGGCCGAACAGAACCACCGAGTTTGCGTGGTGGGCGACGATGCTCAAAGCATATATAGTTTTCGTGGCGCTAACATTGATAACATCCTCAGTTTTCAAAAGTTATATCCCGAAGCTAAGTTGATAAAACTCGAGGAAAATTATCGCTCCACCCAAACTATTGTAAACGCTGCCAACTCGATTATTCGCCACAATGCTCGCCAAATTCCCAAAAAGGTTTTCAGCAGGCTTCCCGAGGGCGAGAAGTTGCAGCTCATTGCCTTGAGCAGCGACAAGGCCGAGGCCAAGACTATTGGAAGCGTCATATCGCGCCTGCATCTGCGCGAGCATATTGACTATGGCGACATAGCTGTGCTCTATCGCACCAATGTCCAAAGCCGTGCCTTGGAAGAGGCCTTCCGCGACCTTGCCATTCCTTATCGCATCTACGGTAGCCTCTCCTTCTACTCAAGAAAAGAAATACGAGACTTGATTGCCTATTTCCGACTGGCTGTAAACGGAAGC
The DNA here is from genome assembly GCA_902796835.1 of uncultured Bacteroidales bacterium. GTDB lineage: Bacteria > Bacteroidota > Bacteroidia > Bacteroidales > Bacteroidaceae > Alloprevotella. Next base: position 29,569 of record CADBQP010000037.1, read on the forward strand.
GACGACGAGGCTTTTCTGCGCATTGTCAACTATCCAGCACGCGGCATCGGCAACACCACAATTGGCCACCTCATAGCTGCTGCCAACGCCCATGCAAAATCGCTGCTCGAAGTGGCACAGAGCCCCCTCCAATACCAATGTCCAGTTAGCAGGCAGGCTGCCACTCGGCTTCAGACCTTTGCCCTGATGATGGATGGCTTTTCCAAAAACACTGAGAACACCGATATTTTCGACCTGGCCTGCAGAATTTTGCACGAAAGCGGCATGGAGGCCGACCTTCAAAGCGAGGCTGGTACACCCGAGGGACAAGCTCGAATTGAAAACGTGCAGGAACTGCTCAATTCAGTCAAGAGTTTTAGCGACAGCAACGCCAATGGCACCATGGACCAATATATTTCTACAATCTCTCTCCTTACAGATGCCGACCGCGCAGACGATGGGAGCCCGCGCGTAACCCTCACCACTATCCATGCGGCCAAGGGACTAGAGTTTCACACTGTGTTCGTAGCAGGTCTGGAGGACGAACTTTTTCCAAGCCCCAATAGTCGCTTTGAGCCACGACAAATGGAAGAGGAGCGCAGACTCTTCTACGTAGCCGTGACACGGGCCAAGCGCATGTGCTACCTCACGTATGCACAAAGTCGATATAGGTATGGGCACATGGAGTTTTCAAATCCAAGCCCGTTCATTCACGACATCGACCCTCAGTACATAGCCACCACACGCTCAGCAGAAACGCCCAAAACGCTGACGACCATTCTGAACCGCCCCCAATCGGTTACGACGGCTCCGAAATTCAACTTTGGCGAAACACGACGCCTCACCCCCGTGCCGAAACCCAGCACAGATTCCGCACCACAAACAAGACGTCAGGCTAAAACAGCCCAAGGAACGCTCTCCGTGGGCGATCGCATCAGACACGACCGGTTCGGAAGCGGCACCGTGGAGCTCATAAGCAACGAAAATGACAACACAACCATCACCGTAAAGTTCGATGAAGTAGGAACTAAAAAACTGCTGCTAAAATTTGCAAAATTCACCATACAGAAGTAGCTGTTTCAAGGGCTTTATAATGGCTAAACCGAGCGTGGTTTCTGTCGAAAGCACACCAACCCACAAGAGATGGCACCTCGCAAAAACAGTCTCAGCATTTATTTAAAATATGTTTGAGATTATTTTTACTACAACGGCGATAATATTAACAGTTGGCTCAACTCATAAAACAATTGGGCCAACTGTTTTTCTTAAACCACTCTTAGTCGCATACTTTAGCCGCATTATTCGTACAAAACAGAGGGTGCAAATAGCAAAAGCCAGCCTCGAAAACAACATAAAGCAGAAAACTGACATGCAAAGGCAGAAAATTTTTCGGTTTTTGCGTATATTTGCGCACGTTGTTATATTATTAATTTGCAAATCAAACGTGGTGGCAACAACATACGCTTTGCCACCGCCGTCAAAATATGCAGTATAAATTCCTCGGAAACATTCAAACGCCAACCGACCTTCGCCAACTTTCGATTGACGACCTGCCTGCGGTTTGCGACGAGCTGCGCCATTTTATCATCGATGCGCTGGCCGTAAATCCAGGCCATTTGGCTTCGAGCTTAGGTGCCGTAGAACTGACCGTGGCGCTTCACTACGTTTTTAACACCCCCGACGATCGCATAGTTTGGGATGTTGGACATCAAGCCTATGGCCATAAAATCCTGACGGGTCGCCGCAAACGTTTTGACACTAACCGCAAGCGCAACGGCATAATGCCCTTTCCTTCCCCCCTCGAAAGCGAATACGACAGCTTCGCCTGCGGCCATGCCAGCAACTCGATATCGGCAGCCCTGGGGATGTCGGTGGCCGACATGCTCGAAGGGAACGACAAACGCCACATTGTGGCCGTCATCGGCGACGGAGCGATGAGCGGCGGACTGGCCTACGAAGGCCTTAACAACGTTTCGGAAAAACCAAATAACCTGCTCATCATTCTCAACGACAACAACATGAGCATAGACCGCAGCGTGGGAGGCATGAAGCGCTACTTGTTACAACTTCACACCAGCGAGACCTACAACCGCTGGCGATGGCGCGTAGCCCGTCAGTTTGCCTCATGGGGATTGCTCAACGAGCAGCGACGCCGAAGCATCATACGTTTCAACAATGCCCTCAAATCGCTACTCACTCGCCAGCGCAACATTTTCGAAGGCATGGACATCCGATATTTCGGCCCCACCGATGGGCACGATGTCAAGGAGCTTATTCGTGTGTTGCGCGAAATAAAAGACATGACAGGACCTAAGCTTCTCCATCTGCACACCACAAAGGGCAAAGGCTACGCTCCAGCCGAAGAGCAAGCCACCGTGTGGCACGCCCCTGGACTTTTCGATGCAGAAACAGGCGTGAGAGCCTCCGATAACAACTCTGAAGAACAGAAACCGCCCCGGTTTCAAGACGTATTCGGCGAAACACTTGTGGAACTGGCGCAAGCCAATCAGCGCATCGTGGGAATCACTCCCGCCATGCCCACAGGCTGCTCCATGAACCTCATGATGAAAGAAATGCCCGACCGCGCTTTCGACGTCGGCATTGCCGAAGGACACGCAGCTACCTTTGCCGGAGGAATGGCAAAGGAGGGACTCATTCCCTTCTGCAACATCTATTCGGCCTTTGCCCAACGTGCTTATGACAATATCATACACGACGTGGCCTTGCTCGGACTTCACGTAGTCTTTTGCCTCGACCGCGCTGGCTTGGTAGGCGAAGATGGCCCTACACACCATGGCGCTTTCGATATGGTGGCGCTCCGTGCAATCCCAAACGTCACCATTGCTTCCCCCTACGACGAACATGAACTGCGCAGGCTCATGTATACCGCACAACTCGAAGGAATGGGCACCTTCGTCATACGCTATCCCCGCGGAAGCGGATATCTGACGAACTGGCGCTGCCCGCTCGAAAAAGTCGAAGTAGGGCGAGGCCGCAAACTGCACGATGGAAAAGACATTGCCATAATTAGTATCGGCCCCATCGGACATCAGGCCGCAAGAGCCATTGACGAAATCGAGAAAATCCACCCCAACGTGACCATAGCCCACTATGACCTGCGATATCTCAAGCCACTTGACGAAAACATACTCCGTGAGATTGGCGAGCACTACGATAAAGTTGTCACACTCGAAGACGGAGCCTTGCTGGGCGGCATGGGAAGCGCCGTGCTCGAATGGCTTAGCGACCATCAATACCATCCTCAACTCGTGCGACTCGGATTGCCCGACAAGTTCGTACCCCATGCCACCGTCAAGGAGGAATACGAAATGGTAGGCATCGATTCGAAAAGCGTGAAGCAGACTATTGAAAAAATACTCGCACAGCAATAAAACAAACTGGCCCAGCCAAAAAAACCACACACTACCATATGAAAATAATCATAGCAGGAGCAGGAGCCGTCGGCACACACCTGGCAAAACTCCTGTCGCAAGAAAATCACGACATCGTGCTCATCGATGAGGACGAGGCACGCCTGGAAAATCTTGAGGGCAGTTTCGACCTCATGACTCTCGTTGGCTCACCGCTGTCGGTAGTAGCCTTGCGCGAAGCAGGCACGTCTGGCGCCGACCTCTTCATCGGCGTTACGCCCGACGAGGCCCATAACCTCACCTGTTGCATCCTGGCCCATAAAATGGGCGCCAAGAAAACCGTTGCCCGCGTTGACACCGACGAATTTACGCACCCCGAACAAGTAGCCTTCTTCAAAGAAATAGGCATCGACTCGATTATTTATCCGGAGATGCTTGCCGGAAAAGAAATCATGCTCAACATCGGACGGAGCTGGATTAGACAATGGTGGGAAGTGCAGAACGGCGAGCTCGTGCTGCTGAGCGTTAAGGTTAGAAGCGGTGCGACTATTATAGGCGACCACAAACCTATTCGCGAAATCTGCGGGCCAGACTCACCCTTCCATATCGTGGCCATCAAACGGAGCGGCGAAACGATAATCCCCCACGGCGATGATCACATCATTGAGTACGACACTGTGTTCTTCATGACTACACCGCCAAACGTGGAACACATTCGCACAATAGCCGGCAAAGAAAATTATCCCGACGTGACACACATTGTCATAGTTGGCGGAAGCGACACTGCCGTGCAGGCCCTGCAGAACATGCCCGACAATATGCACGCCAAACTTTTCGAGACCGACAGCCATCGCTGCGAAGAAATTAATCAACTCGTACATCATAAAAACCTGCTCGTCCTTAAGGGCGACGGAACCGACATCGACGTGATGGAAGACGAGAACATTGAGAGCGCACAAGCCTTTGCCGCACTCACCGACTCGTCGGAACGCAACATCCTGGCCTGCCTCGAAGCCCGGCAGCGCGGCATACGAAAGACCATTGCCGTCATAGAAAACACGGACTACATCCCCATGGCCGAGTCGCTCGACATAGGAACTATCATCAACAAGAAAACATTTGCAGCAAGCCACATCTATCGCATGATGCTCAAGGCCGACGTGGCAAGCGTGAAGACGCTGACCGTGGCCAACGCTGACGTGGCAGAGTTTCCCGTAGCTCAAGGCGCAAAAGTAACGAAGCATCTTGTGAAAGACCTTGGTTTGCCCAGCAATGTCAACCTTGGTGGACTCGTTCGCAAAGGCAAGGGAATACTCATCAATGGTAACACACAAATTATGCCCGGCGACATTGTCGTAGCCTTTTGCCTGAAGAATTCCATACAGAAACTCGAAAAATACTTCAAGTGATAAATTTCCATATCATAGCCCGCCTGCTCAGCATCATGGCATTTGTTCAAACGACATTGCTCATCACGGCAATGATCGTTGGAATATGTTGGCAAGAAACGCATTTAGAGAATTTTGTCATTGCCGCCATAATTTCATTCGTGGTGGCCATGGCGCTCCACATGTATGGCCGAAAACCCAGCACCAAGATGACACGCCGCGAAGGCTACCTGTCAGTGGCCCTCACCTGGCTATTGTTTTCTGTGCTTGGATCCATACCTTTCGCGCTCAGTGTTGAAAACATCAGAGTTTCCGAAGCTTTTTTTGAGGCCATGTCGGGTTTCACCACAACGGGGGCCACAATCATGACCAACCTTGACGAGCAGCCCCACTCCCTTCTCATGTGGCGCTCCATGTCGCACTGGTTTGGCGGATTAGGCATTATTTTCTTCACCATAGCGCTTCTTCCAAGCATTCGCGGAGGAGCCATCAAATTATTTGCCGCCGAGGCAACAGGGCTCAAGCTGGGAAAACTTCATCCGCGAGTTAATACCACAGCCCGTTGGATTTGCACGATATATATCTTCCTCACGCTAGTATGCACGGGCGCATACTATTTGTCGGGCATGGACATCTTCGATGCAACCAACCATGCCATGTCAACAATCGCCACCGGAGGCTTTTCCACTCACGACAGCAGCATTGCCTACTTCCAGTCTCCTCTCATCGAATACGTAGCTTGCTTCTTCATGTTCGTATCGGGCATGAACTTCACCCTTATATATATTGTCTTGGCCAAACACAAATTTAAACAAGCCTTTAGCAACAGCGAGCTGAAAGCCTATGCCGCCATCATGGTCTGCACCACACTGATTATCGCAGCCTATAGCATTGCAACCAGCGGCAACATTGAAGCAGGCTTCCGCAACTCTCTATTCCAAGTAGTGTCGCTGCAAACAACCACAGGCTTTGTCACCTACGACTTCACCCTTTGGCCGGCTGCAATCGTGGTGCTTATTTATCTCACGGCCATTATTGGCCCAATGGCCGGCTCAACCGGCGGCGGCATGAAGTGTGTGCGCATTGTGTCCTCGTTCAAACTTCTTTCGAACGAACTCAACCACCTGCTCCACCCGCGGGCCGTATTGCCCATCCGCATTGGGGAAAACACCCTCAGCGGAACAGTAATCAGAACGGTCTTTGCATTTTTCGTTGTCTACGTTCTGCTGCTCATAATCAGCATCATTGCCTATCTCTGCATGGGCCTCCCCTTGCTCGATGCGTATGGTGTTTCAGCCAGCCTGCTGGGCAACATTGGACCTGCGCTCGGCCATGAGGTCAACTCGGCCGGACTGATGAACATGCTGCCCGACGCAGGGCTCTGGCTAGGGTCCTTCCTGATGCTGGCCGGCCGTCTCGAAATTTTTGCAGTGCTCCTGCCATTATTCCCGGCTTTTTGGAAAAAAGACTAAAGCACATGAACCAAAAGAAGATATTCACATTTCTGCACAAAGTGGCCATTCACAACAACCGCGAGTGGTTTGGCGCCCACAAAGCGCTCTATATGGAAGCGGCAGCTGAGTTTCAAAGCATGGCCGAAACACTCATAGAGCGCATTGGGCAGTTCGATTCAGAGATGCTGTCCATTCCCGTAAAGTCTACCCTATATCGATTCTACCGCGACACACGTTTTAGCGCCGACAAGTCGCCCTATAAACGCCATTTCGGCACTTACATTAACCCACGTGGCAAAAAGTCGCTCCACGGCGGCTACTACTTCCATCTTGAGCCAGGTCAGTGCATGGTGGCGCTTGGTTCCTACTATTTGGAGCCACCTGTGCTCCACGCCGTGCGCAACAGCATCCTCTATGACACCGAGCGCTTTCTGAGCATTGCCGAGGACGCACACTTCAGGCAAGCCTTTCCCAACATGAGCCTTAGCAAACTAAAAACCATACCCAAGGGATTTCCGCGCGACTTTGCCCATCCCGAATATCTCAAGGCAAAGGATTATTGCATTTGGACAAACATCAGCGATGAGGCCGTGATGAGTCCCAATTGGGCCGACACCGTGGCCCAACTCTTCGAAACCGGGAAGCCCTTCCTCGACTTTATAAACGAAACCGTGGACGACTACATATAGATAGCCACCATGCTGGCAGACTCGAGCCAACATAAAAAACAGTTAAGCCAACTCTTTCAAACATCAAGCCAACAATAAAAACAACATACGATATGAAAAAAACTCTCGCCATGATTCTACTGACATCAACCGCCTTGGCAGCAAACGCACAGGCAGACGATTTCAACTACAACAACGAAAAATTTGCCGACATCCAAATGCTGCGCTACAAGGTGGAAGGCTTCGAAAGCCTCACACCCAAGCAAAAGGCCTACATCTACTATCTCACCGAAGCAGCACTGCAAGGCCGCGACATTCTCTTCGACCAAAACGGTCGCTACAACCTGCGCATTCGCCGCATGCTAGAAACGGTTTACACGAAATACAACGGCAATCGCAACAGCGCCGACTTCAAGGCTTTCGCCACCTATCTGAAGCGCGTGTGGTTCAGCGCCGGCATTCACCATCACTACGGACAAGAAAAATTCGAGCCGGGTTTCAGCCAAGAATGGTTGCAACAAGCACTCCAAAGCGTTGGTTATAATGCTCCCGTGGCCGACCTCATGCCCGTCATCTTCGAACCAAAAGTGATGCCCATGCGTGTCAACCAAAAAGACGGCGACGACCTGCTTCTGACCAGCGCAGAAAACTACTATGGCGAGGGAATCACACAGGCCGAAGCCGAGGAATTCTATACACTCCGCAAGGCGCCGCTCGATCCCTGCCCCGTAATGACCGGCATGAACTCGCGTCTCGTCAAGGAAAACGGCGTGCTCCGCGAGAAAGTGTGGCGCGAACACGGACTCTACGGCTCCGCCATCTCTAAAATCATTGAAAACCTGCTAAAGGCAAAGCCCTTTGCCGAAAACGAGCAGCAAAGAAAAGTCATCGACCGCCTCGTAGAATTCTACCGCACAGGCGACTTGCGCACCTTCGACGAATACAGCATCCTCTGGCTCAAAGAAACCGAAGGCTTGGTAGATTTCGTTTGCGGCTTCACAGAAACCTATGGCGACCCGCTCGGACTAAAAGCATCGTGGGAGGCCATCGTAAACTTCAAAGACCTCGAAGCCACAAAGCGCACACGCAAACTTTCGGACAACGCTTCGTGGTTTGAGCAAAACGCTCCCATCGACAGCCGCTTCAAGAAAGAAAACGTGAAAGGCATCTCCGCAAAAGTCATCACGGCAGCTATTCTTGGCGGCGACCTCTATCCGAGCACAGCTATCGGCATCAATCTGCCCAACTCCGACTGGGTCAGAAAAGAACACGGCTCAAAGAGTGTCACCATAGCCAATCTCACCGGCGCCTACGCCAAGTCGGCCCACGGAAGCGGATTCGACCAGGAATTTATCATAGACGAGGCCACGCGCAAGCTCATCCGTCAATACGGCGATGCCTGCGACGACCTTCACACCGACCTTCATGAATGTCTGGGCCATGCCAGTGGAAAACTTCTGCCCGGTACCGACCCCGATACGCTCAAGGCATATGGCGCCACCATAGAAGAGGGACGCGCCGACCTCTTTGCGCTCTACTACCTTGGCGACCCCAAACTCGTAGAGCTCGGACTGACACCTAATATGGACGCCTATAAATCCGAATACTACACTTACATGATGAACGGGCTCATGACGCAGCTCGTGCGCATCAAGCCCGGACTCAACATCGAAGAGGCCCACATGCGCAACCGCTCCTTCATTGCACACTGGGCCTATGAGCACGGCAAGAGCGACAACGTGGTGGAGCTCGTCAAAAAGAAAGGAAAGACCTACGTCAAGATCAACGACTACGAGCGTCTTCGCCAGCTCTTCGCTCAACTGCTGGCCGAGGTGCAGCGCATCAAGAGCGAGGGCGACTACGAGGCTGCCCGCCAGCTCGTAGAGAATTACGGCGTGAAAGTAGATCAGAAACTCCATGCCGAAGTGCTGAAACGCTATGAAGCACTCCACCTGGCACCCTACAAAGGTTTTATCAATCCCGTCTACACTCCACAATTTGACGCCCAAGGCCGCATCGTCGACGTAACGGTCAGCTACGACGAAGCCTACGATGCTCAAATGCTTCGCTACAGTCGCGACTACAACACCCTGCCCGATGTTAACGACTGACGTGAACGATATCAAAAAAGAGCTGCTCAGCATGATGAACGGCCCTTTGAGCCAGTCGCTGCGCGAGAAGGGCGTAGGCCACCGCGTCATCTTTGGAGTGGAACTGCCGCGCCTGCAAAGTTTCTCCGAAGAGATTGAGCACAGCTACACACTGGCGCTGGCCCTGTGGCACGAAAACATTCGTGAGTGCCGACTGCTGGCCACGATGATCATGCCCCACGACGCACTCACAGCCGACGAAGCCGACACATGGGCTGAGGAGATAAAATATGCCGAAGAGGCTAATTGCTATGTCTACTATCTTGTGAGCCACCTGCCCTTTGCGAGCGAAAAGGTCTTTCAGTGGACAGCTCATGGCGGCGACATGCAGCAGCTTTGCGGATTATTGCTGGCCGGTCGCCTATTGGCCGACGGCCGGCAATTCACCGCGCGCGACGAAACCGAGCTCCTCGACCAGGCCACGGCATTGCTGAGCAGCGAGCGTTTCGAAGTGAAAAAGGCTGCCTACAATTTGTTGCTCCGCATGGCCGACACCAGTCTGCAATGTGCCCGACAGGTGGACAACATTCTGAAGTTGCACCAACTCTAAGCACACAACGTCGTATGCACAGCCCTTCAAAACTAACCATTTCGGTGTCGCTGGCCATGACATGCGCCTCGCTTGCAGCCCAAAGCGAGAAGCCAAACATAGTGTTCTTCCTGGTCGACGACATGGGCTGGCAAGAAACTTCTGTCCCCTTTTGGACGTCGGCCACACCGCTCAACAGTCGCTATCGCACGCCCAACATGGAACGCATGGCACGACTTGGCACGAAATTCACCAACGCCTATGCCTGCGCCATATCCTCTCCGTCGCGCTGCTCGCTCATGTCGGGCATGAATGCGGCACGCCATCGCGTCACCAATTGGACCCTGCACTACAACATCAGGACCGACGTTGAGAGCGACATACTTGAGGTGCCCGACTGGCACTATAACGGTTTGCAGCCCGAAGACGCCAGTGAGCGCGACGCAGTTCAGGCCACTAAAGTAACGCCGCTGCCGCAATTGCTGCGCGATGCCGGCTACTACACCATACATTGCGGAAAGGCTCACTTCGCTGCTGAGGGCACTGCTGGCGAGGACCCGTTGCGAATGGGATTTTGTGAGAACATTGCCGGCGGCGCCAACGGCGCTCCGGCCAGCTATCTGGCCGAAAACGAATATGGCAGTGGCCCCTTCCACGTGAAAGGGCTCGAAGCCTACTATGGCACGGGCACATTCCTCACCGAGGCACTCACCATCGAAGCCCAGCGCGCCATGCAGGGAGCCATTGACAAAAAGATGCCTTTCTTTCTCTACATGTCGCACTATGCCATCCACGTGCCCTACGATGCCGACAAGCGCTTCGTAGGCAACTACCTGGAAGCCGACGGCAGCGGAAAGCACGACGCCATGCTCAACGCGCCTCTCAGCGAGGCCGAAATAAACCACGCAGCTCTTGTGGAGGGAATGGACAAGAGTCTGGGCGACATTCTCAATTTTCTTCAGGCTCGCCCCGACGTGGCTCGCAACACAATCATAATTTTTATGTCGGACAACGGCGGACAAGCCATCTGGCCACGTCAGGGACGCTACAACTACGACCAAAACTTTCCGGCCCGCGGCGGAAAAGGCTCTGCCTATGAGGGCGGCATTCACGAACCCATGATGATTGTATGGCCGGGAGTTACCAAAGGAGGCACCGTCAACCACAATCGCGTGATGGTAGAAGATTTCTTCCCCACCCTGCTTTCGATGGCGGGCATCAAAAACTATCGAACCATTCAGCACATTGACGGAAAAGACATAGTCCCTTTGCTGCGCCACCCGCGACGCACGAGGGAGCGCACCATTGTTTGGCACTATCCCAACCTTTGGACAGAAAACATCAGACAAGCCGATGGCTACGGGCCCTACTCTGCCATCATGAAGGGCAATTATCATCTCGTCTACTTTTGGGAGACGCAAACTCTAGAACTATACGACAACAAGGCCGACATAGGCTATACACACGATTTAGTAGCTAAGAAACCAAAGCTGGCACACCGTCTGTCTCGCGAGCTCACCGATTCTCTCAAGGCCTGTGATGCTCAGCGCCCACGGCTCAAGTCGACCCACATGGCCATAGCCTGGCCCGACGAAACACTACGCTGGAAACACGACTGAGCCAACAAAAAAAACTATTGCGGCAGTTGTTAAAAATATCTCCGAGCTAATTTAAAATATCTCCGAGCTAATTCAGACTAGCTCGGAGATATTTTTTTGCAGCCCCAACCACCTTATTACAAGGTCGGCTGTAGTTTATTTTTCGAACTCAGTTCCTTTCAGCAAATCGGGTCTCAGCCGGCGGGTGCGTTCCAGCGACTGGCTGAGTTCCCACTCTTTGATTTTGGCATCGTGGCCGCTGAGCAGCACCTCGGGCACCATCCAACCTTTATAGTTGGCCGGACGCGTATAGACGGGAGCAGCAAGAAGATTGTCCTGAAAACTATCGCTCAGCGCGCTTTGCTCATCGCTCAAAACGCCGGGAATAAGTCGCACAATGGCATCGGTCATCACCGCAGCAGGAAGCTCACCTCCGGTAAGCACATAGTCGCCCACAGAAATCTCTTTGGTGATGAGATGCTCGCGTATGCGATAGTCTATGCCCTTATAGTGACCACAAAGTATGATGATGTTTTTTTTCATTGACAATTCGTTGGCCATGGGCTGCGAGAATTGCTCGCCATCGGGCGTGGTGAAAATCACTTCGTCGTATTGGCGCTCAGCCTTCAGCGCAGCAATGCAGTCGTCGATGGGCTGACACTGCATCACCATGCCGGCAAAACCTCCAAAAGGATAGTCGTCGACACGTCGGTGCTTGTCGGTGGTGTAGTCGCGCAGGTCGTGAACGTAAATCTCCACGAGTCCTTTCTTCTGAGCCCGCGCCACGATGGAACAATCCAAGAAACCATCGAGCATGCGAGGCAGTACGGTAATAATATCTATGCGCATGCGTAAGAAATGTCGTTTCTGAAATTTTTTGCAAAGATAGTCATAAAGAACATTTGTGCCCACCGCAGTCGCCATCTTTTCGTTTTTTTATTTTATCTTTGGCCTTGAATTACCAAACACCGCCATGACAGAAACCGATCGCATACTTACACTACGCAAGGAGCTGGAGCGCCACAACTACAACTACTACGTGAAAAACGCACCCGAGATTTCCGACCGCGAGTTCGACGACATGATGCATGAGCTCATCGACTTGGAGCAACGACACCCCGAAATGGCCGACCCAAACTCGCCCACGTCGCGCGTAGGCAGCGACTTGACCGAAGACTTTGAGCAAGTGGCCCACCGATATCCCATGCTCTCGCTCGGAAACACCTACAATCGCGACGACGTGCGTGCCTTCTACGAGCGCGTGGCTCAGGGACTGGGCGGAGAGCCTTTCGACATTTGCATGGAGTTGAAATTCGACGGCTTGGGCATCAGTCTGTGGTATGAAGACGGCCAGTTGGTGCGCGCCTTGACGCGCGGCGACGGTGTGCGCGGCGACGATGTGACTGCAAATGTGCGCACCATTCGCAGCATACCCCTTGTTGTGCCCCAAGAAACGGGACGCCCGGCAAGTTTCGAAATACGCGGCGAAATCCTCATGCCCTGGAAAAGTTTCGAAGCCTTGAACCAACAGCGCGAAGCCCGCGAAGAACCGCTCTTCGCCAACCCGCGAAATGCTGCGAGCGGCACACTAAAAAGCAAAGACTCACGCGTGGTGAGTCAACGCCGCCTCGATGCCTACCTCTACTATTTGCTTGGCGACGGAGCTGTGGGCGACAGCCACTATGCCAACCTTCAGCTTGCACGAACGTGGGGATTCAAAATCTCAGAAAGCATGAAGCTTGGCCACTCGCTGCAGGACGTATTCGACTTCATTGACTATTGGGACACTGAGCGCCGCTCGCTGCCCGTAGCTACCGACGGAATTGTGCTCAAGGTCGACTCACTGCGCCAGCAGCGCCAGCTCGGCTTTACGGCCAAGTCGCCACGATGGGCCATTGCCTACAAATTTCAGGCCGAGCGTGCACTGACCCGCCTTCGCGAGGTGACATTCCAAGTGGGACGCACAGGCGCCGTTACTCCCGTGGCAAACATGGACCCCGTGTTGCTCGCCGGAACCATTGTAAAGCGCGCCTCGCTCCACAATGCCGACATCATTCGTCAGCTCGACCTGCGGCTCGGCGACATGGTCTATGTAGAAAAAGCGGGCGAAATAATTCCACAAATTGTGGGCGTCGACACGGAAAGCCGTGGCATGATGCTTGGCCCCGAAGTGACGTTTGCAACCCACTGCCCCGAATGCGGCACACCCCTCGTGCGCTACGAAGGCGAGGCTGCCCACTATTGCCCCAACTATACTGCATGTCCTCCGCAATTGAAGGGTCGCATTGAGCACTACATCAGCCGCGATGCTATGAACATCGACTCGCTGGGCCCCGAAACCGTGGACGAATATTTTGAACGTGGGCTCATACGCGACGCGAGCGACCTCTATCGCATTAGGGTGGCCGACATTTGCGGTGTGGACCGCAGCCGCGAGAAATCGGCACGCAAGATTGTCGACGCCATCGAGGCATCAAAGAAAATGAGTTTCGACCGCGTGGTCTTTGGCCTGGGCATTCGCTTCGTGGGCAAAGTGGCAGCCAAAATGCTGGCCGCGCAATTCAAGAGCATGACGGCGCTGCGCAACGCCACACTTGAGCAACTTTTGCAAGTGGAAGGCATCGGCGAAAAAATTGCGCAAAGCGTTTTGCAATACTTTGCCGACGAGAGAAACGTTGCCCTCATTGAACGTCTGGCCGAAGCAGGCGTAAACATGGAGATGGAACAAGTGGAAACCACCTCCGACCGACTTGCCGGCAAGAGCATCGTAATCAGTGGCACCTTTGAACAACATAGCCGCGAAGAATACAAACAGATTATCGAGATGCACGGCGGAAAAAACGTGAGCAGCATCAGTCAAAAGACATCGTTTATTCTGGCTGGCGAAAACATGGGGCCGTCAAAACTCGAAAAGGCTCAGAAATTAGGCATAGCCATTGTCAGCGAAGAAAGTTTTCTGCAAATGATAGAAGACTGAGGCTCGTCATCACGCAAGCGGGACTTAAACAAACGTATGAGCAGATAATAGCAAAACTTGAAAGACCAGTAGAAGCCATACCAAAGAATTTTCGTAAATTTGCGCCTGAAAAAAAGAATACTTATGAGAAAGAATCCCTTTCGTGGGCTCGGCGTGGCGCTGATTACCCCATTTCTGGCATCGGGTGAGCTTGACGAAGAATCACTGCGCAAGCTTGTGCGTCAACACGTGAAAGAAGACACGGACTTCCTTTGTGTGCTGGGCACTACAGCCGAAACCCCATGTTTAACAACCGAGGAACGGCACAGAATTGTGAAGATTGTTCGCCAGGAAAGCTCGGGCCAGCTGCCACTGTTGCTTGGCGCCGGCGGAAACTGCACGGCCGAAGTTGTGGAACGCATAGGACGCGACGACTTCGAAGGCATAGACGGCCTGCTCATAGTCTGCCCCTTCTACAACAAGCCCACTCAGGAAGGTCTGTACCGACATTTCGAAGCCATTGCGGCTACGTGCAATCTACCCATAGTGCTCTACAACGTTCCGGGACGCACTGGGGTAAACCTTGAAGCACAAACTACGCTCCGACTGGCTCGAAACTTTGAAAACATTGTGGCCATCAAAGAAGCATCTGGGCGAATTGGACAAATCGAAGAAATCCTTGGAAACGCTCCCGAGGGATTTGAAGTGCTCAGCGGCGACGATGGTATTACGTTTGAGCTCCTCACCCTGGGGGCTCAAGGAGTTATCTCTGTCGTAGGCAACGCCTTTCCACACGAATTTGGCACAATGGTACACGCCGCCCTGGAAGGAAGGTGGAACGAAGCACTCAAATGGCAGCGCGCCTTCGCACCAATGTATAAAACACTTTTTGCCGACGGCAACCCAGGCGGTATAAAACACATCATGGCCACGCAGCAAAAAATTCAAAACGTGCTGAGACTTCCCCTCGTACCTGTGGGAGCAGAAACGGCAGCAAAACTCACCGATCAGTGCAAGCGAATTTATCACATCGACTAAATAAATATGCAAACAAGGGGCAAGGCGATATGCTTTGCTCCTTGTTTTTTCGGTATGCGCCCTCTGAGAAACCAATCGGCACAAAGCTTTCAACTACCGAGCCGACAGTCTGAGAAACTGGCTCAACTCTGCGCGGCGTCCTCGACCAAAAGCGACTCCGCACACCTTAAATACGCTCCGATATAGGTTTCAGACATAAAAAACCTCGCGCGCGCGTCGTATATTGTGGTGTTTTTGCGTAAATTTGCGCAGATATTGACGAAAAACTCACTTAAAAAAGATGGAATTAGCAACAAAGTATAATCCAGAAGCCGTAGAACGGCAATGGTATGCCTATTGGGAAAAACACAAGCTTTTCAGTTCAAAACCCGACGGCCGTGAGCCCTATACAGTCGTAATTCCCCCACCCAATGTGACGGGAATCCTACACATGGGGCACATGCTTAATGAAACGATACAGGACATCCTCGTTCGCCGTGCGCGCATGGAAGGCAAGAATGCCTGCTGGGTGCCCGGCACCGACCACGCCTCGATTGCCACCGAGGCCAAGGTGGTAAACAGATTGGCTGAACGAGGAATTAAAAAACAGGACCTCACCCGCGAAGAGTTTCTGAAATATGCGTGGGAGTGGACCGACGAACACGGCGGCATCATTCTGAAGCAGCTTCGCCGTGTTGGTGCCAGTTGCGACTGGGACCGTACTGCCTTCACCATGGATGAGGAACGCAGTCGCAGCGTAATAAAAGTCTTTGTCGACCTCTATCGCAAAGGGCTCATATATCGTGGTGTACGCATGGTCAATTGGGACCCTAAGGCCCAAACCGCGCTATCCGACGAGGAAGTAGTTTATAAAGAAGAACACTCCAAACTCTACTACCTGCGATATATGGTGGAAGGAGATGCCGACAAGCGCTACGCCATCGTAGCCACCACGCGCCCCGAGACCATTATGGGCGACACGGCCATGTGTATTAATCCCAACGACCCCAAGAATCATTGGCTCAAGGGCAAGCGTGTCATCGTGCCCCTCGTTGGGCGCTCCATTCCCGTGATAGAAGACGAATACGTGGACGTGGAATTTGGCACAGGATGCCTCAAGGTTACACCAGCCCACGATGTGAACGACTATATGTTGGGCGAGAAACACAATCTGGCAAGCATCGACATATTCAATGCCGACGGCACACTCAGCGAAGCCGCAGGCCTCTATGTGGGACAGGACCGCTTCGAAGTGAGAAAGCAAATAGAAAAAGACCTTGAAGAAGCCGGACTCATGGAAAAGGTAGAAGCCTACACCAACAACGTGGGTTTCAGCGAGCGCACCAACGTTCCTATAGAGCCAAAGCTGTCTATGCAGTGGTTCCTGCGCATGCAGCATTTTGCCGATTTGGCCCTGCCTCCCGTGATGAACGACGAGATAAAATTCTATCCCGCCAAATATAAAAACACGTATCGTCACTGGCTCGAAAATATCAAGGACTGGTGCATAAGCCGCCAACTGTGGTGGGGACATCGCATCCCAGCCTACTATCTGCCCGAGGGCGGATATGTAGTAGCCGAGACCATCGACGAAGCCGTGGAACTGGCGCGTAAGGAGTCGGGCAACGCCAGTCTCAGCGCGGCCGACCTTCGCCAAGACGAAGACGCACTCGACACATGGTTCTCATCGTGGCTGTGGCCCATCTCGCTATTTAACGGCATCACCGATCCCGAAAGCAGCGACCTTGCATACTATTATCCCACGAGCGACCTCGTAACCGGTCCCGACATCATCTTTTTTTGGGTTGCCCGCATGATAATGGCCGGATACGAGTATACAGGGAAAATGCCCTTTAAGAATGTTTACTTCACCGGCATCGTTCGCGACAAACTCGGCCGCAAGATGTCGAAACAACTTGGAAACTCTCCCGACCCGCTCGAGCTCATCGACAAATTCGGTGCCGACGGTGTGAGAATGGGCATGATGCCCTCGGCTCCAGCCGGCAACGACATCCTCTTCGACGAGGCGCTCTGCGAGCAGGGACGCAATTTCTGCAACAAGATATGGAATGCGTTCCGTCTGGTCAAAGGATGGGAAGTAAGCGCAGAGGCAGAGCAGAGCGAGACAGCTAAGAAAGCCATAGACTGGTTCAGTGCGCGCTTGCGCCAAAGTGCTGCAGAAATTGGCGACCTTTATAAAAAATATCGCATCAGCGAGGCCCTCATGGAGGTATATAAACTCTTCTGGGACGAATTTTCGAGTTGGTATCTCGAACTCGTAAAGCCCGCTTATGGCTCTCCTATCGACAAGGCTACCTACGAAGCCACACTCGATGCCTTTAACGACCTGCTACACTTGCTCCATCCGTTCATGCCGTTCATCACAGAAGAATTATGGCAACATATTGCAGAACGCAGCGAGGGCGAGAGCATCATGGTGAGCCCACAAACAATTGATGCTCCGAAGGATGGCGACGCACCTTTGCTCGAAAACTTCGAGAAGGCCAAAGCCGTTATATCGGGAGTTCGTGCCATCAGAAACCAAAAGAACATTGCCCAAAAGAACGTGCTCGACCTTCAAGTAGTAGGCTCGAACCCTATTGCTCTCTACGATGCCCTTATTTGCAAAATGGCTAACGTGAGCAGCGTTGCCGTTGTGAGTGAGAAGGGACAAGGAGCGTCGTCCTTTATGGTGGGCACAAGCGAATATGCAGTGCTACTTGGCGACCTCATTGACGTGACTGCCGAGATAGCAAAGGCCGAGGCAGAATTAAAACACCTCGAAGGTTTCTTGGCAGGCGTAGAGAAAAAACTCTCAAACGAACGCTTTGTGCAAAATGCTCCCGAGGCTGTGGTGGCACTCGAACGCAAAAAGAAAAGCGACGCTCTATCAAAAATAGCTACGCTCCGCGAAACACTGGCAGCCCTGAAGAAATAAACTTCAGGCTGCCAGCAACAAACTAAAAATACCTTAATAATATAAACTATACACTTTATTTCAATTATTAGTTGAACCATGAAAAAAAATCTACTCACCCTGGCTATGAGTTTCTTTGCACTCATGGCCACCGCGCAGTATGTAATCTACCCCATTCCGCACGAACAGATTGCCGGCAGCGCTACAGTGTCGTTCACTGAGCAGGTGCTAGTCCTCTGCTCCGACGCTATCGACCAAGCCACCAAGGACAGAGCCACATCTTTGCTTGAAGAGAAAGGACTTAGCACACAGATTGTCAACGAATTGCCGGCTGAAAACACAAAGTCCGTAATTTATCTCGGCACAAACGGAGGCAGCAACGACAAGGCCGACGAGAAGTGCACACAACTGGGGCTGAAGCGCGATGTGTTTGCGCACACTGAAAAATTTGATAACCACTTGCTTCATCTATTCAATGATGGCGGCAAGGCATGTGTGGTCATCGTGGGCAAAAACACCGATGCCACTTTTTTCGGATTGGCTTCGCTTGAGCAGATACTTGACAAAGGAACCACGAACCTCAAAACCACCACACTCTACGACTATGCCGACATTCAAAACCGCGGGCTCGTAGAGGGATACTACGGCTATCCGTATAGCGTAAGCGTCAAGAAAGATTTATTCCGCTTCATGATGCGCTACAAGATGAACACTTATCTTTATGGCGCCAAGAGCGACCCATACCACTCCGAAAAGTGGAAAGACGCCTACCCCACTTCAATTACACAGCAACAAGAGAAGAACGGCTGGCTCTCTCAGAATATGATTCGTGATATATCTAAGGAATCGCAAGCCACCAAGGTGAATTTCATTTGGGCCATTCACCCGGGCAACAACTTCATCAATTCATCAACAGTAGTCAGCGACATAATGAGCAAGTTCACCCTGATGCACAATCTCGGTGTTCGCCAATTCGGCATCTTCGTCGATGACGTGGGCCTCCCATCGGCCGACAAATATGAACTCAATGCCACGCGTCTAACCGAGGTTCAGCAAGCATTGGAGAACAAGTTCAACAAACCCACAGCCGAAGCAACCGACACAGTGCGCCCCCTGCATTTTGTGCCTCAGATCTACGCTCTTGGCTGGGTGGGAGCCTCGGAGCGCGAAGGGTTCTACAAAGCTCTGTCCAAGACTCCGTCTTATATAAACATATATATTACTGGTTGGGGAGTGTGGAGCATTCCAAACTCTGGCGACCTTAACGCAGTTTCTCAGCACCTGGGTCGCAAGGTTGCCTGGTGGTGGAACTATCCTTGCAACGATAATGCCGACGGTCAGCTCTACACAAAAGACATGTATAGCAACTTCTACGACCTGCCTGCAGTGGCAAGCAACGGAACCCTGCCTTCGCAGCTCGACAACAGCATTGCCATCGTTTCAAATCCCATGCAAGAAGGCGAACTCTCAAAGATTGCATTATTCAGCGTGGCAGACTATTCTTGGAACACGTCTAAGTTCCAAAACATTGGAAGTTGGCGAGCCGCTGTAAAGGCCGTTGTTGGCGAAGAGAATGCCGAGGATTTTGAATTTCTGAGCGACTACCTGCGATATAATGACCCAGATGATTTCAATGCGCTCATAAATAATGCCAAAAACCGCATATCGACTCCTGACAACACGTATGTGAAGAGCCTGGTGGCACGTCTCGAAAAAATCATAAGCGCCTCGGAGCGTTTTCTGGCTTTCGAAAATTCAAGCCGCGAGAGCGACCGTCTCTTCTTCACCGACATTGCGCCTTGGTTGCGCAAACTGCACAGCATGGCAACGTCGTCGCTCGCTCTAGTGCAAGCTGCAGGCCTCTCCAACGAGGAAGAAGCTTCCGAAAAATGGTCGAAATATATAAACACGGCCATGAAAGTAGACAGTTTGACCATAAAGAATGAATATGTGGCCTATGCGCTCGAAGGCATGGGTAGCGGCATCAGCGTATCGAGCCGAGTATCGCAACCGGCCGAACGCTATTTCAAAAACTTTGTATATTGGTTGCGCGACAATGCCTTAAACGACTTCTTCAGCGACACACAAGGTTCGAGACCAACGGCAATCAACAACCTCACAGAAGACCCTGGCAATTCGCTCCGCGCTATGCAAAATAATACCACAAAGGCATATTATCTTACGACGAGTTCCGCACTTGCTGTTCCAAACGGACGCTACATTGGCTTGGAACTTCCTGTGGCTTCGCGCCTGAGCGCCATTACAATAGCCGATACGCTCGCCGCTAAATTCACGATTCGATATTCCGCCAACGGCCGCGATTGGAAAGACGCCGAAGGAACAGCAGTTCCCGACGAGCTCGTGAAACAGCTCATCCTTGTCAACAAATCGGGCAGCACAGCTCCGCTGCGTCTGAACGTACGCGTGTTCAGCATCACACCTGCTCAGGCGCCTACCATAAGTAGTGTGAGCGTGCCCGAGGGAGACAATGCTGAAGACCAGCCACTGTCGAACCTTACAGACGGGAACTACGACACATGGTGGGCTGTAAAGAAAAATCAGGCAAACAACGACGCCTACACACTGACCTTGGCTGAGTCGACGCCCATTCACGACGTAAGGGTCTGCGTGGGAACGAAAAACGAAGACTACATGAACACGGCTCGCGTTGAGATTTCGGAAAACGGAACGTCATGGGTAGCCCTTCCCATTTTCGGCGGAAACATAACAAACTTTACGCTGACAAGCAGTGGCGTGATGACCTATAATAACGTTATGAAATATGCCACATTCGACGGCAAAGGCCGCAGTGCCAAGTATGTTCGGCTGCGTGTGACAAATGCGAATACCAGCAAGTGGCTTCGCCTCTTTGAGATCGAGGTGAACAAGCAGAGTCTGACTGAGCCTGTAGTGACCGATGCTAACGGAATGGGACTCGCCGCCCTCACCGATCAGAAGGCCAACACGCACATCAGCACCAGCACGGCTATGCCCATCACCTACTCCTTCACACGTAGCAAGACTCCCATAGCGCTGACTTTCTTCCAGAAGGCCGAAACAAAGAATCCCACTATCCAAGTTACAGAAGACGGCACCACATGGAGCCAAATCGGTACACTGACAAGCGACATGCAGATTGTGGAGCTTAGCAACTACCCCGCTGCCAAGGCCGTGCGCCTTGTCGCAGCTGGCGGGCAAACAACGGCTCCGCTTCTTTATGAAGTAGTAGAAACATCGAGCGAAAACGAGTTGGAACCCACCGGCCTGTCCACTATTACGCTCCAAAATCAATGGATAGCCGAAACAGCAAAGACACTTGGGCTCACCGTGGGTAAAGAAACGACGGCCTTCGAAATATACTCTGCGCAAGGAAAGCGTCTCTTTCAGGCCAAAGACAATGGCACGCAGGTGTCGCTTCCGATGTCGTTTCTCAAACAAGAACGCATACTAATCGTGAGAATGCTCCACAAAGACGGAACGTCGAGCAGCCGCAAAATTGTGATTAAGTAGCCTCAGAAGATGCACAAACAGCCTCATGCATTTGTCCAAAAGGCAATTTATTGATAATTTTGCGCCGACAAAATATATGCTTTCATGAGGCACTTAATTCTGAGAGTCACTCTTGACGAAACAGAATTGCTCTAAAAAAAGAAGAATACACAATAAATAAACCAACCAACACAATAAAAAACATGGTAAGTTACAAAGACCTCGGCCTCGTAAACACCCGCGAAATGTTTGCCCGTGCCATCAATGGCGGATATGCCATCCCCGCATTCAACTTCAACAACATGGAGCAGCTGCAAGCCATCATTAAGGCCAGCAGCGAGCTCCGTTCGCCCGTAATCCTCCAGGTGAGCAAGGGCGCCCGCAACTATGCTAACCAAACCCTCCTTCGCTACATGGCTCAAGGGGCTGTGGAATATGCAAAGGAACTTGGTTGCGAGCATCCCGAAATTGTGCTGCATCTCGACCACGGCGACAGTTTCGAACTCTGCAAGAGCTGCGTAGACTTCGGTTTCTCGAGTGTGATGATTGACGGTAGCGCCCTGCCCTACGAAGAGAACATTGCGCTGACAAAGAAGGTTGTGGAATATGCCCACCAATTTGACGTGACCGTAGAGGGCGAGCTCGGCGTTTTGGCCGGTGTTGAAGACGAAGTTGTGGCCGAAGAAAGCCACTATACCAAGCCCGAAGAGGTTATCGACTTCGTTAGCCGCACAGGTGTTGACAGTCTGGCCATTTCGATTGGCACAAGCCACGGCGCCTACAAGTTCAAGCCCGAGCAATGCACTCGCGACCCGAAAACTGGCCGCTTGGTTCCCCCACCCCTTGCTTTCGACGTGCTCGACGCCATTATGGAGCAGCTTCCTGGCTTCCCAATCGTGCTGCACGGCTCAAGCAGTGTACCTCAGGAGTATGTGGACATGATTAACGCCTATGGCGGAAAGCTGCCCGACGCAGTAGGTATTCCTGAAGAGCAACTCCGCAAGGCTGCAGCCAGCGCTGTTTGCAAAATCAACATCGACAGCGACAGCCGCCTGGCCTTCACTGCCGCCGTTCGCAAGGTGTTTGCCGAAAAGCCAGGAGAGTTCGACCCCCGCAAATACTGCGGTCCCGCTCGCGACCTCATGGTAGAACTCTACAAGCACAAAATTACCGATGTGCTCGGCAGCGACAACAAGCTCGCCCAATAAGCCTAAGACTTCAAGCACTTTTATTTTTAGCAGAGCGCTGCAGACCAATGTCTGCGGCGCTTTTCTTTTGCCGCCGCCGATATTCCTGACAAATCCAGCCAACATAGATACAAAGCACTTTGAGCTACACAAAACTATCGCCGTGATAGATAAAACTATCGCCGCGATAGTTTCAACAACTGAGCCAGTCGTTAAAACACACTAACGCACGGACTAAAGCAGCGCAAACATAAAGTATATCTGGGCAGAAAAAAGCCTCTGCACTGACGTGCCGAGGCTTAATATCAAGGAAATGAATATGCTAATCTTCTTTGGGCAGACGACGAATGATGCCATGCTTTGCCGACTCAATGAAGTTGGTGATATAATCTATCTCCGAACTTTTTGGAATCTGGTCTTTGATTTGGAGCACTGCATCCTCTATAGAAAAGTCGCCCATATAGACAAGACGGTATGCATTTCCAATGTGGCGTACTGTGCGACTGTCGGTGCCAGTGCGCTCCAAGACTGTTTGGTTCACACCGTGGTAGCAAGCAGGGTTTCCACCGAGCATGATGTATGGAGGCACGTCTTTCTGCACGCGGCATCCGCTTTCTATAAGAGAGTAACGGCCCACGCGCACATCGACCTGTAGCACGGCACTGTTGGAAATAATCGTATTGGAATCGACCTCACTGCGCGAACAAAGTATGGAACCGATGCCCAAGACGCAACGGTTTTTCACATGCACATCGTGGCTGATGTGAATGCGGTCCATGAGTCGATTGTCGTTGCCTATGCATGTTCCCTTCTCGTCAAGGTAGCCGCCGGCTATGACCACGTTTTCACGAATAAGGTTGTTATCGCCAATAGTTACGTGGAGGGGAGTTCCTTCCTTGAAGTGAACACTCTGAGGCATGGCGCCAATCACGGCATTTTGGAAGACGCGATTGTTGCTGCCCATACGCGTGCCGTTAAGCAACGTGGCACGTGGATAAATAACACAATTATCGCCAACGACTACGTCCTTTTGGATGTATACAAAGGGATATATTTCTACGTTTTGCCCGAGCTGTGCGCCGGGTTCAACTACTGCTAAGGGACTTATCATAGCTGAGATGTTTTAAGTTAGTTTTCGCGTCCGCCGCCCAACGCCTTGTAGAGGTTAATGACGGCTTGTGTTTGTGAATACTTGTCGTTAATTAGCTTCAACTGCGCGCTGAGCAGGCTCTGCTGTGCAGTGAGAGTTTCGAGATAGGTCGTGGTGTTTGTGTACTTAAAGAGGTCTTGCGTTTTTTCCAAGGCCACCTTGAGTTGTTCCACTTCCTGCTCGCGCAACTGCGACTGAGATATTGACGACTGGTAAGCTGTAAGCGCATCAGACACTTCCTGTCCTGCCGTGAGGAGAGTTTGCTCAAAGTCGAGTGCAGCAATTTTCTGCTGCGACTCTGCTATTTTCTTCTGAGCCGTGAGCTGGCCTCTCATGAATAGAGGTTGCACAATCGAACCTACGGCATTGGCCAATATCTTGCCTGGGTTGGTTATGCCTAAACCTCCGCTGTTGGTCCAGCCTGCCGTTCCGTTGATGGATATTTGGGGATAGAAATCGGCATTGGCTTTCTGCACGCCATAAAAGGCATTGGCAAGCTGCAATTCTGCCATCTTGACATCGGGCCGCGAGGAGAGCAACTGCAAGGGCACACCCACTGACAAACTTGAGGGGAAAGTGGGGTTGAAAGAACTGCAACGCTCTATGGCATGGGGCGCTTCGTGGAGCAACACGCAAAGGGCATTTTCTGATTTGCGTATCGACTCTTGCAAGGCCGGAAGCGAGGCACGTATTTCGATGAGATTGGCGCGAGCCTGAGCCACTGCAGCCTGATTGGTGTAGCCCACCTCGGCCATGGCTTCCATGGTCTTCACATTCTCCTCCCAAAGGCTGATGGTGGACTGCGTGGTACGCAACTGCTCGTCGAGCATCAGGATGGAATAGTACAGATTGGCTACTGTAGAAATAATACCCGTTTGAACTGCCTGCTTGGCAGCCTTCGTCTGGAGCAGGGACATTTCAACCTGCTTCTTGGAATTGCGAAGCGAACCGAGCGAACCGATTTGCCAAGATGCGTTCAGGGGAATGTTATAAATCTGAGAAGCTTTACCAAAGTCCCAGCTCGACAGTGTTCCTTGCGCAGAGAGGGTGAGCTGTGGCAAATATGCCATGCGAGCCACCTTGAGTCCTTGCTCGGCTTGCAGTATAAGCTGATCGGCCTCAACCATGTTGACGTTTTGAGTCAGGGCCTTGCGTATTAAAGCTTGCAGAAGAGGGTCTGTGAAGACCTGCTGCCAGGGTTGATTGCCGAAACTAAGAGTATCGGCAACCGCGAGGGCAGCATTAGCCTGGGCTGTGTCGCGATAGATTCCGTCGATAGACAAATTCTGAGGGCGCTCATAGTTGTCGAAAACCCTGCAGCTGCTCACCGAAAGCAGCAGGGCCATGAAAAGAAGCAATGTCTTTCCGCCACGAAGCAGAGTGCTTGTCTGAAGTATTTTGTGATACATATTATTCATAGGTTAAAATATAATTTTATCCAGCATATTGTTCAAGATCTGCATGAGCATCGTCCGTCTCGGAGTGCTCCCATGTCATAGGTTTGAAGCGCTCTTGTATACTTTGGAAAATAACGAACAAAACGGGCACAATGAATATCTGGCAAAGCATACCGATGAGCATGCCGCCGATGGCAGTTGTTCCAAGAGCACGGTTACCATTGCCGCCTACGCCAAAGGCAAACATCATGGGCAGCAAACCGATAATCATGGCGAACGACGTCATCAGAATGGGGCGCAAACGGGCTGCCGAACCAAGCACGGCCGACCACGAAATGCTCATACCCATCTTTCGGCGGTCGAGCGCAAACTCAATGATGAGGATGGCATTCTTTGCCAATAGACCCATCAGCATGATGAGGGCAATCTGAACGTAAATGTTGTTTGACGCACTTCCGAGAAGCGACACATGAATCACCGACTTGATGAGCGAATCGATGCCTCCCATGGCATGAATGAACACAAACGAGCCAGCCAAGCCGAAAGGCACAGAAAGCAATACGGCCCACGGAAGAAGATAACTTTCATACTGCGCACTGAGCAAAAGGTATATGAACACAAAACACAGCACGAAGACGATGGCCGTAGTGTTGGTAGAATTGCTCTCCTCGCGCGACAGGCCCGAGAACTCAAAGCTATATCCTTGGGGCAATTTCTCGGCAGCCACCTGTTTCACAGCTTCGATAGCCTGACCGCTGGTGTAGCCCGAGGCTGGAGTACCGTTCACAGCTATAGAAGTGTACATATTGAAACGGTTGATGTTGTCGGGACCATAAACGCGCTTGATGCTCATAAACTGAGTGATGGGAGCCATTTCCGAACCGTTGCGAACCTTAATCTTTTTGAGGCTCTCAAAATTAGTGCGATCGGAGCGCTCAGCCTGAAGCATGACGCGATACATCTTACCGAAACGGTTGAAGTTAGAGACATACATACCTCCAATGTAACCCTGCAGAGTAGAAAGAATATCGCTGGGCTGCAAACCTGCGCGTATGCAGGCAGCCGCGTCAATATCTATCATGTATTGTGGGAAATTCGGGTTAAAGTTAGTTTGACACTGCTGAATTTCAGGTCGCTTCAGCAACTCGGCAATAAAGTCCTGCGTTACTTGATAAAACTTTCCGAGGTCACCACCCGTACGGTCCTGCATGTTCAAGTCGAAACCGCTACTTGCGCCATAGCCGGGTATCATAGGAGGTGTAAAGAAGAGCACCTGAGCATCCTTTATGACATCACGAGCTTTCATGAAACTCATACCAGCCACAAAGTCGGATCGCTCAGCAATGCCTCGTTCTGCCCAAGGCTTAAGCTTGAGCATCACGGTGCCATAGCTTGAACCCTGGCCTCCTATCAGAGAGAAACCAGACACAATCGTGCGACTTGCAATGGCAGGGCTCAGACTCACCAGAGAATCTACCTTACGCATTACTTCATCTGTGCGGTCCTGAGACGTGCCAGGAGGAAGAGTGACAGCACCCAACACAGTACCCTGGTCTTCATTAGGCACAAGAGAAGATGGAGTTACCTGCATAAAGAATACAAGAGCTACAATCGAAAGAACAACCATCGCAATAGCAAAGATTGGACGCTTAACGAGAGATAGAACTCTATTTTGATATCTGTTCTGCAAACGCGCATAGGAATTATTAAATGCGTTTATAAAGCGTTCACTGAAAAGACCGAGAACAGCCAATATGGCAACAATCCAAGCAACAACACTCAATATAATATTATCGAACGTAAAGGCACCAAGCACCATGAAGGCAATGGTCACAAAAAGAAGGATTGTTGTGAGCAACGGGGGTAAATTCAAAGAGAAACGTTTGGGATTATACTTCTTTGCCATGATGTTTGCAGCCTCCTTAGTAGCTGTCTTCATGCGGTCGGACAATGAAGAATCATCGCCGTGAACCTTTAAGAATACCGCACACAAGGCTGGTGAAAGGGTCAAGGCATTCAAGGCAGAGAAGCCGATAGCAATAGCCATAGTCAAACCAAACTGACGATAGAAGGTTCCGCTCGTTCCCGACATAAAGCTAACGGGAATAAACACAGCCATCATCACCAAAGTAATTGAGACAATAGCTCCGCCAAGCTCGCTCATGGCATCAATAGAAGCTTTGCGGGCAGAGGAGTAGCCCTGGTCTAACTTAGCATGCACACCCTCAACCACCACAATGGCGTCGTCTACCACAATCGCGATGGCCAGTACAAGAGCATTAAGAGTCAACAGGTTAATGCTGAAACCTATGGAATAGAGGACAAAGAAAGTTCCTATCAGTGCTACAGGAATAGCAACGGCCGGAATGAGGGTTGAACGAAGGTCCTGCAAGAAAATAAACACAACCAGGAACACGAGGATGAAGGCCTCAATAAGCGTTTTTACCACCTCTTCGATAGAAGCGTAAAGGAACTCATTGGCATTCATCATCGTATTAATCTCCAATCCTGTGGGCAGGGTTGCCTTTACCTCTTCAAGCGTGGCCTCTACATCTTCGATAACCTGTGTGGCATTACTTCCGGCAAGCTGCATCACCATACACGTAACAGCGGTATGGCCGTCAACAGTACCGCCAAAGGCATACGACAAACGACCAAGCTCAACTCTGGCGATATCACGCAGATGAAGAACGCTGCCGTCGGCTTTCGACGAAATAACAATGTTTTCAAATTCGCTAACTTCCTGCAGACGCCCACGATAGCGCAGCACATACTCAAAGGTCTGGTTTTCGCGCTCACCAATAGTACCAGGAGCAGCTTCGACATTTTGGGTGGCAAGTGCTGCCGTAACATCACCTGGCATTAGATGGTATTCAGCCATCTTGTCAGGGTCAAGCCAAATTCTCATCGAGTAGTCACCACCCATAACCATGGCATCTCCTACACCGGAGATACGCTGAATTTGGGGAATGATGTTAATCTTAGCATAGTTCTCAATGAACTGGCGCTCATACTTGTCACTTGTATCATAGAGCGAGAACGCCACAAGAAAGCCCGTTTGGCGCTTCTGTGTGATAACGCCCACTCGAGTCACTTCTGAGGGCATCAAGCCTTGTGCCATTGAAACACGGTTTTGCACGTTAATTGCAGCCATGTCAGGATCCGTACCCTGCTTAAAAGTGATGTTAATACGAGCAGAGCCCGTATTTGTGGCAGAGGAACTCATGTAGTCCATGTTCTCCACACCGTTGATTTGCTCTTCAAGTGGAGCAATCACAGAATTAAGCACAGTCTGAGCAGAAGCGCCACTATAGGATGTAGATACCGAAACCGTAGGCGGCGCTATATCTGGATACGTTGTAATTGGCAACGATATCAGGCCCAAAATTCCCAAAATGACAATAAAAACTGAAATTACTGTCGAAAGGACCGGACGATTAATAAAACTATCTAATTTCATATTCTGAAAAAAAGTCTATTTACTACTTTTACATTTTGCCATTCTTCAAATCCTCGGCAGCCTTTTTGCGATTCTTGGCCGACTCTTCTGGAGTAATTGGCTTTATTTCCATACCATCCTTGAGCGTAGATACTACATCTACAACAAAACGCTCGCCACCTTTCAAGCCAGCAGTAACGATATAATTCTGACCATCGTTCTGCGAAAGAACAGTTATTTCTCTACTATGAACCTTATTATCTTCTCCAACAACATATACAAATTTCTTGTCTTGGATTTCATAAGTACATTTTTGGGGAACGATAATGGCTTTCTTTACCTCCGTGGGGAAAAGGATTGTAGCCGTTCCTCCGCTTCGGAGTAATTTGCGAGGATTGTCGAAGGTGGCACGCATGCTGAGCGAACCCGTGTTCTGATCAATCACTCCACTCATGGTAGTTACCTTTCCTTTAACATCATATTCACTTCCGTCAACCAGACGAAGTCCCACAGAAGGCATGGCATTGATGGCGCCATTCACACCACCACTTTCACGGCTAAGAGCAAGCATGTCCTTTTCTGTCATCGAGAAATAAACATACATTTTAGAAATGTTAGAGACAGTCGTTAGTGGCTGGGCCGTCGAGGCACTCACCAAACTTCCAACTCTATAAGGAATAGTTCCCACATAACCATCAGCAGGGCTCACTACAGTACAAAAAGACAGATTGTCACGCGCACTAGCCAATTGAGCTTGAGCTTGTGCTAATTGTGCCTGAAGAGACTTCAACTGATTTTCGGCAGTCTGGTAATCAAAATCACTAATAATCTTCTTATCAAGGAGCATCTTTTTGTTCTCAACCGTCAACTTTTGAGTATTAATGTTGGCATTAATCACATTAATCTGAGCCTGAGCAGCCTTGACGGCCTCCAAATACTGAACTCGGTCGATCTGGAACAAAGGCTGACCACGACGCACATAGGCACCTTCGTCAACACAGAGACGAGTTATGAATCCGCTAACTTTTGGACGTATTTCTATGTCCTGCTGACCCTTAATTGTAGCAGGATATTCAGTCAGGACACTAGCATCCGACTCAACCGCCGTTTGAACGGCAAACTCGTTGCTTGCAGCTGGCAAGCCACTCTGACTCCCCCCGCCACAACTAGCCAGGGTCATGCCAAGAACTAAAAATGCAAAAGCTTTTTTCATTGTTACTGATAACTTTAGTATTTTAAATATTGAATTATAATCTCTTAATAGCTACAAAAATAGAACAAAACCCGCAAGGGTTTCCTGAGTTTTCTGATTTTGTAATATAGGAGTAAATTTTTTAATATAAATTAACGATTAATTTAAAGTGAAGTGCGCAATTTCATTAATTTAGTTTGGTGTATAAATTTCAACTCTAGGGCATATAAACAAGAAGTCCCTCTGAAAATTCATGATTTCAGAGGGACTAACTAATTATTCTTTAATAGATAAATTACTTTACCTTTTCAACAATAGCCTTAAATGCATTTGGATTATTCACAGCGAGATCTGCCAGAACCTTACGGCTTATCTCTATGCCAGCCTTGTGCAAACCTCCCATCAACTGAGAATAAGACATCCCCTCGAGGCGAGCGGCAGCATTGATACGCTGAATCCACAATGCACGAAAGTTACGTTTCTTATTGCGACGGTCGCGGAAGGCATAAGTCAGGCCCTTCTCCCAAGTATTCTTGGCAACGGTCCAAACATTTTTACGGGCGCCATAATAACCACGCGTTAATTTTAGAATTCTTTTTCTTTTTGCTCTAGAAGCAACATGATTTACTGATCTTGGCATAACTTTAATAAGTTTAAGAATGCTAGCGCCGCCTTTCAGATGGCGAACTTTGAGCTACACATTCAAGTTGTTTTTTTGTGATTAAGATAAATCTTTTACTGAACTCGTTGTCGATTTAGCGAAGTGTGAGAAGCTCACGCACCTGACGTACATTGGTTTTGTCAACCAAGGCTACGTGGTCAAGGTTGCGCTTTTGCTTTTTCGTTTTCTTCGTCAAAATGTGACTGTGGTAAGCATGATGTCTCTTAATCTTACCTGTTCCGGTAAGAGCGAATCTTTTTTTGGCACCGGAATTAGTTTTAACTTTTGGCATTTTCTTTTTAAATTTAATTATTGTGTTATACTAAATGGCGGCTGCGCGAGATACCAAACACAGCGCGCTCACTATTTTTGTTTTTGCTTGTTTAAAAGTCTTCGCCTTCTACTTTAGGACCTGTATACACCTTGGGGGCTTTTTGCTTGGGAGCTTCTTTCTTTATTTTCTCCTCTACATCCTGCTCCTGCGGCTTATCTTTTTTAACTGCCGTCTTCTTAGGGGCAATAAATAAGGTCATTCGCTTTCCTTCGAGCACTGGCATTTGCTCTACTTTGCCATATTCTTCGAGGTCGTTGGCAAAACGTAACAACAAGACTTCACCTTGTTCCTTAAAGAGGATGCTACGTCCTCGGAAGAAAACGTAGGCTTTAACTTTATCGCCATCTTCCAAAAAGCCGCGGGCATGTTTCAACTTAAAGTTGTAGTCATGTTCATCGGTCTGAGGGCCGAACCGAATTTCCTTGACCTCTATTTTCACCTGCTTGGCTTTAAGTTCCTTTTGGCGTTTCTTCTGCTGATAAAGGAATTTGGAATAATCGATAATACGACACACAGGCGGGTCTGCATTTGGTGATATCTCTACCAAATCGAGACCCTTCTGCTCGGCAATCTGCAGAGCACGGACTGTAGGCATAACTTCTGATTCTATGTCGTCGCCAACAATTCGCACTTCGGGAACTCGAATTTGTCGATTCACACGATATTGCAACTTTAGTTTGTCTGTCTTCATTCTCTTGTTTTAGGCTTGTCTTCTTTTTAAGCGGGTGCAAATATAAGAAGTTTTTCTGAAATAAATACATCAAAGTGTGTTTTTTCGCTTCTTACCTTAAAAAACACGAACTTTGATGATGCAATCTGACAAATAATTTGCATTCACACTCTCTCGGAAATGAGAGGTGCGAATGCAAATTCTATTATTACAGGTTCAAAAAAGTTCACTTAGAACTCCTTTGTCATTTCATCTACCAAGTCGTTCACAATTTTGGCAAAAGCCTCAACTTTCATAGAGCCCATTTCGCCTTCACCTTGCTTACGAACACTTATTGTCTGCTCAGCAGTTTCTTTTTCGCCCACGATGACGAGATAAGGAATATGCTTGAGCTCATTATCACGTATCTTGCGGCCGATTTTTTCGCTGCGGTCGTCAATTGTGGTCCGAACTCCCAGCATTTCGAGTTGACGGGCCACTTCGTGTCCGTAATCATTAAATTTATCTGAAATAGGCATTACCACTGCCTGGTCGGGCATGAGCCATAACGGGAAGCGGCCTGCTGTATGCTCGATGAGCACTGCCACGAAACGCTCCATTGACCCGAAGGGAGCACGGTGTATCATGACGGGGCGGTGCTTAAGGTTGTCGGCACCGGTGTATTCCAGGCCGAACCGTTCTGGCAGGTTGTAGTCAACTTGTATGGTTCCGAGCTGCCAACGACGGCCAAGGGCATCTTTAACCATGAAGTCGAGTTTCGGACCATAGAAGGCGGCTTCACCATATTCGATTCGAGCTGGAAGGCCTTTCTCTTGACAGGCTTCGATGATGCTCTGCTCTGCACGCTCCCAGTTTTCGTCTGAACCGATATACTTGTCGCGATTCACTTGATCGCGCAGTGAAATCTGCGCCTCGTAGTTCTGGAAGTTCAAGGCCTTAAATATTATTAGGATGATATCCATTACGCGCAGGAACTCGTCTTTCACTTGGTCGGGACGGCAGAATATGTGGGCATCGTCCTGGGTAAAGCCGCGCACACGAGTGAGCCCATGAAGTTCACCGCTTTGTTCGTAACGATAAACTGTGCCAAATTCAGCCAGACGTAGCGGCAGGTCGCGATAGGAACGCGGCTTCCATGCATAGATGGCACAGTGGTGTGGGCAGTTCATCGGCTTTAGCATGTATTCCTCGCCTTCTTCGGGAGTGTGTATGGGTTGGAAGGAATCCTTGCCATACTTTGCGTAGTGACCGCTGGTGATATAAAGATTCTTTGAGCCTATATGCGGAGTCATTACTTGCTGATAGCCAAAGCGTTTTTGGATTTTCTTCAGGAAATCCTCAAGCCTAAGACGAAGGGCCGTTCCTTTGGGAAGCCACATTGGCAAGCCTTTTCCTACGAGCTCGGAAAACATAAAGAGTTCCATCTCTTTGCCAATTTTGCGATGGTCGCGCCGTTTGGCTTCTTCAATCATTTGAAGATACTCGTCAAGGAGTTTCTTTTTGGGAAACGATACTCCGTAAACGCGCGTCATTTGGGGACGCTTCTCGTCGCCGCGCCAATAGGCCGAACTCACGGCCATCACTTTCACTGCCTTAATGGGAGCAGTGCTAAGCAGGTGGGGGCCACGGCAAAGGTCTACAAAGGCTCCTTGAGTGTATGTGGTGATTGTTCCATCTTCGAGGTCTTCGATCAACTCGTTCTTATAGTTTTGACCGTGGTCGGCAAAGAATTTAAGTGCATCGGACTTTGAAATTTCTGAGCGCACAAGGTTTTCCTTACGCTGCTGCAATTCCATCATCTTTTGTTCTATGCGCGCGAAGTCGCTTTCAGAAATTACAACACCTTCGGGGGGCATCACGTCGTAGTAGAAGCCTTGTTCTATAGCTGGTCCGATACCAAATTGTGTGCCGGGCCAGAGTTCTTGTATGGCTTCTGCCATAAGGTGTGACGAGGTGTGCCAGAAGGCATGCTTTCCTTCAGGATCTTCCCACTTGAACAAACGAAATTCTGCGTCTTCAGTGATGGGGCGATTCAACTCTACAGTTACGCCATTCACGCTGCAGGCCAACACTTCTTGTGCCAGACGGCTCGAAATGCTCTCTGCAATTTCCATTCCGGTAACACCGGCCGCATATTCGCGCACCGAGCCATCGGGAAAAGTAATCTTTATCATTCTTTGTATATGTTGTTAAATTTATTCGAAATAAAAAATGCTCTCTTACGGCATCAACGCACATTTCATGCACAGCCGCCATTTCGAAAGCGCTGCGAAGATAAGCAGAAAAACTGAAAGTGTGAAGGCTTGAGCCAAAAAAAACCAACATCACCCAAAAAGCCGTTACCTGCCCCTACCCATTTTATAGAGTTGGGCCGGCAGTCATATCTATCTGCTTGGGAGTCTAAAGGACTGAGCCAACTGTTGCTGCCACATTAGATACAAGAAAAAATTATTACGGGCCAGCAATTACCTGAGTGCTAAAAAAATGGAAAGTAAACGCACATTTTTTTACTATTTATTTTGCGCTTCGCGCATTTAACGCTATTTTCGCTGCAAATTTACCAACCGCACTTTATGTCAAAGCACAATTCACGTCGAGTCGGCCCACACGTTAACCTCAAACACGCCCCGCAAACAGCCAGCACGACGACGTCAAAACTTAAGAAGAAGTCATCTGTCCGCCAATGGCGAAGCTCATGGATATACGCAATCTTGTTTTTAGTATTTACACTTGCGCTGTGGATTTCCTACGGCGACGTTTTCTATAGAACAGAGCAAGAATCCTACGTCTCCGACGCCATAGTAACGATGAAGCCACTCACAGAACTCACATTTGGATGGCTTCGCTATGCTGGACGCTACATACTGCTGGCGATGCATTTGCCAATTGTGGGATGCGCCCTACTCTCTTTGTTCATCATGACCACGGCCTGGATGGTCAACCTTGTTTTGCGTATTCCCTCCAGATTCATAGCCATAGCGCCAACGATTCTTTCTATTGGATACATAGCATGGCTGGCATGGGCTGGATTCAACATTTACTTCAAGGAAGAGCCTTCCACCTGCATGCTTATCCCCATGATAGCATGGATGTGTGTCACGCCCGTTGCATTTGTTGCGTCTTTGTGGCGACACAAAATTAGCAAGCCACTCCTCTCGCTCTGCAATGTCGTGCCAATCATAATCGGAGTGCTTGGCATCGTAGTCTCAATGCTGTATTTCAAACAATGGCAACTGCAGAGCTTCTTTACATGTGCTTCGCTCGGCCTGGCACTCACACTATGGTGCATCCTACGTGAGGCGTGCGTACCACATACGCCACTTCGATCTCGCTTATTCCTGATTTCCACCGTAGCGAGTGCAGCTCTCATATCGGCAGCTGCCTACGCACTGGCTTTTCGCAACCAGAACGTTGTGCTCACCTCGAGGATGCAGAACCTAATGTGGGAAGGGGAATGGCAAGAGATGGTAGATTGCGGCCTACAAGCCCGCGAGCCATCGCGCTCAGTCGCTGCCTATTATGCCATAGCCCTCGAAATGCAAGACCGCCTGCTCGAGGAACTCTTCAACATACCTTTCTACTTCCCAGAGCCCCTACTCAACAAAAACTCACAAAGCGATGAATACGGATTGCTGCAACCTGATTGCGACTACACGGCAGGACTCGTAAACTCAAGCTATCACGATTGCTTTGAACACATAGTTGTCAATGGCCTGCGCCTGCGCCATCTGAAACGCATGGCTGTCTGTGCTGTTCTTATGGACCAAAAGGAACTGGCTCGCAAATACATGAAACTCATATCCCGCAATCCGCTCGAACAAGCCTTTGTCAAAAAATATGAGCCCATGATTACCAATCGCTCCCTTGTCGATTCCGACACCGAACTGGCACACGTGCTCAGTTTGAAGCCACATGAGGAAAAATTCGAGCAATACTACCGCAAGCCTACCTTCCTTGGATACAACATCGGCCTTAATCAAGGTTCTGACGCCACGCTCCGCACCAGCCTGGCCGCCACCCTCTATTCAAAAGACCTAAAACAATCTTTGCTTCGCGCATACGCCTTCCTGCAGAAAGGCTGGCAGCTGCCTCAATGCATGCAAGAGGCTCTGTTGCTCTACAACATCAACAATCCCGACGACCGCATTCTTGAAAGTTTCCCCAAAGTAAACGACTATGTAGCGCGCAGCCTGCAGCAATTCGTGAGAGACATCACACCCTATGCCAAGGATAAGGAAGCACAGCGTGTCAAACTGAAAGACCGCTGGCTCGGCTCATACTACTATTACTACTACTGCGAAAACAACCAGCCCAATCAGGTTAGAGAAAACACCGATGCGGCAGGCGTCAACTAACAACAACACACACATCAACGATGCAGCGAATTATACATACAATATTATATATAGTGTTGGCCACTTTTCTCGTTGCCACTGCATCTGCGTGCAAACGCAAGGCGCAGATACCCGAGAACGCGGCAACAACCGACAGTACACTGGACATCTATCCCGACTATAAAGACGCAACCATTCCGCCAAACATCGCTCCCCTAAACTTCATGGCTACCTTTGAAGCACAAGACTACGTGGCCAGCCTCACAGGCGAAGACGGCCAAGAAATAGTAGAGGGCAGCATCGAAGGCGGAAAGTTTATCATCGACGCCGACGAGTGGAAAAAATTGCTACAAGCCAACAAAGGAAAAAGCATCACCATAACAGTTTATGCCAAGCAAGAGGGAACATGGATTAAATTTGCTCCATTTAAAATGCACGTGGCAAACGAAGACATAGATGCCTATCTTTCCTATCGTCTCATAGAACCCAGTTACGAACTCTACCGGCAACTGGGACTCTATCAGCGCAACCTGACCAACTTCGACGAATATCCCATATACGAAAACAACCGTAATTTTGATATGGCCCACAATCATTGCATCAACTGCCACAACTTTCAAAATTACGACACCGACCGCATGCTCTTCCACGTACGAGCTGAACACGGAGGCACCATCTTCTACGACCACGGCAACATCAAGAAAATGAACATGCGGGCCGATTCAGTTTTGGCCAACTGCGTGTATCCCACCTGGCACCCCACTCGCAACTGGGTAGTATTTTCTTCGAACCTCACGGGACAGGCTTTCCACATGACCAATCATAATAAAATTGAGGTCATCGACTACGGTAGCGATCTCGTATTCTACGATGCCGACAAAGGAAGCCTCACAAACATTCTCAAGACCAATGTCGATATGGAAACGTTTCCTTGCTGGTCTCCCGACGGAAAGCGCCTATACTACTGCTCAGCACATTTCGAGCCCCTCAGAAATGCTGCCGACTCCACACGTTCCGACAGCGTGTTGCGATACTACGACAAAGTGTTCTACGACATCATGAGCATGGACTTTGACGAAAAAACTCGCACCTTCGGTCAGCCACGCATGGAAGTAAACTGCAGTGCCATGAAAATGAGCGCCACAGTTCCGCGCATCAGTCCCGACGGCCGCTACCTGCTCTTCACC
Organism: uncultured Bacteroidales bacterium; assembly: GCA_902796835.1. Classification (GTDB taxonomy): domain Bacteria; phylum Bacteroidota; class Bacteroidia; order Bacteroidales; family Bacteroidaceae; genus Alloprevotella. The sequence continues at coordinate 66,636 of CADBQP010000037.1, forward strand.
ATGGGCGGATACGGACAATTTCACATCTGGCACAAAGACTCCGACCTATGGATCAAAGACCTGAAAACAGGCGACCTCTATCCTCTCTCCGAAGCCAACAGTCCCGAAGTAGACAGCTACCACACTTGGAGCAGCAACGGACGCTGGATTGTTTTCAGTTCGCGCCGCGAAGACAAGAACTTTAGCCGGCCAGCCATAGCCTATTTCGACAAAGACGGAAAGCCACACAAGGCTTTCATCCTGCCCCAGGAAGACCCCGAATATCACCAGCTGTTCTTCAAGAGTTACAATGTACCCGAGCTTACCAAGTCGGCCGTCAAGACCACACCGGAGCAACTTAAAAAAGTGGTCTACGACGATGCTTCGGCTGGAAAGGTGAGCTATACGGCAAAGCCAACAAAATAAATTCCAAACAACATAACAACTTTTAAATACAATACTTTTATGACACTAATCAAGTCTATCTCGGGTTTCCGAGGAACAATCGGTGGAAAGCCGGGCGACACGCTCAACCCACTCGACATCGTTAAGGCCGTATCGGCATTCGCCTCGCTTCGCGAAAAAGTTGCCGGCACCAACGGCTATCGCCGCAAAATCGTAGTAGGCCGAGACGCTCGCATATCGGGCGAAATGGTGAGCCACGTGGTTTGTGGCACACTGATGGGCCTTGGATACGATGTGGTAAACATCGGCCTTGCCTCTACTCCCACAACAGAACTCGCAGTTGTCATGGAGCGAGCTTGTGGCGGCATCATCCTGACGGCCAGCCACAATCCACGCCAATGGAACGCACTGAAATTGCTCAACGAAAAAGGAGAATTCCTTCCCCCCGAGGAGGCACAGAAAGTGGTGCGCCTGATGAACAAGGAAGACTTTGTGTATGCAGATGTAGACCACCTTGGTAACTACATCAAGAACTACTCATACGACCAGCGCCACATAGAACTGATTAAGGATCTTGAACTTGTAGATGTCGAAGCTATTCGCAAAGCCAAATTCCGCGTGGCCCTCGACACGGTCAACTCAGTGGGCGGTGTAATATTGCCTCGCCTGCTCGGACAGCTTGGCGTAACCGAGGTGAAGGGCCTCAACCTTGAGCCTTCGGGCAATTTCGCCCACAATCCAGAGCCGCTGCAGAAAAATCTTGGCGACATCATGGACATGATGCGCCGCGAAAAGAGTTTCGACATTGGCTTCGTTGTCGACCCCGACGTAGACCGTCTGGCCATCATTTGCGAAGATGGCTCTATGTATGGCGAAGAATATACGCTTGTCACCGTGGCCGACTACGTGCTTCAGAACACACCGGGCAACACCGTCAGCAACCTTTCTTCAACCCGCGCCCTGCGCGACATCACCGAAAAGTATGGTTGCCGATACAGCGCTTCGGCAGTGGGCGAAGTCAATGTGGTCAACAAGATGCGCGAAACGGGAGCTGTCATCGGCGGCGAAGGCAATGGCGGCGTAATCTATCCGCGCGCACACAGCGGACGCGACGCCCTCGTGGGCATTGCGCTCATCCTGACCTACATGGCTAAACTCGGAAAGAAGGCCAGCGAAATGCGCGCCATGTATCCCAACTACTACATCGCCAAAAACCGCATCGACCTCAATCCCGGCACCGACATTTACGGCATCCTGCAGCGCGTGAAGGAAATGTATAAAAACGAGCAAGTAACCGATATTGACGGCGTGAAGATTGACTTCCCCGACAAATGGGTTCACCTTCGCAAGAGCAACACCGAGCCCATCATTCGCGTTTATTCTGAGGCTGCGACCATGGAAGAGGCCGACGCACTCGGAAAATCGATTATGGATGTGGTCTACTCAATGACCAACAACTGATGCATCAATGCTCATCCCCTTTTGCTCCCCAACGTCTCCTGTGAGGCTAAGGAGCAAAAGGGACTTTTTTTACATGGCATTAGCATCGCAAAAAACGATCGAGCCAACAGTTCAAATTATCTCGGAGCTAATTTAAATTATCTCAGAGCTAATTTTTACAAGTTCCGAGATATTTTTCTCACATTTTGAGAGCGAGGACCACAATACCCGCCGCGAACATAGAAATCAAGCAGACACCTAACCAAACAACGAACTGAACATGAAAAAAAACTTTGCACTGGTCAGCGCCCTTCTTCCGCTGAGCATAGCAGCGCAGCAACGCTACAACATCGTCTACATAATGACCGACGACCACACGGCCCAAATGATGTCGTGCTACGACCGTTCAAACGTGACCACACCCAATCTCGACCGCATAGCCGCCGACGGCGTTAAGTTCACTCGCAGCTATGTGGCCAATTCGCTTTCGGGCCCCAGCCGAGCCTGTATGCTTACAGGCAAGCACAGCCATAAAAACGGCTTCACCAACAATGAGCACGGCATTTTCGACGGGTCGCAGCAAACCATGCCAAAACTCATGCAGCAGGCCGGCTATCAGACGGCCATCATAGGAAAATGGCACCTCGTCAGCCTTCCTACGGGCTTCGACTACTGGAACATTTTGCCAGCGCAGGGCGATTACTACAATCCCAACTTCATCACGATGCAAAACGACACCGTGACCGAGAAGGGTTATCTCACGAACATCATCACCGACAAGGCCATCAACTGGATGGAAGACCAGCGCGACCGCTCCAAACCTTTCATTCTCTTTATACACCATAAGGCCTGCCACCGCAACTGGCTGCCCGAGCTAAAATACATTCGTGAATACGAAGACCGCACTTTCGACTTGCCTTCCACATTCTATGACAACTATGAGGGACGCACTGCTGCCCGGCAGCAGGAAATGCACATCGATCGCGACATGGACATCGTCTATGACACCAAAATGTTCCGCCCCGGCGTCACAACGCGCCTGAGCAATGCCTACCGCAACATGGTAACCCGACTTAGTGGGCGCGACCAGCAAGTTTACGACTGGTTCTACGACTCTCTGTCGGTGGACTTCTACAAGCGATTCCCCGACATGGTGAGCGGAAAAACCACAAACAACACCCGCGAACTGGCCGAGTTTAAGTTTCAACGCTACATGCGCGACTACGCTAAAGTAGTGAAGAGTCTCGACGACAACGTGGGACGTGTGCTCGATTACCTCAAGGCAAGCGGCCTTGACGACAGCACCCTCGTAGTATACACCAGCGACCAGGGATTCTACATGGGCGAACACGGATGGTTCGACAAACGTTTCATGTATGAAGAGTCGTTTTCTACGCCACTGGTGATGAAGCTGCCCAAAGGACTCGACTACCGCGGAAACATCAGAGAGCTTGTGCAAAACATAGACTACGCGCCCACATTTCTCGACATAGCTGGCGCACCCATTCCAGCCGACATTCAGGGTGTTTCGCTGCTTCCCCTTCTGCGTGGAGAGCATCCTAAGAACTGGCGCAAGAGCCTCTACTACCACTACTACGAATATCCCGCCGAACACAGCGTGAAGCGCCACTACGGGGTGCTCATGGGCGAATGGAAACTCATACACTTCTATCGCGACATCGACGAGTGGGAACTCTACAACCTCAAAGAAGATCCGCACGAACTGCACAACCTCTACGGAAAGCCCGGATACGAAAAGACCACCAAGAAACTGCTCAAGGAACTCCGCAAGCTTCAGAAACAATACGACGATCCTATCGACAATGGAAATTCTTGAAAAAGTTAAGTGGGGCTTTATTGGCTGCGGCGAAGTGACCGAACGCAAAAGCGGACCGGCTTTCAACATGATTGAGGGCTCATGCATCGCGGCAGTGATGAGCCGCAACATTGAAAAGGCACGGTCGTACGCAGAAAGGCACAGCGTGCCAAAATGCTACGACGACGCACAGAGGCTCATCGACGACCCCGATGTCAATGCCGTCTACATTGCCACGCCCCCCTCGACCCACGCCACGTTTGCCATCATGGCACTCAAGGCCGGCAAACCCGTCTACGTGGAAAAGCCGCTGGCAGCCAATTACGAGGACTGCTGCCGCGTGAACCGCGTTGCCGAACTCACGGGCGTGCCATGTTTTGTGGCATACTACCGCCGCGTGTTGCCCTACTTCAACAAAGTTCAGGACATCGTCGCGAGCGGACAGATAGGGCGCGTCATGAATGTTCAAATCCACTTTTCCGTGCCGCCTCGCGACCTCGACTACAATCGCACCAACCTGCCATGGCGCGTCATCCCCGACATAGCCGGTGGCGGATACTTCTACGACCTGGCTCCCCACCAGATTGATTTGCTGCAGCAAATGTTTGGTCCCATCACCGAGGCCGAAGGCTTTACGGCCAACCGCGAAGGATTATACCAGAGCGAAGACACTGTTAGCGCCTGCTTTCGCTTTGCAGACGGGCTGCCCGGCTCGGGCTCGTGGTGCTTCGTGGCCCACGATTCTGCACGCGAAGATGCCATCGACATCGTGGGCGACAAAGGCTCCGTGCGCTTCGCCGTTTTCAACTACACCCCTATTCGCCTCATCACCGGCGACAAGCGCGAAGACATTGTCGTGGAAAATCCCTCATTCGTACAGATGCCGCTCATCTCGCAGGTGGTGGGCCACTTGCGCGGACTGAGCATTTGCACTTGCGACAGTGTGAGCGCCACTTCGGCCAACTGGGTCATGGACCGCATATTGCGTAAAATATAACGACGTGAAAGAAAGAATTCTCTTCTTAATATTATTCTATATGGTGTCGTTCGGTGCCGAGGGTAGCCCACAACTGCCGCTCGCAGCGAACGACACCATCCATCATTGTGTGGCCCCTGCCGACACTCTGGCTGTTAAAGAAGAGAAAACCAAAGAGAAAAAAAACTTTTTCAAAAAAATCATTGACAGCTTCAACGATTTCGACCACAACTACATAGAGCCCAATCATTATAACTACGCCTTGATGATGCAAAACGGCAACTTTTTTCAGTCGTACAGGCTCACGTCGCGCCATCAGCACGGCAACACGAAGCAGAGCATAAGGCTTTCGCCAGGTCCAAGCTTCAAGGTGGGGCCCTACTTCGGTTGGCGCTGGATATTCCTTGGCTATATGTTCGACGTCGGACGTCCTAAAGAGGCTGCCAAGACAACGCAGTTCAACCTCAGCCTATATAGCTCAATGGTGGGAGTCGATTTTTTATATATCCGAAATACGGGAAAATACTTCATTAAGAGCATTGACGGTTTCCCCAATGTTGAGACGAAGGACGTAAAGGACATGTCGTTCAACGGCATGAATTCCTACACCTTTGCGCTCAATGCCTACTATGTGTTCAATCACCGACACTTCTCCTACCCTGCTGCCCACAGCCAAAGCACTGTGCAGCGCCGCAGCTGCGGCTCGTGGATGTTGGGCTTCACCTATGACCACCAACGCGTAGCCTACGATGGCCAGAAGCTGCCTGCTCAGATTGACCAGAGCACTATTGACCCGGCTCTCCAACAGGCTAAAATCAAATACGATAACTACAGCATCAGTTTCGGATATGCCTACAACTGGGCCTTTGCCCGCAACTGCTTGTTCTCTATTTCGGTGATGCCGGCCCTTGGCTATAAAAAGCAAGCCAACAAGAAAACGAGCATTCCCGACGATATTTGGAAGAACGCCAAGAATCTTAACTTCAATGTCATAACACGTGCGGCCGTGGTCTGGAACAATACGAAATGGTTTGCAGGTGTGTCTTTCGTCAACCATACTTACGATTTCAAAAACGACGACCTGCAAATAGACAACTTCGTTACGTTTCTCAACGTCTACGCCGGATTCAACTTCAAGCGGCGCAAGCGCTGAAACCAAAGCATCAATGTCTATACTTGCCCACTCTGCCACAATAAAAGCGCCGTTTTCGCGTTTAAATGTTTATGAAAGAATTTAAAGCGTCCATTCTCTTAATAGTTTTGGGGCTATTGCTTTCCACGCCCGTGGCAATGGCTCAAAACAGTGTGCGAGTCTTCGGCACCGTCAAAGACGAGGCCGGCGCTCCCGTGGAGCTGGCTAATGTGAGAGTGAGCGGCGGAAGCGGCATGGCGCTTACCAATCTGCAGGGACGGTACGAACTTTTTTGCAGCCGCGCCGATTCCGTGACAATCGTGTTTTCTCAAATTGGATATCAAACGCGAAAGCGCACCATCTCCACCCTGCTCGATTCGCTCAGGCTCGACGTGGTTCTTCCCCACCTGAATTCATCGTTTAACGAGGCAAAGGTCATAGGCCAACACCTTCAAACAGGAACCACTCAGCGCCTGAACGCTCGCAACAACCAGTTTGCGCCGTCGGCCTCGGGCAACAGTGTGGAAGAATTGGTGGCCACACAAGCAGGTGTGTCGACCCACAACGAGCTCTCGTCACAATATAATGTGCGCGGCGGTTCATTCGACGAGAACTGCGTCTACCTGAATGGCATCGAGGTCTATCGCCCTATGCTTGTGCGTTCGGGCGAACAGGAGGGCCTTAGTGTGATCAACAGCGACATGGTAGAAGGCATAGGCTTTTCGAGCGGCGGTTTCGAAGCGCGCTACGGCGACCGCATGTCGAGTGTGCTCGACATCACCTACAAGCGTCCCGAGAGTTTCGAGGCCAAACTCAATGCCAGCCTGCTCGGTGCCGGTGCCTACGTGGGCTGGGGAAACAAGAGGGTGAGCCTCATGTCGAGCATTCGCTACAAAACGACGCGCTACCTGCTCGGCACACTCGACACCAAGGGAGAATACAATCCGCGCTTCCTCGACTATCAGGCCTACTTCTCATGGCGTCCCAGCAAGCGCTGGACTTTCGACGTGATTGGCAACATTAGCGACAACCACTACAACTTTAAGCCCACCGACCGCGAAACCAGTTTTGGCACCATGAGCAATCCGCGCACCTTCAAGGTGTATTTCGACGGACAAGAAAAGGATTATTTTCGAACATATTTCGGAGCTGCCACACTGACCCACCATTTTTCGCCCGAAACGTTTTTGGCGCTTCAAGCCTCGACTTTCCAGACAAAAGAGGCCGAGACCTATGACATTCAGGGCGAGTATTGGCTGCAAGAGGCTACCTCGCAAGAGGAACTGGGCGTGGGCACCTACATGGAGCATGCCCGCAACCGATTGCTGGCCAAGGTTTCGAACATAGGACTCGCCTTCAGGACACGATTCACGGGCCATACGTTGCGCGCAGGCCTGAACTTCAGGCACGAGAACATCAAGGAAACATCGCGCGAATGGGAGATGCGCGACTCGATGGGCTACTCCATGCCCTATAACCCCGACCATCTGCAGCTCATCTACGCGCTGAGCGCCAAGCAGGAGCTCACATCGAATCGCATCGAGGCCTATGTGCAAGATACATGGCGCATGAATACGTCGTTAGGCCTTGTTAATCTGACGTATGGCGTGCGACTTAACCACTGGGACTGGAATGGCGAAACGCTCATAAGCCCCCGCCTGAGCATCGGCTTGCTTCCGTCGTTCAACGAGCGTTGGACGCTACGCTTTGCCACGGGTTTCTACTATCAGGCGCCATTCTACAAGGAATTGCGCGACACGGCGATGACCAACGGCATAGCTACCGTTTCGCTCAACAAAGACATTAAATCGCAGCGCTCCATTCATTTTGTGCTGGGCGGTGACTACAATTTCCGCATGCTCAACCGCCCATTCCGCTTCACGACTGAGTTATACTACAAAGCACTTTCACGACTCATTCCCTACAGTGTTGACAACCTGCGGGTGGTTTACTACGGCAAGAACATGGCCAGCGGCTATGCCACGGGCATCGATTTCAAGCTATTCGGAGAGTTTGTTCCAGGCACCGACTCGTGGATCACCTTCTCGCTCATGCAGACCAAGGAAAAACTCGCAGGACAATGGCTGCCGCGACCTACCGACCAGCGCTACAACATTTCGCTCTACTTCACCGACTATTTTCCCGGCACTACGCGCTGGCGCCTCACGCTCAAAGCCGCCCTGGCCGACGGGCTCACCTTTGGGCCGCCCCACAGCGGACGCGAATCGCACAGGTTCAGGGCACCGGCCTACAAGCGTGTGGACGTGGGCATGAGCTACCGACTCATCAGCGACGAAGACCGACAATACAGGCGCGGATGGACACATGCCATTAAAAATGCCTGGCTGGGCATTGACGCATTCAACCTTCTGGGCATCAGCAACGTGAACTCATACTACTGGGTCACCGATATCACAAACACACGCTACGCTGTGCCAAACTATCTGACCGGACGGCAAATTAGCGCCCGACTCACTCTGGAATTTTAAGGACATCAGAAATGTATAATCCGCACGAAAAAAAATTTACGCAGTTCACCGTCAAGAGCCCCTGCGAACTGCTTCCATTCATTCAGCAATGCCTCGACGGCATTAGCCGCAACAAAGCCAAAGCCATACTCCAGGGGGGCGGCATAAAGGTGGACCGCCACATCGTGACGCAACACGATTTTGCGCTCGAGCCCGGCATGACAGTCGAAATAAGCAAGCGCAAAAACGCTCCTGCGCTCAACAATCGCTTTGTGCGGCTTGTGTATGAAGACCGTCATCTGCTTGTCATCGAGAAACAACCCGGCATTCTCTCTATGCCGGCCGAGCATCACGACTTCAGTGTGAAGAGCGTGCTCGACGACTATCTGCACCGATGCCACCAAAAGTGTACGGCCCACGTCGTACATCGGCTCGACCGCGACACCAGCGGGCTCATGGTCTATGCCAAAACAATGGAGGCAGAGCAGATTCTTGAAGACAACTGGCACGAAATTGTCACCGATCGCCGCTATGTGGCACTCGTAAAAGGACAGATGGAAGAAAAGGAAGGGCACATCGAAAGCTGGCTTCGCGACAACAAAGCTTTCTTCACCTACAGTTCGCCAACCGATAACGGCGGAAAATATGCACTCACCCACTTTCGCACACTGCGCGTGGGCGAAAAGCACTCGCTTGTGGAACTGCGTCTGGAAACAGGGCGCAAAAATCAAATTCGCGTACACATGATGGACATCGGCCACCCCGTTTGCGGAGATCCTAAGTACGGCAATGCCGACAATCCGGCAGGTCGTCTGTGCCTGCACGCCTATCGCCTTTATTTCTACCATCCCATGACCAGCGAACTGCTGAAGTTTGAGACACCAGTGCCACGAAGTTTCATGAGAGTATTCCAGGAAAAAACACGGAAACAGGCATCAGAAAAACATACCTGAAGCCCGCAAAAACAAGTTCCGAGGTATTTAAAAATATCTCGGAACTATTTTAAATTATCTCCGAGGTATTTTAAATTATCTCGGAGATAATTTTTTCTATCGGCTCAACTGTTTTGAAGCGCTCGGAAATCAGCTTTTCAAAAGCGCAGATGGCAAAACTTACACCCTCGGACAGGAGGCCAGGTGAGAAGAGCATTTACATTACAAGGCAAAGAGAAAAGATTTTCGGACTTATATTTTAATATTCCTTAGTAATTTTTTAATTTTGCGCGATAAGAAAATAAACTACCAACACATAACGCATCTTTTTCTCCTTAAACAGAAAAAAGCATGGAACGATTATTCAAAATTAAAAAGGGTCTGAACATCAACCTCGACGGAGTGGCTTCGCAAAACATGGCTGCCATACCTCTGAGCGAGGAGATTGCCGTTCAACCCACCGATTTCTATGGCCTTGTGCCCCACCTTGAAGTGAAAGAAGGCGACCGCGTGAAGACAGGCACCCCGCTCTTCACCGACAAAGCCACAGGGCGCATAAACATATGCTCGCCAGTGAGCGGAACCGTGAAGGCCATCGTCAGAGGAGAGCGCCGAAAAATTCTGCGTGCCCTCATCAGCACCGACAAAGAGCAGGCTCACGAAAGTCTTGCCGTTCCCAACCTTGAAACGTGCGCTCCCGGCGATGTGCTCGAAACGCTCCTCAAAAGCGGCTTGTTTGCATTTTTCAGACAAAGGCCCTACGACATTGTGGCATCGCCCGACGACAAACCTAAGGCCATCTTTGTATCGGCCTTCTCAAAGATGCCACTGGCTGCCGACTTCTCCTATGTCGTGAAAGGCCAGGAAGACACTTTCAAACTTGGCATAAAAGCACTCGCCAAGCTTGCAAAAGTTCACCTGGGCATTTGCCTTGACCAGATAAACACATCCATGCTGCCCGTTGCCGAGGCCGAAGTGAGCATCTTCGACGGCCCCAACCCTTCGGGCAACGTAGGCGTACAGATAAACCACATAGACCCCGTGAACAAGGGCGAAGTGGTTTGGACCATGGGGCCCGAAGAAGTAATCTTCGTAGGCCGGCTCTTCAAGAGTGGCAAGCTCGACCTTCGTCGCCGCATTGCCATTGCCGGATCAGGCATCCTCAATCCACAATATGCCGAAACGCTGATAGGCACGCCCATGAAAGACATCCTGGCCCGCAACCTGAAAGACACACCGGGCATGCGCATCATAGACGGCAATCCACTCGTAGGCACCAAGTCGGAGCTCAACGGATTTCTCGGCGCACATACCACAGAAGTCTGCGTCATACCCGAGGGCAACGACGTGCACGAAATGCTGGGCTGGATTATGCCACGCACCAGCGAGTTCTCGGCAAACCGCAGCTACCTTTCGTGGATTTTCGGAAGCAAGAAAAGCTACGACCTCGACTGCCGCATCAAGGGCGGCGAGCGTGCCATGATTATGAGCGGCGAATACGACAAAGTATTCCCCATGGATATTTATGCCGGCTACCTCGTCAAAGCCATCATTGCCGGCGACATCGACCGCCAAGAGGCACTTGGCATCTACGAAGTGGCACCCGAAGATTTCGCCGTGGCCGAATTCGTAGACAGTTCGAAGCTTGAGTTGCAACACATTGTGCGCCAGGGACTCGACATCCTGCGCAAAGAAAACGCATAAAGCACATACGAGTAAACACATCAAAAAAGAAAACACAGAAATGCTATACGATTACATAGAAAAGATACGCCCGCATTTTAACGAAGGCGGGAAACTGCATGCCCTGCGCTCAGTGTTCGAAGGATTCGAAACATTTCTTTTCGTACCCTCGCAGACTTCAAAAAGCGGAGTGAGCATCCACGATGCCATCGACTCGAAGCGTATCATGTCGTTCGTAGTCATCGCCCTGATGCCCGCCCTGCTCTTCGGCATGTACAACATCGGCTATCAAAACTACACGGCTGCCGGCGTCCAAGCCTCATGGCTCACCATGTTCTTCTATGGCTTTATGGCGATGTTGCCAAAAATCATCGTCAGCTACGCCGTAGGACTCGGCATCGAGTTCGTCTCGGCACAGATAAAGCACGAAGAAATACAAGAAGGCTACCTCGTAACCGGCCTGCTCATCCCCATGATTATTCCCGTGGGATGCCCGTTGTGGATGCTGGCCCTTGCCGTAGCCTTCAGCGTGATATTTGCCAAAGAAGTGTTTGGCGGAACAGGCCGCAACATCTTCAATCCCGCGCTCGTGGCCCGTGCCTTCCTCTTCTTCGCCTATCCGGCAAAAATGTCGGGCGACAAAGTATGGCTCGCCAAAGACAGCATTTTCGGACTGGGCAACAACCTGCCCGACACGCTCACGATGGCTACCCCGCTGGGCGAAGCCGCAGCAGGAAACACCATGAACTACGACTTCTATCAGTATGCCCTCGGAACAATTCCCGGCAGCATCGGCGAGACAAGCGTCATAGCCATCGCATTAGGAGCACTTCTGCTGCTCATCACGGGCATAGCCTCATGGAAAACCATGCTCAGCGTTTTCGTTGGCGGTGCCGTCACCGCAGGCTTGTTCAACATCCTCGGACCCGACACGACAATCGCACAGATGCCCTGGTACGACCACCTCGTCCTGGGTGGATTCTGTTTCGGAGCCGTATTCATGGCCACCGACCCCGTCACCAGCGCCCGCACAGAGCCCGGAAAATTCATATATGGCGCACTCATAGGAATACTCGCCATCATCATTCGAGTGCTCAACCCAGGTTATCCCGAGGGAATGATGCTCGCCATTCTTTTCATGAACACCTTTGCCCCGGCCATCGACTATTGTTTCGTTCAGAGCAACATTAACAAACGAGCCAAACGCGCTAAGAAATAAAAAATCAACGACAATGAAATTCAATACCAACAGCAATACATACACCATTGTATATGCAGCAATAACAGTGGTGATCGTGGCTTTCCTCCTAGCCTTTGTTTCGAGCGCACTCAAGGAACGAAGCGAAGCCAACGAGCGCATTGACACCAAACGCCAAATCCTGGCCTCGCTCATAGACGTTTCAAACATTGCCGACGCAGACATCGAAAGCACATACCTGAAGTACATCCAGGCCGACGAGATAGTTAACGACAAAGGCGATATCCTGAAGGCTGGAGCCGACAAAGACAAAGACGGATTCGCTGTTTCGCGTAAAGAAATCGGCGCCGACAATCTTCCCTTCTACGTTTGTCAGGTAGACAGTCAAAGTCTCTATGTCATTCCCATGGTGGGAAAAGGACTATGGGGCACTATTTGGGGCTACGTGGCGCTCAAAGCCGACGGGAAAACAGTGCACGGCACATATTTCAGCCACGAAAGCGAAACAGCCGGCTTGGGCTCACTCATTAAAGAGGCACCCTTTCAAAAACAATTCGAGGGAAAAACCGCTTACGACGAGACCGGAACGGCCGTGCTGCGCGTAGTGAAATCAGGACAGGTGAAAGACCCGCAGACACAGTGCGACGGAATTAGCGGTGCCACACTCACGAGCAACGGCGTTGACCAAATGATTCAGGACTACCTGAACCTCTATAAGGCACGCCTTGCAAAAAGCACTGCCTCCACATTCGAGGATACAGAAAACGAATAAAAAGAAAATAAAACAACAACAAATATGTCAAGCTTGTTTTCAAAAGATAATCAAAAGGTTTTTCTCGAACCGCTAAACCTTAACAACCCCATCCTTGTGCAGGTGCTCGGCATTTGCTCGGCTTTGGCAGTCACCTCAAAGCTGGAGCCGTCCATCGTAATGGGGCTCAGCGTAACGGTAATCACGGCATTTAGCAATGTCATCATTTCGCTGCTTCGCAAAACCATTCCCAATCGAATAAGAATTATCATACAGCTTGTAGTCGTGGCAGCTCTCGTAACGATAGTGAGCATGGTGCTCAAGGCCTTTGCCTATGACGTAAGCGTTGAGCTGAGCGTATACGTCGGCCTCATCATTACAAACTGCATCCTCATGGGACGTCTCGAAGCCTTTGCCATGAGCAACGAACCCTGGCCCAGCTTTCTCGACGGCGTGGGCAGCGGTTTAGGCTACGCATGGATATTGGTTGTAGTAGGTGCCGTCCGCGAACTTTTTGGAAGCGGAACGTTGCTCAACATCCGCATCATTCCACAATTTTGCTACGATGCCGGCTACATGGACAACGGCATGATGACCATGCCCGCCATGGCCATGATAATACTTGGCTGTGTGGTTTGGGCTCACAGGGCTTTAGTGAAAGAATAATCTACTGTTGCACCTCCTCATACAAAGATATTTAATATGGAACACGCATTCAGTCTTTTCGTCCGCTCGATATTTGTGGACAACATGATATTCGCCTCGTTTCTTGGCATGTGCTCATATCTTGCCGTGTCGAAAAACGTGAAGACATCCTTTGGCCTCGGCGTTGCCGTAACGTTTGTGTTGCTGGTAACCCTTCCAGTGAACTATCTTCTGCAGACAAAAGTGCTCGCTGCCGATGGAATTTTTGGAATAGACCTGACCTATCTTTCATTCATCCTCTTCATTGCCGTTATCGCCGGCATCGTGCAGTTAGTCGAGATGGTTGTAGAACGCTTCTCGCCGTCACTCTATAATGCCTTGGGCATATTCTTGCCCCTCATTGCCGTGAACTGCGCCATCATGGGAGGAAGCCTATTTATGCAACAGCGCATTTCGATGGACCCCGCCACCAGTTCGCAGGCCATCGGCTCTGTAGGCGATGCCTTCATATATGCGCTTGGCAGTGGCATAGGTTGGCTGCTTGCCATCGTCGCTCTGGCTGCCATTCGCGAAAAGATGGCCTACTCGGTCGTACCTAAATCGCTCCAAGGGCTTGGCATCACCTTCATCACCGTAGGTCTGATGGCCATGGCCTTCATGTGTTTCTCTGGTCTCTCACTTTAAATAGATTATAGCAAGATGGATATAAACTTTATACTCTATAGCATCGGCATATTCCTTGTTGTCATTTTGGCTCTGGTAGTGATGTTGCTCGTAGCCAAGAACTATCTCACGCCAAGTGGCAATGTCAGCATCGACATCAACAATGGTAAACAAACGCTCGACGTTCCACAGGGCAGCAGCCTTCTCACCACGCTCAACGACGCCGGTGTGCACCTGCCATCGGCCTGCGGCGGAAAAGGAAGCTGCGGACAATGTAAACTACAAGTGCTCGAAGGCGGCGGCGAAATACTCGACGTAGAAAAGCCTCACTTTACGCGCAAACAGATAAAGGAACACTGGCGCCTGGGATGCCAGTGCAAAGTGAAAGGCGACATGAAAGTGGCTGTTCCCGAAAGCATTATGGGCATCAAAGAGTATGAATGCACCGTAATCTCAAACAACCTGGTGGCAAGCTTTATCAAAGAATTTATTGTGCAGCTTCCTGCAGGCGAGCACATGGACTTCGTGCCTGGATCATACGCCCAAATTCGCATTCCGGCCTATAAAATGGATTACGACAAGGACATTGACAAAGCGAGCCTTGGTAACTACATCGGTGCCTGGGAGAAATTCGGTCTCTTCGGCCTGAAGTGTGAAAACACCGAGCCAACCATCCGCGCCTACTCCATGGCAAACTATCCTGCCGAGGGCGACCGCTTTATGCTCACCGTGAGAATTGCCACGCCTCCCTTTAAGCCAAAAGAGCAAGGCGGCGGATTTATGGACGTCATGCCGGGCATAGCATCTTCCTACATTTTCTCGCTCAAGCCTGGCGACAAAGTGCTCATGTCGGGCCCCTTCGGAGAATTTGCGCCCAATTTCGACAGCAAGCGCGAAATGATATGGGTTGGCGGAGGCGCAGGAATGGCTCCGCTGCGCGCACAAATCATGCACATGACAAAGACGCTTCACACCACCGACAGGAAAATGAGCTACTTTTACGGCGCCCGTTCGCTCTCCGAAGTATTCTATTTGAAGGATTTCCTCGCCCTCGAAAAGGAATACCCCAACTTCAAGTTCCATCTGGCCCTCGACCGTCCCGATCCCGTAGCCGACGAACAGGGGGTGGCCTATACGCCGGGCTTTGTGCATCAGGTGATGTACGAAACCTATTTGAAGGACCACGATGCGCCCGAAGATATTGAATACTACATGTGTGGGCCCGGCCCCATGTCGAAGGCTGTAATCGGCATGCTCGACTCTCTAGGCGTGGAGCCCGAGATGATTCGCTTCGACGACTTTGGCGGATAGCATCGGCTCAACCCATAAAACTATCGCGGCAGTTAAGAAAACTATCGCGGCGACAGTTTGAAAAAGTTCGGAACTATTTTCTACAGGTTCCGAACTTTTTTTTGTGCACATTGCTTCCCAAATTTCACAGTGACGCTCCATGCATAAAAAAGGCAACGGCAAATATTTCTATCACCGTTGCCAAACTTACGAAATGCTTTGCTTAAAAGCCTTTTTACGAGAGTTTGTGGATAACCAGGCCGCTACGCAGTTTGGGCTCAAACCACGTGGCCTTGGGCGGCATAATGTTTCCGCTGTCGGCAATATCCATGATTTGCTGCATCGTCACCGGATAGAGGGCCAGAGCCATCTTCATTTCGCCACTGTCCACTCTGCGCTTCAGTTCGCCGAGGCCGCGAAGCCCACCAACGAAGTCGATGCGCTTGTCGCTGCGAAGGTCTTTAATGCCCAAAATCTCGTCGAGTATAAGGCGTGAGCTGATGTCCACGTCGAGCACACCGATGGGATCGCTGGGGTTGAAGGTTCCCTTCTTAGCCACAAGGCTATACCACTTGCCGCTCAAATAGAGCGAAAACTCGTGTAGCTTCGCCGGCTTGTAGATTTCCTCGCCCTTGAGTTCCACCTCGAAGTTTTTGGAAAGGGCCTTCAAAAACTCATCGTCGCTCAAGCCGTTCAGGTCTTTGACCACACGGTTATAATCGAGAATGGTGAGCTGTGAAGCCTGGAAACAAACGGCCATGAAGTAATTATACTCTTCCGTACCCTTATTATTGGGATTCTGGGCAGCCTTTTCGGCTCCCACCAATGCTGCTGCAGCACTGCGATGGTGGCCATCGGCAATGTAGAGCGCGGGCATCTTGGCAAATTCCTCTGTGATCGTAGCTATGTCGGCCTCATCGGATACCAACCAGAACTGATGGCGGAATCCGTCGATCGGCGCCACGAAATCATATTCGGGTTCAGAGGCTGCATAACGCTTGAGGAGGGCATCTAGCACGGCGTTGTCGGGATAGGCAAAGAAGACGGGCTCAATGTTTGCGTTGTTCACGCGCACATGCTTCATGCGATCCTCTTCCTTGTCACGGCGAGTGAGTTCGTGCTTCTTGATGACGCCCGTCTGATAGTCCCTTGTGTGGGCACAGACTACGAGTCCATACTGCGTCTTGCCGTTCATGGTCTGTGCATATATGTAATACATTTCCTTCTCGTCTTGAACGAGCCAGCCCTTGTCCTGGAATTTCTGGAAGTTGCGGGCAGCCTGCTCATAAACTCGGGGATCGTATTCGCTCGTGCCGGGTTCGAAATCTATTTCGGGCTTAATGATGTGATAGAGCGACATCTCGTTGTCGCCAGCTTCGGCACGTGCTTCTTCAGAGTCGAGCACATCGTAGGGTCTGCTCTCAACAAGCTCCACAAACTGCTTGGGAGGGCGCACGCCCTTGAATGGTTTTATGATAGCCATAGGTTTCTTATTTGTTTACTTGGAACTTTGTGCATCCCTCCTTGAAGAAGGCTGTAATCTGTCGGGCAGCCGCAATGCCGGCGTTGATGTTGGCTTCCTGAGTCTGGGCACCCATCTTCTTGGGTGTGGAAAAATAGCGGCCTTCGAGCTTGGCAAATTCTGCATGAGCGTCGGGCATGATGTCGGTGAGATACTTTATGTCCTCGCGTTCCTGCATGAGCTTGAGCAGGCCTTCTTCGTCGATCACTTCCTTGCGAGCCGTATTGACCACAATGCCGCCCTTCTTCATCTTGCCTACGAGCGCATAGTTAATGCTTTTCTTCGTTTCAGGAGTGGCGGGGATGTGGAGCGACACGATGTCGCACGTTTCGAAGAGCTCGTCCTGATTTTTGGCTGCCTTCACGCCGGCGGCTTCAATTACGTCGGCCGGGCAGAAAGCGTCGTAGGCCGAAACTTCCATGCCAAAGCCTTTGGCGATGCGTGCCACGTTACGCCCCACGTTGCCAAAGGCCAAAATGCCAAGGCGCTTGCCCATGAGTTCGGTGCCGGCCTTACCATTGAAAAAGTTGCGAACTCCAAATACCAGCATGCCAAAAACGAGTTCGGCCACGGCATTTGAGTTCTGACCAGGCGTGTTTTCTACCACAACTCCGTGGGCCGTGGCGGCTGCAAGGTCCACATTGTCGAAGCCTGCGCCTGCACGTACTACTATCTTGAGGTTCTTTCCTGCTTCAAGCACTTCGGCGTCGACCTTGTCGCTGCGAATAATCAGAGCATCGGCTTCGGCTACGGCTGCAAGCAGTTGAGATTTTTCGGTATACTTTTCGAGAAGCACGAGCTCGTTGCCTGCTGCCTCGGTCTCTTTGCGAATACCCTCTACGGCCACGGCTGCGAAGGGTTTCTCAGTAGCTACTAATACTTTCATTGATTTGTGTTTTATGAAATGGTGAGGTGTTTTTGTTTTGACCAATAAAAAAGCAAGCAAGCAGGACTTAATGGTTTTTAGCATTTACACATTGGGTGGAGGAGTGGGAATTGAAAGCGTAAATGCCTTTAAGCCCCAACTTGCTTGCGATTTTGAATGGAGCAGCGAGCGCCGCTTAGTGGGTGCGCTCGAACTCTTTCATGGTGTCGACGAGAGCCTGAACTCCCTCGAGCGGCATGGCGTTGTAGGTGGAGGCACGGAAACCGCCCACTGAGCGATGGCCCTTGATGCCTACCATTCCGCGCGACGTGGCGAAGTCGAAGAAGTCTTTTTCAAGTTCCTTGTATTCATCCTTCATGACGAAGCAGATGTTCATGAGCGAACGGTCTTCTTCAACGGCGGTGCCGCGGAAGAACTTGTTGCTATCGATTTCGCCATAGAGCAACTCGGCGCGTGCCTTGGCGCGGCGTTCCATTTCTTCTACTCCACCGCTCTTCTTAATCCACTGCAGAGTTTTGTAGGCACTGAAGATGGGCACAACAGGCGGTGTGTTGAACATAGAACCCTTGTCGATATGTGTGCGATAGTCGAGCATTGTGGGAATGGTGCGGCTCACCTTGCCAAGCAACTCGTCTTTTACCACCACAAATGTCACTCCGGCCATGGCCAGGTTCTTTTGTGCGCCACCGTATATCATGGCATACTTGCTCACATCCACGGGACGTGAGAAAATATCGCTCGACATGTCGGCAATCAGAGGCACGGGCGAATCGATGTCCTTGCGAATCTCGGTGCCGTAGATGGTGTTGTTCGTGGTAATGTGGAAATAATCTGCATCGGCAGGCACGCTATAGTCCTTAGGAATGAAGGTATAGTTGGCATCGGCCGACGAGGCTACTTCAACTACCTCGCCAAAGAGCTTAGCTTCCTTCAGGGCTTTCTTGGCCCAAACGCCTGTGTTCAGATAGGCGGCCTTCTTTTCAAGAAAGTTGTAGGGCACCATGCAGAACTGCATGCTGGCTCCGCCACCAAGGAATAATACGCTATAACCTTGGGGAACGCCAAGCACCTCTTTGAAGAGGCTGTCAATATCGTCCATCACGGCTTGCCAATCCTTGGAACGGTGGCTCATTTCCATGAGAGAAAGTCCAATACCGTTGAAATCTTTGCAAGCTTCTGCGGTGGCTTGCATCACCTCCTGGGGAAGGATAGAGGGTCCTGCGCTGAAATTAATTTTTTTCATATAGATGTATTAGAAAATAGTTGAGTATGTTTCGCAGCGAAATTAGTTAGAAAAAAATAAATGCCCAAAAATAGCCCATAATTTTTGAGTTATTAAGCCTAAAAGCTTAGTTTTTCTTAATTTTGGAGCGATAATTGTTTTTCCAATGAAGATTGTAGTCAACAGATATCTCCCTCTTCGCGGCTTCGACGCGCTTACGGTGTTCAACGTCATGCTCGTGCGTCGGGGTGTGACAGTTACGCCCTGGCTCGTGCGCCACGAAACGGTTCACTGGCTACAGCAGAAGGAATTGCTCGTAGTTGGCTTCTACGTTCTCTATGGCATCGAATTCATTGCGCGCTACGCAATTGAGCGCTCGCTGCACAAGGCCTACGTTCGCATAAGCTTTGAGCAGGAGGCCTATAAAGATGGAGACGACGAGCACTATCTGGAGCACCGGCGCCGCTTTGCTTGGGTCAAATACCTATTTAAGAGATGACGCAAGGCAGATTGGGAAACTGGACCGCAAAAGGCCAAAAAAATATCTCGGATGTCATTGAAACTATCTCCGAGGTAATTTAAAATATCTCGGAGATAGTTTTTTCTATCGAGCCAACAGTTTTTACGGTTGGCTTTATCGTTTTTGGTTCAATACTCGCGCTCGCCGAAAATGTCGGTGCCTATACGCACGAGGGTGGCCCCATGCTGCATGGCCTCCTCAAAATCGTGGCTCATGCCCCACGAACATTCCCTGAAGTGCTCATCGGCAGCAAAGAAATCGCGCTTGATTTGGAGAAATAGCTTGTGTGCCTGCTCAAAGTCAGCACTCACTCGCTGCATGTCGTCTGTATTAGTGGCCATGCACATCATTCCGCTAATTTGAGCCCACTCATGCTCACGCCACTGCCCTGAGCGCATGAATTCCAGCAACTCATCGGGCAGAAAGCCAAATTTTGTTTCTTCGCGTGCCACGTGAACTTGGAGCAGGCAGCGTATGCGGCGTCCTACTCGCCTGCCCTGCTTGTCGATCTCGGCAAGCAGTTTCGGGGTGTCGACAGCATGAATCAGGGAAACGTAGGGTGCTATGTATTTCACCTTGTTAGGCTGCAAGTGGCCAATGAAATGCCACTCTACATCGGCAGGCATTTCGCCCACCTTTTGCTGCAGCTCTTGCACTCGGCTCTCGCCGAAGATGCGCTGGCCAGCTTCGTAGGCTTGAATCAGCGCCGGGATGGGGTGAAACTTCGACACGGCTACCAACTTCACCGAGGGCAAAAGCTGGGAACGCAGTCTTTGCAAATTCTGGGCTATTGCTGTCATTTCTTGCTTATTTCCACATAATGGAACACGTCGACAATCTTCGTTTCGGCCACCGATTCTATAACATAGTCGGCAATCGTTCCTTTCATGCCCTCACGAAGGCGGTCTATCGAGTCGGGAAGATCGGCTGCCTGCACGTAGGCAAAAAACGAAACGCGTTTCTCTTTACCGCTCTTCTCGTCGAGCGTCACGAAAGAGAGTTTCGATTTAAACCAACGGTCGGCACTCTCGTCGGTTGTCTCAAACATTTCGCCAATGCGCACTCTTTTAATGTCGTCAACCTCGAACTCGCCGCTGATGTAGCTCTTCATTTCGAGGATGATGCGACGCTCGGCTTCGGTGAACGACTGCGCATCGACAAGATAGGGCTCCACAACTTTTTTTACCGACCCGTCGGGCTGCTGCTTCTCATATTTTAATTTTATCTCAAACCACTGATACATTTTTGTTGATGTTTTATTAAATTATTGGTTTATTGAAAATTACGTTGACTTTCTAAAGTTTTACACAAAGGTTTTCATTGGCCAAGATGGTGCGAGGAAACACAGTTTTAGCCTCGTCAAGCAACACTCCGTCGGAGACGTAGCGCGCCGAAAAGTGGCCTATAATCAGTTGGCCCACATCTGCATCTCGCGCAAGGGTGGCAGCCTGCAGGGCCGTGGTGTGTGCTGTTTCGAGGGCACGCTTTTCGTCGTCGTGCGTAAAGGTTGCTTCGTGGTAGAGCAAATCTACTCCTTGCAGCTGGCCCGAGAGCTCGGGCAAATAGCACGTGTCGGAACAATAGGCGTATCGACGGGCTGGCTCAGGGGGAAACACGAGTTTCGCGTTGGGCCACAGGCGTCCTTCGTAGTCGGTCCAGTCGGCTCCTTGCTTGATGTCGTTGATAGCATGATAGGGAATTTTCAAAAAATCTATCATGTCGCGGCGAATATGAGGCAACGGTGCTTTCTCGTTGAAAAGAAAGCCACAACAAGGTATGCGATGGCGCAGAGGAATGGTGGTTACCGAAACCGTGCGGTCGTCATAGATTTGCTGAGAAGCCTTGTCGTCGAATTCATGAAACACCACGTCGTATGCAAGTCCGCGACAAAAGACGTTCAGCCAGGGACGCATCACACTCTCGAGGCCGGCAGGTGAATATATGTGGAGAGCGGCGGTGCGCCCAAGCAGGTCGAATGTAGAAATGAGGCCGGGCAATCCAAAACAATGGTCGCCGTGAAGATGGGAAATGAAGATGTGTGAAAGGCGCGAGAACTTGAGTTTGGAACGTCGCATCTGCAACTGAGCAGCCTCGCCACAATCGATCATGAAAAGCTTGTCGCGCATATTTACTACTTGCGACGAAGGCATGTGGTGGGCAGTGGGCAAAGCGCTGCCGCAGCCAAGAATGTGAACTTCGAACTTCTCCATCTTCAAAAGGGTTGATAATATATTATAATGTGCAGACTGTCTGAACGTCCTAGTCCATTTCGATGACGGTGATGCCGGCGCCGCCGAATTGCACGTGCTCGTCGTGAACGTGTGCCACGCCTGGGAGTGAAGCGGCGTATTTTCTCACCACTTCGCGCAACACTCCGCCGCCTGTACCGTGGAGAATTCTTACACGTGGATAGTTTAGGGCCAAGGCGTCGTCCATGAAGGCAGCCAGCTCTCGCATGGCCTCGTCGGCGCGGTAGCCACGTATGTCGAGCTCGGGCTTGAATTGCAGGCGTCGCTCTGCCATGGCGTCGCGGGTGGCTCTCGAAAGAAACGTGGCGGCTTTCTTGCTTCGGTCTTCGGCTGGCGGGGGTGCCACTCGCTCAAGGCGCGACAGCTTCACGTTGGTGTGCATCATTCCCACGAGGACTCGGGATTCTTTGGAGCCGATGCTTTCGATGAGCCCCACGGTGTTTTGTCCCTTGATGCGCACCCAATCGCCTACTGTAAGCGGCCCGCTTTCGAGAACGGCAGCTGCTGCATCTTGTTGCGGAGCTGAACCGGTGGCTGTGGCCGACAATGCAGCAGAGTCGGTTTTTCCACGCTGCTTGCGCCTTTCTTGCCGACGACGTATGCGCTCCATTTGGCGATCTATCTGCGTTGGTTCGCTATTTGCGCCATCGCCCAGCGTTTCGCGCTCCCATTGTGCCAACTCGCTGCGGGCTTTTCGGGTGCGTTCGGCCTCGGCTTGCGACTCCTTGATAGTTCGTATGGTGTTTTCAATACGTGCGTTGGCGCTTCTCACCAGTTGTTCGGCCTCGCCGCGGGCTCGCGCCATTACTTCGCGCTGCTCCTTGCTCAGTCGCGACAGCCGTCCTTCGTAGTCGCTCATCACGTGCTCGAGTTGCTCTTCGCGTCGTTCTATGCTCTGACGTTTGCGCTGCCAAAAGAGCTTGTCGCGCAGCGTGTCCTGCAGATAGCGGTCGGCAAGTATGTAGTTTTCGCCTACGAGCTTCTGAGCTGTCTCTATGATGTCGGCAGGCAGGCCTACGCGCTGCGCCATTTCCACGGCGAAAGAGCTTCCGGCGTTGCCCACCTGCAGGCAGAAGAGGGGCTGCATGGCTGCTCGGTCAAAGAGCATGGCGCCATTGACTACTGCAGGCTGGACATCGGCCACTCGCTTCAGATTTTCGTAGTGGGTAGTGACGATTCCCCAGGCACCAATTTCGACAAAGCGCAGCAGGACGGCTTCGGCGAGGGCCGCGCCTATCTGAGGCTCTGTGCCGCTGCCGAACTCGTCGATGAGCAGTAGGCTGCTGCGTGTGGCATGGGCCATCATTTCTTTCATGTTGACCAGATGGGCCGAATAGGTGCTCAGGTCGTCGGAGAGACTCTGCTCGTCGCCAATGTCGGCAAAGATTCCGTCAAAAATGCCTGCGGTGGAGTTTTCGGCCACGGGTATGGGGAGGCCACACTGGAGCATGTATTGGAGCAGGCCCACGGTTTTGAGGCAAACAGATTTGCCACCGGCATTGGGACCAGAGATAATGAGCAGCCGCTCGCCACCCTTGAGGCGAATATCGAGCGGAACGATTTCTGCGCCTCTCATTTTGAGCGCACGCTGCAGGAGCGGATGACGGGCGGCGCGCCAATCGATGGCGCGGCTTGAGACTATGCGCGGCACGACGGCTTCGGTGGTGTCGCAAAAGGCGCTGACGGCACGCAGAAAGTCGACTTCGGCCAGAAAACGGAAGGCATCAAGCAATTCGGGTATGCGGGGGCGAACGAGCGAAGTGAGTTCGGTGAGCAGCCGAAGCACTTCGCGCTGTTCGGATGCCTGGAGCTCGCGCACTCGGTTGTTGGCCTCGACTACGGCTGCAGGCTCCACGAAAACGGTGCGCCCTGAGGCCGATTCGTCGTGCACGATGCCTTTCAGGCGGCGGCGTGCCGCGGGGGCTACGGGGATTACCAAACGGCCGTCGCGCATGGTAGGCGCCACGTCGCGCTCAATCCAGCCGTCTTGCTGGCCCGACTTAATGATTTCGCGCAGCGAAGTGCCTATGCTCCGGCTGGCCGTCTCCATGTTATGGCGAATTTGCAGCAGGGCGGGCGATGCAGTGTCGCGCACCTTGCCATATTCGTTGAGCACTTTGTCGATCTGCGCTGCAAGGTCCTTGAAATCTGCTACGCCATCGGACATCTCGAGCAGCGACTCTAATTTTGTGTCGACATCGTCGGCTTGAGGCTTTCGAATGAGCGACACGATGCTGGCCACTGTGAGCAGCGAGCGGCGAAGCTTGAGCATGTTGCTCTCGTCCATGTGCGACCGTTCGGGCCGCACGCGCATCAGTGCCTCGCGCAAGTCGTAGAAATCGGGCTCGTAGCCATCTCCGCACAAATAGTCAAACTTTCTCCACTCTTCCACACGGGCCAGGGCCGACGTGATGGCGTTGTAGTCGGACCGGAAGGCCAACTTGTTGTCTACCCAGTCGGTGCCTAACGACGAAAGGCAGTGTCCGCGAAGCCACTGCCGAATTTCGTCGAAGCCTATCTTATGTTCAAAATTCTCGGGGTAAATCATTTCAGAGCGCGAAGTTAACACAAATTTAGATAACCACGAGGCTATTGCCGAGCCTTGTTAAAGTTTTCCACCTCTTCGACATGTTTCGAATCTACCCAACCTTTTGTACGCTCGTCGGGCAATTCCACATAAAGCCAACGGTCTTCTTCCTGCCTTTGAAGCACTTTAAGGGTGGCGCCAGGCTGCACTTTCACCTTCGAGGCCTGCAAGGTGCTCGGAGTGGGTCGGAGCGGCGTTTCGGAAAGCACCACGGCCGTGGCACGACGGCCGCGCTTGGTCCAAGAAGCCACTGCCAGCACGTTGAGGGCAACAACCAGCAAAAGCATTGAGCCAACAATCCAAAGAGTTGAGCCAACTCGTCGGCGAACCGGCTTTGCTCTTAAAAACTTCCACAGGAAGATGGCCAGCAGGAGCAACCCCACGGCTGCCCAGGCAAAGAACGTGGGGCTGAAACGGCTGAGCAACACCTCGGTCCACACCACAAAAAACATGTGGGGCGCAGGCGCATAGGTCAAGGCTGCTTTTTGCTGGCACACTTGGAGCCAGCGACGGGCATCGGCGTTGCGTGGATTTAGCCAAAGTGCACGCTCATACCAAAGAATGGCCATTGGATATTGATGCTGCTGCATGTAGCAGCTCGCAAGGTTGTAGCACGACGGAGAGGTGGGCAGTTTGGCAATAATTTGTTCGTAGGCTGCTGCAGCCTGCTGGTAGTTTCCCTTTATCATCAGGCTGTCGGCACGCAGCGGGGCCGACAAATTCTGGGCTGCAAGGCCGCTGCCACACAACAACAGGCACAGGATGATTAGCATCTTGGACATGTTTTTTTCTGTATCTGAGTTCGACTTTTGAACATGGCCCATACTTTGGTGCAAAAGGTCGAGCATGGCGAGGGCCTCGGTCACGAGTTTGCCGGACTGCACGGACATTCCGCCCGGGGCGAAGGCTGCAAACTGACACTGCTCCACGAGGTCTTTATAACGAGCCACCACTTCTCCGGGCATGCCGCGGCTGGCGAGAAGGTCGGCCTGCTCGGCCAACGAGAGCTTGTCGGCCTGCTCGTCGAGAGCCACCGAAAGATAAGACATGAGCGGCCGCACCACTTCCTCGCCGCTCTTAGTACCCTGTCGGCCCATCGCGCGCAGTGTCTTTCTTGAGGCCGCATAGGCAGTGTCGAGTCTGTTGCCAAACAAAAGGCGCATGCGCTTCAGCATCTTGGGCAGTGCAACAAGAAGGAGCAAAGCCAGCAACTGCAAGGCCATTATCGGCCACGGATTGTGCGACATCGGCGAAACGTCGCTGCGCTGCACCTGCGGCATGTTGGTCCCGTTCAGGTCGGACGTGCTGATACCGTTGCCCGACCCCTGAGCCACAGATACAGACTTGGGCGGAATTTTTATTTCGACGTATTCTTTTTTATCAGGGTCGAAATAAATGAAGGGCGCAGCCTCAATAGCAAATCGGCCTGTGGCGCGCGGAATGATGGTATAGTCATACGTTATTGTTCCCTTTGAGCCCGAGGCTGTGGTCGTCACGTCTTCCTCCACCTTCGGGTCTTGTGTGTCGAAACTCTCTGGGAGCTGCAGGTGCAGAGGGCTGATGAGTTTCATGTTTCCAACGCCCGAAACGGTGATGCGGTAGGTCATGATATCGTTCGTGCGAGGAGTGGGCGTGAGCAGTTCGCCCTTCACGCTGAAATTGCCCACTGCCCCGCTGAAGTCGGCAGGTTTGGGCGCAGGGAGCGGTTTTACGTCGAGAAAAAGGTCGGCCACACTGCGCTGCACCACTTTCGAAACATGTCCGTCGTTGAAAAAGGCATCGAGGGGCGACATGTTTCGGGCGCGCTGCACAATGGTACAATCGAACGTCATGCCAGGAATGCGCAAACGGCCGGTTGTTTGAGGAAACAACACGTATTGCAACACGGTCATCACCCTGTACGAAACTCCGCCGCGGTGTTCCACTGCCGTCTCGGGGTTGGGATTGGGAAGCTCGAGGGAAAGCATTCCTTCAAAGTCGGGCTTAGAGGCCAGCGAAAGGTTGCTAACCCCTACCACTACCTTAGAATAAAGTTTATAGGTGAGCAACACGGCATCCTGCTCATACACATGCACCTTATCGGTGGTTGCTGCCACGAAGAGGTCTCTGCCCGACACGCTTGAGCCCGCCTCTTGCAACTGTTCCGACTCCTTCTCTTCGCGCGAACGTTTCGGGGCGTTTTGCGAGGCTCCCACCGAACCGGTCACGGTAATAGTAACGGGGCGGCTGCTTATGGTTTGCTGCCCCACCCTCACACTTGCAGCTCCGATGGAGAGCTTGCCCGTTTTCTTGGGGCTGAGCACGTAGGTATAGGTGGTCGAAGCGTTGTGCGAGGCTTTGCCGTTCACATACTGGTAGCTGTTGCTTACCGACGTGCTGGGCCCGGCCAGCACGTCGAAGTTTGAAAGCGAGGGCGGCGTGAAATTTGTGGCGTCGTCGCTGCTGACGATAAACCGAAGGTAGAAATATCCGTCGCCGTCGACGCTACCGGGCACCTCAACCTTCATTGTCTGAGCTGA
The DNA here is from genome assembly GCA_902796835.1 of uncultured Bacteroidales bacterium. Taxonomy (GTDB): domain Bacteria; phylum Bacteroidota; class Bacteroidia; order Bacteroidales; family Bacteroidaceae; genus Alloprevotella. The sequence goes on from CADBQP010000037.1 coordinate 93,519, forward strand.
GAGCCATGCGGGAAAAAGCAGCGCTGACACGAGAGCCACAAACATTGGCTTGCAGAAAAGCAACGGGGCGTTCATTTTTCGTAGCTTATATATAATATGTTGTAGCATGTGAGTAGATTCTTCAGATGGGCAGGTGTATGATGTGGCTGACTACCAATTTTTTCCGTTCGAGCGAGAGCGTGGCCGCGCGGCGTTCATTTTTTCTTTGGCCTTTTGTTCAGCCTGTCGCGCCAAGCGTAGCAGTTTTTCGGTTTGCGGGTCGGTTTGCTGAGGTTGTTGGGGCTGCTGCTCAGGCTTTGACTTTTGCTGCTGGTTTTTCGGCTTTTGTTCCTGTTGTTGTTGCTGCTGTTGCTGTTGTTGCTGCTTCTGGTTTTGGTTTTGCTCTTCGTCTTTCAGCTGACGCTGGCAAAGGGCCAGATTATAGCGTGTTTCGTCGGCCGTGGGGTCGAGACGCAGGGCTTGCTTGTAGGCATCGATAGCCTGACGCAGGAGTTGCTGCTTCTTGTCGGGGTTCTGGTTGGCTGCACTTTGGTAGATGTAGCCCGTGTTGTGGTGGGCCATGGAGCGTACGAGCTTGTTGGGTTCACTTTTCGCGGCCTGCTCAAACAGTTTCAGCGCTTCGTCGGGATTGCTCTGCGCCAGGTAGGTGTTGGCCAGGTTAAACTGTGTGCGGCTACTGGCCGGCATTTCCTTTTGTGCCTGCAGGTAGTAGAGCTGGGCGCCCGAATAGTCTTGCTTGTTAAAGGCCCGGTTGCCCTGATGCAAGAGTTTGTTCAGTCTTGTCTGAGCCCCTGCCGGTTGAGCGGCGGCCAGCAAAACGAGGGCGAGAGATAGTATGAAGAGTCGTTTCATTGTTTCTTAAAGCGTTTGAAGAAAGGATTTTTGGCATCGAACATAAAAATTCCTATGCCCAACAGGATGATGGCAAGCAAGCCAAAGGCCTGGAACTGCTCGTCGTAGGCGGTGTAGGTTGTCGTAGACGAAGATTTCTGGAGCGTTTCGAGTTTCGACTGCAACTGCTCCCAGGCATTGTTAGTGTTGTCCACGTGGATATAGTCGCCGTTTCCGGCTTTGGCAATGTTGCGACACATTTCCTCGTTGAGCTTAGAAATTACGGGTTGGCCGCTTTCGTCGGTCAGCGGGCCGTTCGAGGTGGGAATGAGCGAACCTTGCGCTGTTCCCACTCCGAGTATATAAATCTTATGTCCGTTTTTGGCGGCCTTGGCGGCTGCATCGACGGCATTTTCCTCGTGGTCTTCACCATCGGTAATGACGATGATGGCCTTGCCCACTTTTTTGTTGTCGCTAAACTGCGACTGTGCCAGGTCGATGGCCGCACCTATGTTGGTTCCCTGCAGCGTTACGGAACCCGGTTCGAGCACATTGAGCCACATCTTGGCCGAAGCGAAATCGCTGGTGATGGGCACCTGCGGATAGGCTTCGCCTGCAAAGATATTGAGGGCCACCTTGTCGTTCTGCATGCGGTCGATGAGCGACGAGACGAGCAGTTTGGCCCGTTCCAGACGGCTTGGCTGCACATCAGTGGCGGCCATGGAATTCGACACGTCCATGCAAATTACGGCCTCAATGCCTGTAGTAGTTTTCGACTGCTCGCCAAGGCCGAACTGAGGGCGCGCCCACATCACAATGAGCAGGCTGAGCGCCAGCAGCGAGATTATCCACTTTGCAAACAAGCGTTTTTCGGAGCGCAGGGGCGCAAGCGACGGAAGCATGTCGGCATCGGCAAAGCGGCGAAGGCGCCTACGGGCACGCAGCATGGAGAACACAAACAGCAGCAGCAACAAAGGCACCACTGTCAGCGCATAGAGATATGTGGGGTTTTCGAAACGAAACATGACTGACTATCTATTAAAAAGTGTTGGCAACGTGGTTTTTACGACCTCGGAGATATTTCAAACAACTGCCGCGATAGTTTAAACTGTCGCCGCGATAGTTTTTACGACCTCGGAGATATTTTTCAGGGGATGCGCCTTAGCCACGTAGCCCTGAGCAACAGTTCGAGCAGAAGGGCAAGTATGGCCGCCAGCACAAAGGGCTGAAAGGCCTCGTAGTGCTGGTCGTAATTAATGGTTCGGAGTTTGGTTTTCTCGAGTTGATCGATGTCGTTATATATGTCGCGCAATTTGTTTTTGCTCGTGGCTCTGTAGAATATGCCTCCCGTGGCCTGCGCAATCTGCTGCAACGATGTGCTGTCTTTGCGGTGCTCCACGTCGGCCTCGTAGGTTTCGCCGTTGGGTAGCGTGGCCACTGCCTGGCGCGAACTGCCCTCCGTGCCCACTGATATGGTATATACGCGAATGCCCATGCTCTTTGCGATGTCGGCAGCCATGAGTGGCGAAATTTCACCGGCATTGTTTTCGCCATCGGTGAGCAGAATGATGACCTTGCTCTTGGCTTTGCTCTTTTCTAGATGGGCAGCGGCATTGGCCACTCCCATTCCGATGGCCGTTCCAGGAGCAATGATTCCGGCTTGCTGCAGGTCGCAGTTCACATACTGGAACATACGAAGCAGTGCCGAGTGGTCCGTGGTTAGCGGACACTGGGTGAAGGCTTCGCCGGCAAAGAGCGTAAGACCTATGTTGTCGTTGGGCCGGTTGCCCACAAACTCCACTGCCACTTGCTTGGCTGCCGTTATGCGGTCGGGGCGTAGGTCGGGAGTGAGCATGCTGGTCGAAACATCGAGGGCCAGCATAATGTCTATTCCCTCAGTCTCGCGCTCGCTAAGGGCCGTGTGAGTTTGCGGCCGGGCCATAGCCACGACTACGAGGACAAAGGCTATGAGGCGCAGCACGAAAGGAAGATCCACCAGAGCCGCTCGCAGTGTCTTGGGTTGTCGCAGATAGTTTTTCGTGGTAGCCATCATTATTGAGGGCGTGCGACGCTTGCTCAACAAAAAGTGCCACAAGACGAATGGAATGAGCGCCAGCAGTAAGAAAAAGTATGACGGATTAGCAAAAGTCACGACAAAGAAATGATTGAAGGGGAGTTAGAGAAAATTATTGTAGATTTCTTCGCCCAGATAGGCAGCCAGCACGACTATGGCTACGAACGTGAGCGCGGCCAGTGCCTCCTGCAACCTGCGCCGTCTGTTCTGTCGCTTGGCGTCGAGGGTGATTTCCTGAACTATGGGCTTTGGCTTCTCGGCAGGCTCCTGTTTGGTTTCGTTCACATAGCTCATGGCCTGCCACACACTGCGGTCGCGCTCCTGCATCGAGGCTTCATATTTTGCAAACTTCACCAAATCGGCTGTCTCGAGCACATCTCTGAGCTCGCTGAGCGCAGTGGCATCGCCAAGGCCCGTGAGCGCTTCTATAATCTCGGACGAGGTTTTCTCGCGCGCTTCGATTCCAAAACGGTCGTGGATATATTGACGCAACACATCGGTGAGCTGCACAAAATAGTCCTTGCTGCCTCTCTCGTCCTCGGGCGTGCGCTTCTTAATCTCTTCGATGCTGCTGATGGCAAGCTGGTGGGGCAACATTCTGGGCGGCAGCACCACGCGCTTCACTATGGGCCGGCGGTCGGTGAGCCGCACGAGAAGTCCCACAAGCAGGACGGTGAGCGCAAAGAGCAGCACACCACACAAAAAAAGACGCGGCGACCACTGGAATATGGCGGGAACCACACCATGGGGGCCGGCAAAATTTTCCACATGAACGGTGTCGACAGGCACGGTACTCACTTTCAGTCCAAGATAGTGGGGTGAAGCATACGCCTTTCCGCCAACTTTCACTTCGAACGGCGGAATGGAATAAAGTGCCGAGTCGAACGACGTGAGCACATAGCTGCGAGTAAACGTGGAACGCGCGCCGTCGGGCGAAATCGCCGTGTCGACCTTGCCTACCTCGACAATCTCGACGCCTTGCACCAGCTGTGATTGCTCGCCCAAGGGAGGATAGACCACCTGAGCGCCGCGAGGAGCTACGACCTTGGTGTGGAGCCTCACTTGCTCGCCAATCAGAATGTCGGCCGAGTCGAGACGCTCTTCTACAACCACCTGGGCAGAGAGCACATGGCTGACTATAAAAACTATCGAGAGGATGAATAATCTTTTCAACACAATATATAATATTAGGTTTATCTCAGCACGCCACGTCCGGCAAAGAGCATCATCAGGCTCTTCACGTAGTCGTCGGTGGTGGCCACACTAATGCCATCGACACCGCTCTTGCGCAAACACTCGCGCAGCTCGTGCTGGTGGTTGCGCCACCACTGTGAATGGCTGGCCCGCACCGAGGCGCTGCTGCTGTCTACGTATTGTTCATGTCCCGTTTCGGCATCAACCACCTTGAGCAAGCCCACATCGGGCAGCACGGCCATACGACGGTCGTAGACCTGGATGGCAACCACGTCGTGTTTGCGGCTCGCAATGGAGAGAGGCTTTGTGTAGTCGCCGTCCACAAAGAAGTCGCTCAGCACGAAAGCAATACAGCGCTTTGAGATAGTTTGCATCAGATACTCCAACGCCAAGCCAACATTGGCCGGGCGCGATTGAGAGGGTCGCGACAAGAGCTCGCGAATGACGTAGAGAATGTGCTTACGCCCCTTCTTGGGCGGAACAAAGAGCTCAACCTTGTCGCTAAAGAAGATGGCTCCCACCTTGTCGTTGTTTTGAAGCGCACTGAACGAGAGCGTGGCCGCAATTTCTGCGACCAGGTCGCGAGTGCGGCGCTTCTGAGTGCCAAAATCGAGGCTACGGCTCACGTCGATGAGCAGCATCAGCGTGAGCTCGCGCTCTTCTTCGAAAACTTTCACATGGGGACGATTAAAGCGCGCCGTGACATTCCAGTCGATGTCGCGCACGTCGTCGCCAATCTGGTATTCCCTGACTTCTGCAAACGACATGCCTCGCCCTTTGAAGGCAGAATGATATTCGCCTGCAAAGATATTATTGGATAGCGCCTTTGTCTTTATTTCAACGCGCCGCACCTGCTTCAAGAGCTCAGTGGTGTTCATTTATGACTCCTGTTTAATCGGAAAGATAATGGGTCAAGGCACTTCAACCTTGCTCAGAATTTCGGTGATGATGGCATCGGTGTCCACGTTCTCGGCCTCGGCTTCATAGGTCAAGCCAATGCGATGACGCAACACGTCGTAGGCCACTTCGCGGACGTCTTCCGGAATAACGTAGCCGCGACGCTTAATGAAAGCATTGGTGCGCGCAGCCAGTGCCAGGTTGATGCTGGCACGGGGCGAGCCGCCAAACTGGATGTACTGCCTCATGTCGGGAAGCTTATAGTGCTCGGGCTCGCGAGTGGCAAAGACAAGATTGGCAATGTACTGCTCGATGCGCTCGTCAACGTAAACTTGCTTCACTATCTGGCGTGCCTCTACTATCTGTTGCGTCGTAGCCACAGCTCCGAGAGCGTTCTGTGCTGGAGCAAGATGGTCGCGAATAATCTTACGTTCCTCGTCGATCGAAGGATATTTGATGAGCACCTTCAGCATGAAACGATCGACTTGCGCCTCGGGCAATGTGTAGGTGCCTTCCTGCTCAATGGGGTTTTGCGTAGCCAGCACAAGGAATGGCGAAGGCAACTTCAGAGTTTCCTCACCTATGGTCACTTGGTGCTCCTGCATAGCCTCAAGCAATGCGCTCTGCACTTTGGCCGGCGCACGGTTAATTTCGTCGGCCAAAACGAAGTTGGCGAAAATGGGGCCGCGCTTCACCGAAAACGTCTCGCTCTTCTGACTATACACTTGAGTACCTATGACGTCGGCGGGCAAGAGGTCGGGCGTGAACTGTATGCGACTGAATTTTGCATCGACCAGCGAGGCCAGCGTCTTTATGGCCAGCGTTTTTGCAAGGCCGGGCACTCCTTCGAGCAATACGTGGCCATCGCTGAGCAGACCAATGAGAAGCGAATTGACAAGGTGCCTCTGTCCCACAATCGTGCGGCCCATGCCATCGGTGAGCTCCGCAACAAATCCGGTGTGGCTTTCAATGAGAGCGTTGAGCTCCCTGATATCTACGGTTGGTGACATATTATGTATGATATTATAAACAAGCCGCAAATTTAGCGCTTCTTGGCGACAGAAAGTCTTAAAAAGATATAAAAGGACCAAAAACATTTATTCTTAAAAACTCATTAACATAAATTATAGCTTACTTAAGTTTTTTTTATATCTTTGCACAAAACTTAGGGTACGACATAATATTTAAGTTGATGGGCGTGGTTTCTCCTCCCGGCACATCGCCAGGCAGAAAGCCCGCTCACGTACAGCTTGACTACGCAATGAAACTTATTCTCGTCAGCACACCATACTTCTTCGTTGAAGAACATCCGATCATCACCGCGTTGTTCGACGAAGGGCTTGACTTTCTACACCTGAGAAAGCCCGATTCGGAACCCATATACTGCGAGCGCCTGCTCTCGCTGCTTCCAAAGAAAACATATAAGCGCATTGTGGTTCACGACCACTACTATCTGAAAAACGAGTATTCGCTTTGGGGAATACACTTGGCACGCAAAAACGAAATACCTCTTAATTATAAAGGACATGTAACCTGCTCGTGTCGCACCATCGACGAGTTGAAAAACCTCAAGCCAAAGTGCGACTATGTAATCTTCAACCCTGCCAATGACAGCGAGCCGTCGCAGCAACCGCTCTTCGGTCCCGAAACTATTGCTCGCTATGCTGCCGAAAAGACTATAGACAAGCGCGTCATGGCCATGGGAAATATTGATCTCGACGACATCGAAGGAATCGGCGATGCCGGATTTGGTGGCGCCGTGCTCTTCGGAAGCATTTGGAACCGCTTCGACGTGCACAGCACACAAGACTTCAAGGAGCTCATCGGCCACTTTCGGAAAATCAGAAAAGCTGCCGGATAAATCACAAACTCAAAGAGTGAAAGCCACTACAGTTCAAAATAAACTTCAAAGCCACTTGAAACAATGAATCGCAACTTTGTCATCTTTTCGGGCACCAAGACGCAATACTTAGCCCAAAAAATCTGCAACCACCTTCAATGCCAGTTAGGACAGATGCAGATAACACATTTTGCAGATGGCGAGTTTGAAGTTTGCTACGAGGAGACCATGCGCGGACGCGACGTATTCCTTGTGCAATCAACCTTCGCCCCTTCCGACAACCTCATGGAACTGCTGCTCATGATCGATGCTGCAAAACGCGCCTCGGCACGTACCATCAACGCTGTGGTGCCCTATTTCGGGTGGGCCCGACAAGACAGGAAAGACAAGCCCCGTGTGAGCATAGGAGCCAAACTCGTGGCCGACCTCCTCAGCGTGGCGGGAATCAATCGCCTCATTACTATCGACCTTCACGCCGACCAGGAACAGGGATTCTTCGACATTCCCGTCGACCACTTGTATGCCTCCACCATCATGTACCCCTACATCAAGTCGCTCGAGCTCGAAAATCTTTGCATCGCCTCGCCCGACGTGGGCGGCTCAAAGCGAGCAAATTCATATGCCAAGCACTTGGATTGCCCCTTGGTGTTGTGCAACAAGACAAGGAAGCGAGCCAACGTGGTTGAAAACATGCAAATCATTGGCGAGGTAAAAGACATGAATGTTGTACTCATCGACGACATCGTCGACACCGCCGGCACCATCACCATGGCTGCCAACGTCATGAAAGAGGCCGGTGCACGAAGCGTCAGAGCCATAGCCAGCCACTGCATCATGTCGGGGCCCGCCAGTCAGCGCATCCAGGAAAGCGCACTCGAAGAAGTGGTATTTACCGACACCATTCCCTATCTCGGCCCCTGCGACAAGGTGAAGCAAATATCGTGCAGCAGCCTACTGGCCGAAACTATTAGGCGCGTAATGGACAACGAAAGCATCAGTTCCCAATACCTTATATAATATATATACACGACAGAAAAAACCTGGAGGCACCACACATACTGCTCCGCTTCAGCCATACTCAACATATAGGCTCGAGCGGAGCTTTTTGCTTACCTACATCAAATAAAGGCAAACTTATAATTATCAACAACTTATACACCTAATATTCAGACGGCAGTTTACAGAACAATCTCCCAGATTTAAGAACGAACTTTAATAACGAGACACGTTAATCCGCATCTCGGAAATACAGTTGAGCCAACCGAAGAAAGAGTTGGCTCAACAGGAAAAATTATCTCCGAAATAAATCAAACTACATCGGAGCGAGTTTTGACTACCGCGCCACCTGAGCGAACCTCCCTGCCGAGAGCGCAGAGCATCGGCACAATAGCATCAGCACCCTCCTCCGACGAGCATCACATAAGCACCTTCAATAAAATAAACTGCCCGCAAACAAAGAAAAATCGGCAAACGCTTTGAAGTTTCACAAATTCTTTGCATATTTGCGAGACATTTCACAAAACAATCCCAAGAACCATGGAAAACGTACAGTCGCCGCTCAGCGGACTCAACACGAAAAATTTTCAGAAAGTAATTGACGGAAAGCAAGTAGACCTTTTCTTTCTCACCAACCAAAACGGCATGGAAGTCGCCATCACCAACTATGGCGGCAGCATCGTATCTATTATGGTGCCCGACCGCAATGGCAACATGGCCAACGTCATTCAGGGACACGACAACATAGACGATTGCATCTCCTCGCCCGAGCCGTTCCTCTCCACCCTTGTGGGGCGCTACGGAAACCGTATAGCCAAGGGACGCTTTACGCTCAACGGAAAAGATTATAGCCTGGCCGTGAACAACGGACCCAACCACCTTCACGGCGGCCCCACCGGATTTCACGCCCGCGTGTGGGATGCGGAGCGCATCAACCAACAGCGTGTTGTCATGCGCTACGTTTCGGCCTACTATCAGGAAGGTTTCCCCGGCGAACTGACTATGAACGTGATGTTCACGCTGACCGACGACAACGAAATCGTGATAGATTATAAAGGAACTACGAACAAGAAGACCATAGTGAACATGACGCACCACGGATTCTTCTCGCTCGCCGGCATTGCCAACCCAACGCCATCGGCCATGAACGTGGTGTGCGAAATCAATGCCGACCACTACATTCCCATCGACGATACCAGCATTCCCACTGGCGAGATACTTAAAGTAGAAGGCACACCCTTCGACTTCCGCGAGCCACACGTAGTGGGCGAACGCATCGATGCCGACCACGAGCAGACACGTCGTGGAGCCGGATACGACCACTGTTTTGTGCTCAACAAACGCGAGCCGGGCGAACTCTCGTTTGCCGCCCGCATAGTCGAGCCCCAGAGCGGCCGAACCATGGAAGTTTATACCACCGAGCCCGGTGTGCAATTCTATAGCGACAACTGGGCCGACGGATACAAGGGACAAAATGGCGCCACCTTCCCGCGCCGCAGCGCCCTCTGCTTTGAGGCACAACACTTCCCCGACAGTCCCAACCACCCCTATTTCCCGAGCTGCGTGCTGCGTCCGGGCGAAGTCTACACCCAAAAGACAATCTATAAATTCGGAGTGGAAAAATAATTTCCACGGAACCGTTTTGCTGCCGTCAAACAACGCAGCAAAACGGTTCCGTTTGTTAAAAACCACATGCCACAAATTAAAAACTAACTAAAACATAAATCTAATGGAACAAAAAGCAAAACAATGGGGAGCCATCATCGTAATGATTGCGCTCTTTGCAATGATTGCCTTCGTCACAAACCTGTGTACGCCAATGGCAGCCATCATTAAGAACCAGGGAGAAATCAGCAATGTACTGGCCCAAATTGGAAACTACGGCAACTTCGTAGCCTATCTCGTGATGGGAATCCCGGCCGGCATGCTCATCTCAAAATTTGGCTACAAGAAAACAGCCCTCATCGGTCTTGTCATAGGTATCGTGGGCATTCTCATTCAGTGGTGCAGCGGCCTAATCGACGCTGGCGACGGCAGCAACATTGGCACCGTGTTTGGTGTATATCTGCTCGGCGCTTTCATCAGCGGTCTGACCATGTGTATTCTTAACTGCGTAGTAAACCCGATGCTCAACCTGCTCGGCGGCGGCGGCAACAAGGGCAATCAGCTCATCCAGGTAGGCGGTGTGTTCAACAGCACGGCAGCCGTATGCTGCTACATCCTCATGGGTGCACTCATTGCCGATGCCACAAAGGCTAAAATAGCCGATGCTACTCCCGCCCTCATGATTGCGCTGGCCATCTTCGTAATTGCTTTCGTCGTAATCCTCTTCACAAAAATCGAAGAGCCCGAGCAGGCTCCCGTTCAGGTAAGCCTCATCAAGGGCGCCCTCAGCTATCGCCACTTTGCCCTCGGTGCACTGGCCATCTTCCTCTATATGGGAATCGAAGTGGGAGTGCCCAACTACGTCCTCCAATTTTTGGTAGCAGGTAAGGAAGCTGGCGGCTTCGGCATCTCTGCCGGTACGGCCGGCTTGCTCGTTGCCGTTTACTGGTTCATGATGCTCGTGGGCCGCTTTGCCGGAGCAGCCATCGGTAGCGCCGTGAGCAGCCGCACCATGGTTACGACTGTGTCTATTGCCACGCTCTGCCTCGTGCTCTTCGGCATGTTTGCTCCTCAGGATGTACTCGTTTCTTTCCCCGGTGTGGACTGGGGTAAGCTTGAAGTGATATGGCAGGAGATTCCAGTAGGTATCTTCGCCTTCCTGCTCGTGGGCTTGTGCACCAGCGTGATGTGGGGTGCCATCTTCAACATGGCAGTCGAAGGCCTTGGCAAGTACACTGCCATTGCCAGCGGCATCTTCATGACCATGGTATTTGGTTGCGCCGTCATGATGGCCATCCAAGGCGCCGTGGCCGACGCTACTAACTACATCACAAGCTTCTGGGTAGTTGTAGCCTGCGCAGCCTACATTCTGTTCTACGCGCTTGTAGGCAGCCGCGTGTCGAAAAAAGAAAACTAATCCGCAAGCGGCATGTAGCATGAAGCACCGGCTTTTTGCTACATGCCTTTTGCAAATCATAAATCACTTAAATACCCAATTTATATGAAACTTACAATTGAAGACGTTCGCAGTCGTTTTATCAAGCATTTCGATGGTTCCACCGGAAGCGTATATGCCAGCCCCGGCCGCATCAATCTCATTGGCGAGCACACAGACTATAATAACGGTTACGTATTTCCCGGCGCCGTGGAGCAGGGCATGATTGCCGAGCTAAAGCCCAATGGCACCCGCAACGTCGATGCCTACTCCATCGACCTGAAAGATCGCGTGCAGTTCAGCCTCGACGACGACAAAGGCCCTAAGGCCAGCTGGGCTCGCTACATTTACGGCGTTTGCCGCGAGATGATGGCGCTCGGAGTGCCCGTTCAGGGTTTCAATACTGCCTTCGCAGGCGACGTGCCCCTCGGCGCAGGAATGTCGAGCTCGGCAGCCCTCGAGAGCACCTATGCTTTCGCGCTGAACGACATGTTTGGCGACAACAAGATAGACCGCATGGAATTAGCTCGCGTAGGCCAGCGCACAGAACACAAGTATATAGGCGTGAACTGCGGCATCATGGACCAGGCCATCTCCTGCCTCGGCAAGGCCGGTCACCTCATGCGCATGGACTGCCGCAGCGGCGAAATTGCCTACTTCCCATGGCATCCCAAAGGCTACCAGCTCGTGCTTGTCAACAGCTGCGTGAAGCACGAATTGGCCGGCTCGCCCTATAACGAGCGCCGCCTGCAGTGCGAACACGTGGCCGAGGTCATTGCAAAGAAGCACCCCGAAGTGAAGTCGCTGCGCGACGCCAACTACGACATGCTCGAGGAGGTGAAGAGCGAAATCACAGCCGACGAATATAAGCGCGCCCGCTACGTCATTGGCGAGGTGGCTCGCGTTTTGGCCGTATGCGATGCGCTCGAAAAGGACGACTACGAAACCGTAGGTCAGATGATGTATGAAACTCACCACGGACTGTCGAAAGAATATGAGGTGAGCTGCGAAGAGCTCGACTTCCTCAACGATGTGGCCAAGGAAGAAGGCGTTACCGGCAGCCGCATCATGGGCGGCGGCTTTGGTGGATGCACCATCAACCTCGTAGCCGACGAACTGGCCGACAACTTCAAGAAAGTGGTAGTTGAGAAATTCGAAAAGAAATACGGAAAGAAGCCTATCATCATTGACGTAGTGATTGGAGACGGTGCACGCAAACTCTGCTAAGCCCACTCCGACAGTCAACATCCTGTAAACAACAAGTGGGCACTCCCATCACGTGATGTGGAATGCCCACTTGTTATTTAGTTCAACCACACTAAACGTTCGCCCCATGTCGTGCCTACGCGCTCTGGCAGCTGTTATTTTTCCGCCCATTGCAGTCATAGACAAAGGGTGCGGAGCCTTTGCACTCACCACCCTGCTCACTTGCGCCGGATGGGTGCCAGGAGTTTTGGCCGCCATTCTGTTTAACACGAAAAAGTAAACAGAGAAAACGGGCAACGCGCTCAAAAGAATTACTCGGCACATAGGAAAAACAACTGCCGCACTATTTTAAAATATCTCGGAGCTAATTTAAATTATCTCCGAGATATTTTTTTCTGTCGGGCCGATAAAATCTGCGCCGTTAGATAGTGTCCCCAAAAGCCGCTTTCCACATTAACCTTTGGGGCCATGGCTTGAACAGATTGCCTATATAATAATATTATAGTGTGCACGTTTCGCAGAGTAGCTCAGACTTAGGCCTCTTTCTGCGCACGGAGCGAGAGCAGAATGTCGCGCAGCTGCGCGGCCTCCACAAAGTTGAGGCTCTCACTGGCCTTTCGCATGGCCTTTTCCACTTTAGCAATGCGCTCGTCGAGCGGAATCTGCTGATTTGCATAGCTTGCGAGCGTCTCCTCAGCCACCAGGGCCACAGGCGAAGCCACATCGGCCCGATAGCCTACGCTGCGCGCTCGCTCATCGGCCTTCGAGGCCAACACATTGCCGCCAACAGCCTTGCTTACACCGCGGGGCGTAATTCCATGCTCGGCATTATAGGCTTGCTGGCGCGCGCGGCGCCGATTGGTTTCGTCGATGGTTTGCCGCATCGACGGCGTAATGGTTTGCGCATACATAATCACGCGGCCGTTCACGTTGCGCGCAGCGCGGCCCGCAGTCTGCGTGAGTGAGCGCCGACTACGCAGGAATCCCTCCTTGTCGGCATCGAGAATAGCCACAAGCGCCACCTCGGGAAGGTCAAGACCCTCGCGCAAAAGATTGACGCCCACCAAAACCTGATAGTTGCCACTACGCAAATCTTCCATGATGCGGACACGCTCAAGTGTGTCAACATCGCTGTGAATATAAGCAGTGCTGATGCCAAGGTCAAGGAGGTATTCTGCAAGTTCCTCGGCCATTCGCTTCGTAAGCGTAGTCACAAGCACACGCTCGTCGCGGCTTATGCACACACGGATTTCCTCCATGAGGTCGTCAACGGGCGTATCGGTGCCTCGCACTTCGATGGGCGGGTCGAGCAGGCCCGTAGGACGTATGAGCTGCTCCGTAATAATTCCCTCGCTCTCAGCGAGTTCATAGTCGTCTGGTGTAGCACTAATATATATGACCTGTGGAACCAGATCGCAGAACTCTTCGAAGCGGAGCGGACGGTTGTCGAGCGCCGCGGGCAGGCGAAAGCCATAGTTGACGAGCGACTCTTTGCGAGAGCGGTCGCCGCCATACATGGCACGTATCTGAGGCACACTGACGTGGCTCTCGTCGATGACTACGAGGAAATCGTCCTTAGGAAAGAAGTCGAGCAGACAATAAGGCCGCGTTCCGGCTTTGCGCCCGTCGAAGTAGCGGCTATAATTCTCAATGCCGCTGCAATGGCCCAGCTCGCGAATCATTTCCATGTCGTATTCCACACGCTCCCTTAGGCGCTTGGCCTCAAGCGTCTTGCCTTCGTCTTCGAAGAGAGCCACCTGCTCGGCCAGGTCTGCCTCGATTTGGCGAATGGCAACCTCCTGTGTTTCTTTCGAAGTGAGGAACAAGTTGGCAGGATAGATTCTGTATTCCTCGAAGCGGGCAATGCGATGTCCTGTTTGCCCGTCAATTTCTTCGATGCTGTCGATTTCATCGCCCCATAACGTAATGCGCAGCACTTCGTCGGCATAGGCCAGAAACACCTCCACCGTGTCGCCCTTCACCCTGAAGTTTCCTGCTCGCGGAGCCACGTCGTTGCGCACGTAGAGCGATTCTACGAGGCGTCGAAGCAGCACATTGAGCACACACTCGCGACCCACCTTCAAATCGATGACGCTCTCATAGAAAGCGGCAGGGTTGCCCATGCCATAGATGCACGAAACACTGCTCACCACAATCACATCCTTTCGCCCCGAAAGCAGGGCCGAGGTCGCCGCAAGCCGCAGTTTGTCTATCTCCTCGTTGATGGCGAGGTCCTTCTCTATGTAGGTGTCGGTCGAAGCTATGTAGGCCTCGGGCTGATAGTAGTCGTAGTATGATACATAGTACTCCACGGCATTTTCGGGAAAGAACGCCTTGAATTCGCTGTATAGCTGCGCAGCCAGCGTCTTGTTGTGGCTCAAAACGAGCGTGGGCTTACCCACTTTGGCAATCACGTTGGCCACTGTAAACGTCTTTCCCGAGCCCGTCACTCCAAGGAGCGTCTGGGCATGGCGACCGCTGAGCACTCCGTCTGCCAGTTCTGCAATAGCCTGCGGCTGGTCGCCAGTGGGCAAATAGTCCGAATGAAGCTTAAAGTCCATAGTCTTAAAATCACATTACCGGCTACGCGAAACAATCGGGCCAGAAGATGAAAGAGTTGAGCCAACTCTCCGAAAAATGCCCGCGACAGTTTACACTACCTTCTCGCCGCTCTCTCCGACATTGGAAGATGCCTCCCGTAGCTCACGCAAAAATACGCACAAATCGCCACTTAGCGCATACGGTGCCCAATAATTTAAAACTAAACAGGGCGCATTTATTAAAAAGTCTTAAAGAAAGTTGCCGAATGTCAATAAAATTTGGAAGGACTGCACTTCCGATAGTATCTTTGCGGACGAAAAAAGGCCAGAGGCGCCCATGAGAGCGCTCAGAGCCCCAAAAACAGACGAATTAATGCGAGATACAATGAAATACTTCCGCCCCCTTTTATTCTTGTCGGCCATTCTGCTCGTTGGTAGTTGCAACAGCTACAACAAAGTGCTGAAATCGGCGAACTACGACCTCAAGTACGAAATGGCTAAGCAGTATTATGCACAAGGACTCTACAACCGTGCCACACTGTTGTTCAACGAGGTTTTAGCCCCCATGCGCGGCACCGAAAACGGCGAGGAGTCGCTCTTTCTGCTTGGCATGAGCGCCTACAAGGCCCACGACTTCGATGCAGCGTCGAGCTACCTGAAAAAATATTGTGAGGCCTATCCAAAAGGCATCTACGTGGAAGAAGCTGCCTATGTGCAGGCCCTTTCCTATTATGAGCAGGCTCCAGAGCCAAAACTCGACCAAACAAAAACCTACGAGGCTGTTACGCTGCTGCAGAGCTTCGTCGAAAACTATCCCACCAGCCAGTATCGCGACGATGTGCACAAAAAGATATTCGAACTCCAAGACCTTCTTGTCGAAAAGGAATATCTCACGGCCAAGCTCTACTACGACCTGGGCCCCTACTACATTAATTGCTCGCTGGGCGGCAACAATTACGAGGCCTGCATCATTACGGCCGAGAATGCCATACTCGACTACCCCTATACTTCGCTGCGCGAACAATTTGCCATACTTATTTTGAAGGCCAAGTTCGAGCTGGCCCGCCAAAGCGTGGAAGAGAAAAAAGAAGAGCGCTACCAGAACGCAGTGGAAGAGTACTACGGATTCACGAACGAGTATCCCGAATCTTCATTCCTGCCACAAGCACAAAAGCTCTTCAACAGCGCACAAAAATTCCTCGGACGCACCAACAAAACTGAGGACGACACAAAAGCATAAATCAAAAACAAAAAAACATACCTAAGACATGGATTACAAGAAAAGCAATGCGCCCACCAACACCGTGACGCACAACGCAATGGACTTCTGCGAAGGAACCGACAACATCTACGAAAGCGTGGTCATCATCTCGAAGCGTGCCAACCAAATAGCCGCACAAATGAAGGAAGACCTCACCCGCAAGCTCAAAGAGTTCGGCTCGGCCAACGAATCGCTCGAAGAAACCTTCGAAAACCGCGAGCAAATTGAGATTTCGCGCTACTACGAACGACTTCCCAAACCCACGCTCATCGCAGCCCAGGAATTTTTGAACGACAAGATTTATTATCGCAACCCCGAAAAGGAAAAGAACAAACTGAGCGACATCTAATTCATGATACAGCGCAAACAAACCATCTATCTGCTCATTTCGGCCGTGCTCTCAGCACTCACGTTTTGCACTCCTCTCATGGCTTTCAGCCTCGAGGGCAGCAAGGATATAGAAATGACGCTCACTGCCCTCTCATTCCAGACGGGCGGCGCACCAGTGACGGCTCCCGGCACATGGTATCTCATCTTCATCGCAGCCATGGCTACCCTCATGGCATTCCTGGCAATCTTCGGCTACAAAAACCGCAAACAGCAAGTGCGCCAGTGCTACTCCGTAATTTTGGCAAACGCACTCCTCATTGGCAGCGTGGCACTCTATGCCGCAGCCGTTTTGCAAGCCGAAGGCACTGCGCCCATCTATAAATGGGGCATCGCGCTCCCTGTAGCCGCCATTGCGTTCGACATTCTTGCCATACGCGGCATCAAACACGACGAGGCACTGGTGCGTGCGGCCGACCGACTGAGATAAACACAAACCAACAATCATAAAAACCACACACACAAATCTACATACTATGTCAGTCAACAAAGTCATACTCATTGGCAACGTGGGACGCGACCCCGAAGTACGATACATCGACAACGGCATCGCCACGGCCACCGTGAGCCTGGCCACCACCACTCGCGGCTACACACTTCCCAACGGCACACAGGTGCCAGAGCGCACCGAATGGCATCGCATCCTGCTTTGGCGCCGCCTGGCCGAAGTCGTAGAAAAATACGTGCACAAAGGCGACAAACTCTACATCGAGGGCGAGATTCGCTCAAGAAGCTACACCGACCAGAAAGGACAGGTACACAACGTCGTAGAAATCTGGGCCAACAACATGGAAATGCTCACCCCGCGCCCACAAAGTGCACCCAGCAGCCAGGCACCAGCCACGCCTGCAAGCCCCGCGCCCGAAACCGACGAACCACCATTCTAAACCAAGATGCTCATCCTTTGTGTCATCATTTTCACAGTCTCGCTCGTTACGCTTGCCTTGCTTACAGCTGCCGAGCGAGGCTTCATCGTATTGAGCGAAGCCGACATTGAACAGCTCGACAACTCAACCGACGAAGCCAGCAAGAAACTCATGAGCCTGCTGCCCCACACTCGCGAGCTAAGGCAGTCAATGTTTATTGTGCGAAGCATCATCGGCCCCGTGGCACTCATGTCGCTCTGCGGCATCTGCCTCATGGTCCACACCCCTCCCCTCCCCACCTTTGCAGCAGCCACACTCGTAGCCGTCTTCCTCAGCATTCTTCTGCCATGGCGCCTTGCCGTAATCCGCACATCGGCCTTTCTCAAGAGCATGAGCGGCTTGCTCACAACCATGCTCCACCTCACCCATGGGCGCGACCACTTTGCCAAAGCAACAACCAACACACTCACCGACAGCGAGCTGGCACGAAGCACAAGCTACCTTGAAAAGGCCATCACCTCAAAAGTGGAAAACACCGCACGCGACGAAAAAGACATCCTCAAAAGCATACTGAAATTTGGCGACAAGACCGTTGACGACATCATGACTCCGCGCGTCGACGTTGTGACAATCGCGCAGTCGGCCTCCTATAAGCAGGTGCTCGAAACCATACTTAACGAGGGCTACTCGCGCATTCCGGTCACCATCAATGCCGACTACAACATCGGTGGCATACTTTATATCAAAGACCTGCTCAGCCACCTCGACGAACCCGACGACTATAACTGGCAACTGCTCTGGCGCAGGCCCTACTTCGTGCCTGAGAGCAAAATGATTGACGACCTGCTCCACGAATTCCAAAAGGAAAAAGTACACATAGCCATTGTCGTCGACGAATACGGCACTATGTCGGGCATAGTGACGATGGAAGACATCATAGAAGAGATTGTGGGCGAAATCAACGACGAATTCGACGAAACTATCAAGAACCCCTACGTAAAAGTGTCGGACAACGTCTTCATATTCGACGGTCGAACTCCACTGCCCGTCTTCTACGAGACTTTGGAAGTTGACACCGGGCTCTTCGAAGAGCAGGCCGACGATGCCGAAACGCTGGCCGGACTTGTGCTGAGCCTCTTCGACGGATTTCCCAAGCAACATGCCGTCACCACCTTTGCCGGACTCACGTTCGAAATACTGCAGAGCGACGCACGCCGAGTAAGCAAGATAAAGGTGAGCCGCACCGCCACCGCTCCAACCAACGACGAGGCCGAAGAATAGAAACCTACGCTGTTCAGAACGCAACCTCCAAAAAACTGAACAAGAAATACGAAGAAAGGCAGTAGATTCATTGTGAACTACTGCCTTTCGGCTCTTTGTGACTCCTATAGGATTCAAACCTATAACCTTCTGATCCGTAGTCAGATGCTCTATTCAGTTGAGCTAAGGAGCCTCAAAAACTTATAAACCAGAGTGACTCCTATAGGATTCAAACCTATAACCTTCTGATCCGTAGTCAGATGCTCTATTCAGTTGAGCTAAGGAGCCTTATGTCCGCAATCGAGGGCGCTTCCCTTCGTTTGCGGCTGCAAATGTAGCAATTATTTGTAATGTGAGAAACTTTTTGTGCATTTTTTTTAGGATTTACGATAATTTCTCGGCGAAATATGCCTTTCTTAAAGGCAAATGGTACTTGCATTCCCGCTGCCTGAAAAGGCAGAAAGGCATTAGGCAGCCCGCAGGAGGGCTTTACGTCGAACGAAAGCGCAAATATGAAAATTCTCACCACGGTGGGAAAACTTTTTCACCACGGTGGGAAAACTTTTTCATCGGGGTGAAAAAACTTTTTCACCACGGTGAGAAAACTTTTAAGCGGGACTATTTGTTTTTAGCAGCCGATTTTGCTTTTCGTTTCTTGCTCTTAAAAATGTCGGCAAAGGAGTTAAAATCGTGCTGCACCATGATGCCGATGCCTTGTGTGGTGAGCGTATTTTTTGTGAAGTACCTGTCGTTCATCTGGCTGTAGGCCTTTAGACGGACCGTGCCTTTGGGTGTGAGCAGATATTGCAGGTCGAAGTCGCCCACAAAGTTTGTTCCTGTCGTTTGCGTCATGCGTTCGCGGTAGCCAAGGTTTCCGTTGAATAGCAGTCGGTTGTTGAGCAAGCGTCCGCTCAAGATTCCTTCCACCTCCATGTCGCGCCATCCGTAATTGCCCGTGCTGAGATTGGTGCCTATTGTCCAGTTCGACGAGGCAACGGCATTCTGAATAATATCGTTGAGCTGGCTGCTCAGGGTGTTGGAAAGCAGCGAATTCATGGCCGATGCCGTTTGCGACGTCTGGCCTTCGCGCTGAACTTGCGCGAAGTCGAAGGTGTAGAAACGGCCCACTCCGAGCAAATAGAGTATTTGTTGGTTCATCTCCTCCTCGGTGCTGATGAGACTGCGCACCATCTGCTTCACATCCTCGCTGGCCGAGGGCAAATCAAGGTCGAAACGCACTTGCGGATTCTGCAGATGTCCGGCAAAGTTGAGCAGACAGTTCACTTTCACAGAGTTGTCGCTCAGCGAGGTAGCCACACTGAGATCGCTCAGCGAGGCGGAGTTTACCGTATATATGGCCTGCAGGTCAAGCCGCGCATCGAAGGGTTTGCCGTTGAACACCACGGTGCCGCCAGGCTGGAAATGGAAATCCTTGCGTATGACGTCCTGCACACTCATGCGGTAGATACCGCGCGAGAGTGTGTAGGTGCCATAAAGGTTGAAGGCACCCTTGTTGAACCATGTGGCATGTATGTTTCCTGAGCCGTAGGCCGTGATGTCATCGCCCGACTTTTCGTCCATGATGAGACGCATTGGCACATCGGGCTGCATGTCGATAAGCACATTCAGGTAGATGTCGGTGGTGCCCTCGTCGTCCTCTT
Organism: uncultured Bacteroidales bacterium; assembly: GCA_902796835.1. GTDB lineage: Bacteria > Bacteroidota > Bacteroidia > Bacteroidales > Bacteroidaceae > Alloprevotella. Next base: position 113,572 of record CADBQP010000037.1, read on the forward strand.
CTTCTTCCTCGGCTTGGGGCGCTGCGGGCTTGGGCGTTTCTGCGGCTAAAAGCAGGGTGTCGGCATCGGAACGCTTCTGGAAAGTGAGAAGCTCCTGCTGGCTATAGTCGTCGGGGGTATCCATGGCATAGGTGAAGCGCGTTCGCGAGTCGAGTTGTACAGATATAAGGGCCTCAAGGCGGTTTGGCCGTCCCTCGAGCTGCACGGCGCCCGAACCATAGGCCTTGGCGTCGAAAGGAATGTTGGCCGACTGCGGACGATCGTAGAGCAACATGCTGCCAATGTCGAAGTAGAAGCCATAATAGAAGTCGCCAAGGCCTGTATGCTGTATCCGTCCCATTCCGAGTCCGCTTCCGCTGATGCCATCGCTCACACTGGCCTGCTCTATGTGTATATCGCCTGGAAGAAGGCTCACATGGGCTGTGTCTATGCGGTAGTTCACACCATTAGCCAGTATGCGCGCCCCTCCGCTCACCCAGTTGTCGCCTTCAAGGTCGAGATTATCGAAAGGACCGTAGAGACGCGTTTTTCCGTAGGCACGACCCGTGAAATTATCGAGGAAATTTTCGAAATATATGCCCATGAAGTCAAGCCGCGTTCCGTCGCTCTCTATATAAAGGTCGAGTGTGTCGTTGGCAATCGACACGTTGCCATTGACAAGCGTGGTGTGCGCATTTTCGGCAATGCTGGCCGCGAGTTTCAGGCTGCCGTCGGTAGCATCAAAGTGGCCGTCAAGGTTGAGGCGCCCCAGCAGGCCGTTGTTAATCTTGAACTGACTGACGTCGAGCTTGCCTTTAGCATCGGCATCGCCGTCGGCAAAACTCAGCGAGACGTCGCCCGTGGCGCGGCCGGCAAAGTCTACGGGATGAAAGTCGAGAAGGTCGAAAATATATTCCAGCTGCAGGTCCTCGAGGTGGGCATGAAGCGTGTTGGCCTGCTGCGAGGCAAAGGCACCGTTCAAGCTCAAGGATTGCCCAAGGTGCGAAAGCTTAAAACTGTCGACCTCCATGTGGTTACTACCCCAAACGAAGCGTCCATGATGCACGTCCCAAATGGAATCTCCTATGAGAATTTCGGAGGGAAAAAGCTCGGTGGAAAACACATTGCGGTCGAGGCAAAGCGTGCGGGTGTCGAGCTCGCCGCGAAACTTGCCGCTAATTACGTCGGTCCAGTTGAGGTTGACCCGCAGCGCGTCGGCATCACCCTTCAAGTCGGCCGCAAATTTCAGCATCATGTCCGACAGTTCTTTTTCGCCTTGAACAAGAAGACTCATCTGCCGATTTTCGTCGCGAAAATATAGGCGCAGGTTTTTCAGCTCCGTGCCGTCATACTCCAGGCCGGCAGTATGGGCTGTCAACACCGAGTGTACGCCCTCCGACTGCAGATTTCCATGAAGCGTGAGGGGACCCTGAAGCGACAATGGCACATTGAGCAACTGCTGCAACGGCTTGGCATCTTTCAAGTTCAGCCCAACCATCCATTCTTGGGGACTTGCGAGTTTCTTCTCGCCGGTTTCTAAACCCGGCATCGCACGTTCGGCAATTTGCATCAGGGCCTGGCGAAACTTGGGCAGCGACAACTGTCCGTCGAAGCCGGCATCGAGAAACGAAGATTGGAGCTGCATGTGCGTGCCGCGCTCCGAAGGCTCCGCTTGCAAGCTCAGGTGGTCTATGGCGCAAACCTCATCGCCCCGTTTCCAAAGAAAATCGCTCACACCAAGGTCGGCGGTCATCTGCGAGGGTTCAAAAGTATTGGCAGACAGCCTTCCACTGAACGAAACGCGACTGTCGCGCAAGTGAGAAGCCTTCAAGAAACGGTCTACGGCAAGGTTGGCCACCTTCAGCCCACCCTGCACTGAAGCAGGCACCCACCCCTTGGCCTTTCCTGCGGCATGCAGCTCAAAGTCGGCACTCGGATCGGCTGAGCGCGCTTGGATTTCGTAACGGCCTGCGTTCCACTTTCCGCTGAGAGCGACGTGGGAATAGGTGTGCCCTCCATAATTTATTTTAGGTACGGCCAACTGAATGTCGGCATGCTCGGCCTTTGCCAAATTGCGCACGTCGGCCTTTGCGCTAAAGGCTATAAGCGAAGGAAGGTCGCTTTCGGTGCCAAGCAGCTTGTTCAACGCTATGCCATCGGAGCTTGCTGTGCCGGTGAGCCCGCCATCGGCATGACGAAGGTCAAGCGTGAGTGCTCCCACTGCAGTTTCGAGAACTCCCTTCAAGGCATTAACGCCATCGACGCCGTAGGTCGCAGCTCCGCGATAGGCTACATGGCCCAGCTGGGCCAGCTCCTGAGGCAATTTCGCGCCAATGATTGTTTCGACCTCCCTGAGCGCTTCGGGGGCATTGACGCTCAGACTCAACGCAGGTGCACTGACTGAGAGTGGCTTGCCGCCCGGAAAAGTCAGAGTGGCGTTGCCATTGAGGGCAAGCAGGTTGTTGCTTCCGCTAAGCGAGAGACTGCGTAGAGCCAGCTTGCCCGGCTTGAGGTCAAAGTCGGTGTTGAATTCAAGCGTGTGGCTGATCTGCTTCAACTCAGGGATGAAACATGCCAGGTCGCGCGGGTCTACTATCACATTGCGCCACGTTCCGCTGCCGCGAAGCGTGGAAAACAGGCTGTCGGCATCATAGGTCAGGGCCAGGCGCGGTTGCGCAATTGTTGTGTGGGGCAGTTTCAGCAAAAAGTCTTTCATCACAGCGCCTCGGCGGTTAGCTTCGATTTGCAGCCCCAGTTGCTGCACGTTGAGCCCGCTTCGTTCCTTAAACGACAAGGAACGCACACGCAGGCTCAGACTGTCGGGCAACCACCGCTTCAGCGAAAGATTGGCATCGACGTTTTCGAGACACAGGTGTGCCGGATTGAACGTTCCAGGTGTTGCCGGTTCAAGGCGATCGTCGTAGCAGATGTTCAGGCGGCGCAGGATGATGGAATTGATGCGCAGGTCGGTTTTTGCTGGTTCGTCGCCTTCGGAAGCAAATGCGTCGACCACAAACTGAAAGTTGGGATCGGCCTGGGCAGAGTCGCGATAGAGCTTCACATCGGCGTCGAGCAGCGAAACGGTGCGCAGCGAGATTTGCCCGCCGAGCAGGGGACGTAGCGCAATCTTTGCAGTAAGTGTGCCGGCCTGCAACATGGTTTGGCCCTGCTGGTCGTAGAGTTTCAGTCCGCGCAGCACTACTCTGTTGAAGAGCCCCACCTCGAAATCGCTGAGCTCCACTTTGGTGTTCAGCTTGGCCGACAGGGTTTGGGCCACGCGCTCGGTGAGAAAGCGTTGTGTGGGCCCAATGTTGAGAAACAGCAAAAGCAAGAGGTAGGCTCCCAACAGAGAGCCTGCCACTATGCGGAAGAAGTTTTTCAGTCTCACCTTTTAAAATTAGTGTTCGAGCAAAGGTGCACTCCTGTGTCTTTAGGCTTTAGACTCGTCGGCCTCGGACGCAGCAGGAGTGATGTTGGGAGCCTCGAGCCCGTAATTGTTTTTCATGTCAAGGCCCTTCAGCACGAGCCCGAGCAGGAGGGCCAATACGCCCAAGCTTGCAAAGATGCACATCGGCACGGTGTAGTTGAGCTTCGTGGGGTCGTCCACTCCGGGGTTCACGGCCGTGAGCGTTTTGCCAATGATCATGGGGAAGGCATAAAGGCCAATGTTTTGTATCCAGAAGATTACGGCATAGGCCGAGCCGAGGAGTTTTTTGTCGACCAACTTAGGCACGCTGGGCCACAATGCTGCCGGCACGAGCGAGAAGCTGATGCCCAGCAATACGATACTTGCGAGCGTGAGGAAAGTATCTTGTGTCCAGGGAACGAGGAAGGCGAAGCTCAGATGGCAGACAATCATCAAAACGGCTCCGAGAATGAGCATTGTAGCTCCCTTTCCGCGACGGTCGAGGAAGTTTCCAAGAAACGGCGTAATGGCGGCTGCGCCGAGGGGGAACACGGAGAAGACCATTCCTGCCGTCTTGGCCGAATAGCCCAGGTTACATTGAAGCATGTTGACGGCATATTTTTGGAACGGGAATATGGCACTGTAGTAGAGCACGCAGAGCAAGGCCACAATCCAAAAGACTTTGCTCGTAAAGATGTATTTGAGGTCGGAAATCTTGAAGGGGTCGTCTTTCTCTTCGGTATTTCCCTCTTGCGACTCGAGCTTTTTGTCCATAAAACCATAGACAATGAAGCAAATGAGTCCGATGAGCATGAGCAGCACGCTGAAGGCGACGGGACGGCTCACACTCACCTTGCCGCCAAGCGAGGCTATGACGGGCGCGCCCACCATGACAACGGCTACGCCAATGCGGGCGATGGCCATTTCAATGCCCATGGCGAGCGCCATCTCCTTGCCATGGAACCATTTCACGATGCCACGGCTCACGGTGATGCCGGCCATTTCTACGCCGCAGCCAAAGAGCATGAAGCCAATGGCGCTGAGCTTTGCGCTGGCGGGCATTCCTTCATAGAACGGCGTGACGTTCCACCATTCCTGGGGAAGATTAAGTATGCTGTCAAAGAATCTTTCAACGCCGCTGCCCACAAAGGCATCGGTCACGGCATAGTAGTTAATGCAACCGCCGAAGAGCATCACTGCGCCCGAGAGGATGGCCGTGAAGCGCACTCCCATTTTGTCGAGAATGATTCCGGCAATGATGAGGAAGAAGACGAAAACGTTGAGGAACGTTTCTGAGCCGGCAAAGTTGCCGAATGCCATGCTGTCCCAGCCGCGCTGCTCTTGCATCAGGTGTTTGAGCGGCGAGAGCACGTCCATGAAAATGTATCCGAAGAACATGGCGCTGGCCAGAAGCACGAGCGCTGTCCAACGTGCGGCTTTAGAGTCGCGAAGCGTAAGTTTAGTGGTTTGTGTTGACATGTTTATATTTTTATTTGTGTTTGTCGAAAATTATTTGTCGGCTGCGAAAAAAACAAGTCGGCAGGCACTATTTCCTGTCGCCGCCGTTGTGGAAACTGTCGCGGCGAGAGTTTTTCCTATTGGGCCGATAGTTTATTTTCGGATGCCTTGAGGCATGACTAATTCTTCAGCCACTTGTCGAGCCATCGGCGGAAGGTGCGCTGCCAGAGCACACCGTTCTGTGGTTTAAGCACCCAGTGGTTTTCGTCGGGGAAGAGCAGCATCTGGGCAGGCAGTCCGCGCATGCGGGCTGCGGCAAAGGCGCTCTCAGCCTGGGTATATTCAATGCGGAAGTCGCGCTGGCCGTGAATGCAAAGTATAGGGGTGTCCCAACGGTCGACGTAGAGATGGGGACTCTCGCGATAGGCTTTCTGCATCTGCCCGTCGGCAGCCTTAACCCAAGGAGCAGAGCCAAGGTCCCAGTTGGGGAACCACATCTCTTCGGTTTCCACGTATTGCTGCTGGGTGTTATAGATGCCATCGTGGGCAATGAAGGCCTTGAAGCGCTTGTTGTGGTTGCCGGCCAGCCAATAGACGCTGAAACCGCCAAAACTGGCACCCACGGCGCCGAGGCGGTCTTTGTCCACATAGGGCTCACGGCAAATGTCGTCAATGGCCGAAAGATAGTCGCTCATGCAGAGCCCCGTATAGTCGCCACTGATTTCCTCAAGCCACTCCATGCCGTAACCAGGCAGTCCGCGGCGGTTAGGGGCTATGACTATGTAGCCGCCGGCAGCCATCATCTGGAAATTCCAGCGGTAGCTCCAAAACTGACTGACGGGCGACTGCGGACCACCCTCGCAATAGAGCAACGTAGGATACTTTTTCGAAGCATCAAAGTGCGGAGGATAAATTACCCAGCACTGCTCCTTCTTGCCGTCGACGGTCTCCACCCAGCGCTCCTTCACTTCGCCAAACGTAATGTGGTTGTAGAAATGTTTGTTTTCGAAGGTGAGTTGCGTGGCCTTGCCCTCGAAGTCTACGAGATAGACCTCGTCGGCCTGACTCATGCTGTGGCGCTTAGCCAAGAGGGCTTTGCCATTACCGGCGAGGCCCTGTAGCACGTAGTCGTGCACGCCCTCGGTGAGCTTTTCGACCTGGCCTTTCAGACTGGTGCGATAGATTTGCGTGGTGGCGTGCCAGCAAGCCGTGAAGTAGAGGTTTTTCGACTTTGTGTCCCAACAAAATTCGTTCACCCCGGTTTCGAGGCTTTCGGTGACGTAGGTTTTCTTGCCCGTGGCGAGCTCGTAGAGGCAAAGGCGGGTGCGGTCGCTTTCATATCCGTCGCGCTCCATGCTGAGCCAAGCCACGTAGCGACCATCGGGCGAGAACTGGGGATTTTGGTCGTAGCCCATATTCTCGTCGGCCTTATAGGCATTTACAGCTTGGTTCTCAAACGAGCGGACGTCGTCGGTGGCAGCCGCAACAAAGGCATCCGACTTACAGAGGTTGCGCGTTTGGCGCGTAGCTATGTCGTAGAGAAAAATGTCGCTGTCGGTGCTCACGGCATAAGCCTTGCCCACTTTTTTGCGACAAGTGTAGGCCACACTCTTGCCGTCGGGCGAAAAAGCGAGCTGCTCCACGCCGCCAAAAGGAAGCATGGGACATTCATAAGGCTCACCTTCGAGCATGTCGACGGCGCCACAAATTTTTTCGCCGTCAAAGTTTGCCAAAAACGGATGGGGAATCTCGGTTACGTAAGTGTCCCAATGCTTATACATCAGGTCGTTGATAACCATGCCCGTGGCTTTGGGCAGGTCGGCGTCGTTGTCTTGTATCGACGTCGTGGTGTGCACTTCCTTGATGAGCACAATGTGTCGCTCGTCGGGCGCCATCAAGAATTCTGCCACGTCGTCGGGCTCGTCCGAAAGCTGGCGGCGACCTGTGCCGTCGACCTTCATGGCCCACACCTGCGACTTGCCGCTTTCGCTGCACAGGAAGGCTATTTGACGGCCACCGTCAAAGAACACGGCTCCGCGCTCGCTCTTCGAATCCTGAGTGAGCAAAGTGGGCTCCTTGGCTCCGTGGCTAAGCAGATAGAGCACACTGCGGCTTTTATTCTGCTCCACGTTGTAGTAGCTGACGTTATAGAGCGTATGACCTTGGGGCGACTGCACCGCAGAACCGATGCGCCCCATGGCCCAAAGGGCCTCGGGGGTGAAGATGTCGCTCTCGAATTTCATGGAGCTGCGTCCTATGGTTGGTTGTGCCGACATAAGTGTTGACAAGCTGAGGATAAGAAAAAGTAGAAGCGATTTTGTTTTCATAACAAAGGCTATTTATTCTTGGGGTTACGTTGTTGCTGCTGTCGCTTGCGCAGTTCTTCCTGCTGTTCCTGCAGGGCAGCCAGGCGGGCAGCCAGTCCGCTCTGCCGCTTGGCAGGATTGTGCTTGTTGGCCTCGTAGTTTGCCTCAAGCTTCGCCAGGAGTTTGGCGTCGTCGGTCGACTTTCGGAGATACCACATCACCAGTGCACCGGCCAAAAGCGAAATAAAATAATAGTAGTTCAGACCTGACGAATACTTGTTGAACATGAAGAAGAAGAACACGGGCATGAGGAACATCATCCACTGCATGATCTTCATTTGCTGTGCCTGCTCGCCCGACATGGTGTCGCGCTGCTGACGCATCATGAGCACACTGTAGATTACGTTGGTCACGCAGAAGAGCAGACAAAAGAGACTGAGGTGATTACCTATGAGGGGCAATTCGGCAGGCCAGCTCAAGAGGCTGTCATACGTGCTTAAGTCTTCGGCCCAGAGGAAGCGCTCCTGACGAAGTTCGATGGCATTTGGCACGAAGTTGAACATGGCAATCCAGATGGGCATCTGCACGAGCATGGGCAGGCAGCCGCCCATGGGACTGACGCCATATTGGCTATAGAGTGCCATGGTCTCTTGCTGACGCTTCATGGCGTCTTCCGTCTTGGGGTATTTCTTGGCAATTTCGTCGACTTTTGGTTTCAGCACGCGCATTTTGGCACTGCTCAGGTAGCTCTTCTTCGAAGGCACATAAACGATGATGCGCAGCAGAATGGTGATGAGCAGCAGGACCACGCCCATAGGCAATCCCATCTGCGTAAGCCAGTCGAACACATAGATGGTGAAGTAGCGGTTTATCCAACGTACGATGGGCCAGCCCAGGTATACGAGCTCCTCAAGGTCTTGGTCGGCCTGCGCAAGCCGATGTTCGTCCATCGACTGCAGGAGGCGGTAGTTGTTAGGTCCGAAGTAGTATTGGAAACCTGTGGCTTGCTTTCCGGCAGGGTCGAAGGCGACGTCGGCCTCGGCCGTGTAGCTTTTCAGAAATCCGGAACCCTCTTCTTCTTGCTGGCTCTTCAGGCTTACGTTCTCAAAGCCTGCGTTCGCGTGGTCGGCGCTGCCGGCAGCCATAAGCAGGCTGCTGAAGTATTGGTTCTTGAAGGCAATCCAATCCACGCCGCCTGTGACGCTCGTCTCGTCGTTGCCCTGCTCCTTGAGCTTTTCGGTGTCGTCGCCGCTGAGCTTATAGGTGAGTGTGCTGTACATGTTTTCGAAGTAGAAGCCTTTTTCCTGTTGACGCACGCGGTCTTTCCACGTGATGGCAAGGCTTTTGGTCTTAGCACCGAAGTCGTTTTGCATGCCGACAACGCGCACGAACATATTGAGCAGGTAGTTGTTGGGAACGAGGGCGTAATCGACGGCTATCTCGCGGCCGCTCTCGTCCTTTAGCTGCAGGGTAAGCGTGGAGTCGCTCTTTGCAACCACACTGAAGGCATAGTCGGCCAGGCGAAGGTTTTGATGCTTGGTTTCGAGCACGATGTCGGTGCTCGCATCGGCAGAGTTGTAGAGGCAAAGTGCCTCATTGCGACCGGCATTGTAGTCGTCGTAGCTTTTGAACTCCTTGAGCCATACACTCTCGACGGCGCCACCCTTGGTGTTGACGTTGACTTTTATTTTTTCGTTCTCGAGCGTCACCACTTCGCCCTTTCCACTGATGGCCGGGGCAAAGAGACCCGTCGTGTCGGGCGAGGCAGCAGCGATGGAAGCGGCGGGAGTGGGTTGCGACGACTCGGCCTTCTGTTTTTCGGCCTGCTCTGGCTGGTGCTGCGCGGCAATTTGCTCTTGCGTTGGGGTGTTGAAGTAACTGAAGCCCACCAAGACGAGCACGATGAGCAACATTCCTATTACTGTGTTCTTATCCATTATTTACGGTTGGTTATATATTTCTGGGGGTTGACGTTCTATTATTTTCCGCTGGCCACCTTGACGAAGTTCATGAAGAGAGGATGCGGATGCAGCACGGTGCTATTATACTCGGGATGGAATTGTGTGCCCACATACCAGCGATGTTTCGGCACTTCTACAATCTCGACCAGGTCGCTGTAGGGATTGGTGCCCACACAGTGCATGCCGGCCTGCTCGTAGCGCTCGCGGAAGGCATTGTTGAACTCGTAGCGATGGCGATGGCGCTCGCGAATGACATCGGTGCCATAGATGCTTCGGACCAGGCTGCCTTCGCGCAGGGCACATTCAAAGCCGCCCAGTCGCATGGTGCCGCCCATTTCGGTGATGTTCTTTTGGCTTTCCATGAGGTCGATGACGTTATTTTGCGTTGTCGAGTCCATCTCGGTGCTGTTGGCATCGGAGAGTCCGAGCACGTTGCGCGCAAATTCAATGACCATCATCTGCATGCCCAGACAAATGCCGAGCGTGGGGATGTCGTGTGTGCGGCCAAATTGCGCGGCGACAATTTTTCCTTCTATGCCGCGCTGTCCGAACCCTGGACAGATGACGATGCCCTGCATGCCGGCAAGTTTCTCCTGCACGTTGCTTTCGTCGAGCCGCTCGCTGTTCACGAAATGCGTTTTCACCTTCAGGTCGTTGTAGGTGCCGGCCTGCGAGAGCGACTCGAGTATGCTCTTATAGGCATCCTGCAGGTCGTATTTTCCCACAAGGGCAATGTGCACCTCCTCCTTGGCGTTGTGGCGCCGCTCCAGGAAGGAGCGCCAGGGGCCAAGTCCGGGAGTCTCGCCCACGGGCATGCCAAGCTTGCGAAGTATGATGGCGTCGAGATTCTGTTCCTGCATGCGGAGTGGAACCTCGTAGATGGTGGGCTGGTCGAGGCATTGAAAAACTGCGTCGGGCGACACGTTGCAGAAGTTGGCCACCTTGAGCCGCAGGCCGGCGCTAAGCTCCTTCTCGGCACGCAACACGAGCAAATCGGGCTGAATGCCAAGGCTCTGCAGCTCCTTCACAGAGTGTTGCGTGGGCTTTGTCTTTAGCTCGCCGGCTGCCTTGAGATAAGGCACGTAGGTCAGGTGAATACAAAGCGCGTTGCCGCCCTGCTCCCACTTGAGCTGGCGAATGGCCTCGAGGAAAGGCTGGCTCTCAATGTCGCCCACGGTGCCGCCAATCTCTGTGATGACGAAATCATAGCCAAACTTCTTGCCCAGGTGGAGCATGCTGCGCTTAATCTCGTCGGTGATGTGGGGAATAACCTGGATGGTCTTGCCCAGGTAGTCGCCACGACGCTCTTTTTCAATCACGCTCTGATAGATGCGCCCCGTGGTATAATTGTTAAACTGCGTGGTTTTTACGCTCAGAAAGCGCTCATAGTGGCCCAGGTCAAGGTCGGTTTCCTTGCCGTCGTCGGTCACGTAGCATTCACCGTGCTCATAGGGATTGAGCGTGCCGGGGTCGATGTTGATGTAAGGGTCGAACTTCTGGATGGTCACATTGTAGCCGCGAGCCTGCAGCAGTTTTCCCACACTGGCCGAGATAATTCCCTTGCCAAGCGACGAAGCCACGCCGCCAGTCACGAAAATGTATTTTGTGTCAGACATATTATAGGTGTTTAAGCATATTTGAAACTACGCGCACGCACGTACGCGAAAATAAAACAGCGCAAAAATAAGCAAAAATCGCCACTCGACGAAGCCCACGGCCACCTTTGTTGCAAACTCTCTCACAAAAACACTGGCAGCGCGCTGTCAATCGGCCCGCGAGCCGCTTGTTAGGAACACGCAGGCCAGTGACAAAAAACAAAGCCGAGGAGGCTTTCAACAAGCTCGAAGATACTTTAAACAAGCTCGGAGATATTTTAAACTGTCGCCGCGATAGTTTCAACAACTGCCGCGATAGTTTCAACAACTGCCGCGATAGTTTCAACAACTGCCGCAATAGTTTCGGGGCGCTCCCGCCGGCTTTTTCGCGACTGCCACTCCCTGTTCCACAAAGCGGCCGAAGAAGCACATCAAGCGCATTTTTCGCCTTTTTCCTTGGCTCGCCCACGCTTTTGGCGTAACTTCGCTCTCGCAAACGAAACAATCGCAAAAACGATGACACCACGTCGATCAAAACACCTGCTCACAGCGGCCATCATGCTGCTCGCCTCGCTCTCGCTCAGCGCACAGAAGACGCGCCCACTGAGCCATGCACAAAAAGTGGCCGCGAGCTATGCCGACTCGCTGGCTCAACTCAGGGCCCGATATGCCGACTACCGCTACATGGGATCCGACACACTGGCCAATCCCTACTATGCCGCCCTCTTCGCCTCGCCCACCCTCTATCGCGGCACACTGCGCCGCACGCTCGGAAGCATTGGCTACCGCCCCATGGCCAACCTCGAAAACAACGACGACGCAACGTCCACACACAACCTGCTGGCACGAGCCAACCGCTTGCGCAACTTCTCAGACCACTTCCTGGCCACCACCTACAGCAGGCAACCCTGGCTCGTGACCAACAACGAATATACCGACGACGACGCCAAGCAGGGATTGCGCAAGGACATCAGGACACAGGCAAAGCCCAACCTGAAACTCGCCGACAAAGTGGTCTATGAGAAAACTCACGACAAGCAAATCGACGAGCCAGGCATCGACATCGTGGTGCACAAGCCCAACTTCTGGGACTTCAATGCCGACTTCGCCCTGCAGTTCATGCAAAACTACATCAGCGACAACTGGTATAAAGGAGGCGAAAGCAACAATTCGCTCCTAACCAGCCTCACCCTCGAAGCCAACTACAACAACAAGTCGGGACTCTCTTTTGAAAACCGGCTCGAAATGCGCATCGGATTCCTCACCAGCCCCTCCGACACCGTGCACAATTTCAAGACCAACAGCGACCTCATTCGCCTCACCAACAAGCTGGGATACAAGGCCGCCAAGAATTGGTACTACACCTTTTCGCTCATCACGTGGACCCAATTCTATAGAGGATACCACAGCAACAGCCGCACCGTGCTCAGCGATTTCATGTCGCCCTTCGAATGTGTGCCCTCCGTCGGCATGGAGTATAAATACCAAAGCAAAAAGAACGACCTCAAACTCGAAGTAAATCTTTCGCCCTTCGCCGCCAACTACAAATACGTGGGACGCAAAAGCCTGGCCACCCGATTCGGCGTGAAAGAAAACCACCATTCTAACTTCAGCTACGGAGCCAGCATCAACGCCACGCTCAAGTGGACCGTCTTCAAAAACGTGAAGTGGAACAGTCGCTTCTTCCTTTTCACCGACTACAGCAGCACACTGGCCGAATGGGAAAACACAATCGACCTTATCATCAACAAGGTGCTCTCCACCAAACTTTTTCTCCACCCTCGCTTTGACGACAACGTAAAGCGCAAGGAAGGACAAAGCTACCTCCAATTCAAGGAATACCTCAGCATAGGTATTAACCTGAGTTTCTGAGCTGCGGCCCTCAAACGCGCCACCCATAAAAGAAACAGCGAACTGCCTGCATTTTACAGGCAGTTCGCTGTTTCTTGCAGCGGCCCTTTCAAAAGGCAAAGGGGACACTATTTTTCAAAGTGCTGATAGTCTTTGAGCGACTGCCACGCACCACCCCACTCAAAGCCACGTTCCGTAAACAGGCGATGACACAAGTCGCCACGAGTGAGCTTATAGGAAAAATGAGCCTTGCGGTTCAAATAGGCCCTGGCGCTGGCGGGCTGCACAAAGCGCTTTCCGCCCCGGAGAAGGCGCACATAAGGATTATAGAGCGGGTTGATGTCGACCGCCATACCGAGCGCGTGGCGTGAAAGCCTGGAAGAGCCGGCCACAGGGCGGAAGCAAAAACACGAAGTGTTGTTATGGCTCATCGAGCGCTCGTCGTCGGCATCGTAGTCGTCGATGAGCTGCATGCGCTCTATGGGATAATTCTGCCGATAGAGCTCCCTGAAAATCTCTACGAGCTCGGCGGCAATCCTGGCGTTGCAAATCATTTCGCCAAGGCGTACCTGGCCTTTCACATCGACGTGGAGGAGTTTCAGATAGCGCAGGTCGGACGGAGAAATGTGCGGATTGGGCACATAGGATTTGCCCGTGATGCGCCGCATCACCCCGCTGTCGATCGCGCAAGCCACAAAGCAACGCTCCTCGCCAAAAGTCTTCACAGCCTCGCGACTCACCACGCTACCCACTGCCCATCGCTGCAGCCGCGCCACGTCGGCGGCCACACCAGGGCGCACCGCACTCAACGCAACGGGCTGCAACAATAGCAGCAGGGCCCACGAAAGGGCACAATGGCGCAAACTCTTCATCGGCGCACGAGGCAAAAAGAAATTATCGGCGCATTATCGTCATCTGACCCCCGCCCTGATTTGACAACTTGTGGTCGAGAGCCGTCTGAATGTAGTCGGCAAGGCTGGCAAGGTGGGCATCGTCGGCACGGGCGTCCATGCGCTTCTTCAGCTCGCGCAGGGTCTGAAGTACCTCGGCACGATAGGGATCAGTGAGCGACGCACCCTGATACACTTCGACGAGTTGATCCACATAGGTGGCCTGCAGCATGCGACGATATTCGTCGGTGGTGCCCATGTCGCGGAAGAGGCGCTTCGTGAGTTCCGACAAATAATCCTTCACGGGCAGCTCCTTGTTCAGCATGGCCAGCTTCGCTTCATTGACAAGCATAGCAACATTGGCAACACCAATGTTGCGAGCCACGTTCGAGGGTTTGCTCGCATAGCGGGCCACATAGTCTTCGGCATAGAGCCACTTGGGCTCGTTGAACACCTCTTCGTCGATAAAATCGAGGGCGGCCAGCTGCTTAGCACGGGGTGTGAAGGAATAAACGGCGCCCTGCTCGTCGGGAGTCTTGTAGTCTTGCTGAATGCCGCCGATATGGTTGCGCACATGGCCTACATAGCGGTTAAACTGTCCGATTATGTTTTCATAGACGCCCTGCAAGTTCGACCCGTGTATGTCTCCGCTCGAATATGTCCAGGCGGGAATTTGCTTGATTTCGCGCTTTAGGTTTTTGATGCCGTACTTGCTGGCTTTCACAGCGTCGTCGCCGAGGTCTTCGGTCTGACAGCGTGGGTCGGTTCGCTTAGCTTCTCCGTCGCCCCACCACAGCCGGCGGTTCTGGCGCAGGCGGTCGCCAATGTAGCGTTCCATTTCCCAATGGTCGCTCACGTCATCGTAGGCACCAAACATGGGACGATAGCCCCACTCTATGGCCCACTTGTCGTAGTCGCCGATGCGCGGGAATATACCTGCTTGGCCGATGCTGTCTTCTGGCTGGGCCACGTAGTTGAAACGCGCATAGTCCATGATTGAAGGCGTATGCCCGTGGGCTTCGACCCATGCTTTGTTTCGCAAACTATCCACTGGTACGGTCGAAGATGAGCCGAAGTTGTGGCGAAGTCCGAGCGTGTGGCCCACCTCGTGGGAGGAGACGAAACGAATGAGCTGACCCATGAGCTCGTCGTCGAAGCGCATCTTGCGGGCGGCTTCGTCAATACTTCCGGCCTGTATCATGTACCAATCGTGCACGAGGTTCATCACATTATGATACCAGCAGATGTGGCTCTCTATGATTTCGCCGCTGCGGGGGTCGCTTACGTGGGGGCCATAGGCGTTCTCGATGTCGGAGGCGAGGTAGCGAATCACACTGAAGCGGGCATCGTCCATCGACATGTCGGTGGCGGAGTCGGGCCATTCCTCTGCGCGAATAGCGTTCTTCCATCCGGCTTGCTCAAAGGCCGCCTGCCAGTCGTTGACGCCGTCGATGAGATATTTGCGCCAGCGCTTGGGAGTTGCGGGGTCAATGTAGTAGACAATGGGCTTCTTGGGCTCAATTAGCTCGCCGCGCTTCATTTTTTCCATGTCGGTGCTGTCTTTGGGCTCAAGGCGCCAGCGGGCAATGAAGCGCTTGCCGGCCACACGCTGCTGGAAGTCGTTGAACTCCACGTGGTTGTGGGTGAAATAGCCTACGCGGGGGTCGAACAGACGTCCCATCATGGGCTTTTCGGGAAGCAGCACAAACGAATGGTTGAGCTTCATCGTGACGCGTCCCGTCGAGGTGGCAGGCACGCCGCTCGTGGGCGAGCAGGCAAATGTGTAGGTTACGCGCACTTCGGTGTTGGTAGGAAATGTTTTAATGTCGTCAATGAATGTTCCCCCAGGGTAAGGACTTTGCAGGCCCCACTGCTGGCGTGCGCGCTGCGGCACGGTGAGGGCGGCGCTGGCGCTGGTGAAGAAGCCGCCCACTTTGATTTTTATGTTCGGGCCGGCCTCGTTATCTATGGGGAACGAAGCAATGATGGGTGCCTCGTTTGAGATGACTACGGCCTTGTTGATGGCATCGAGCGTGTCGCTGCTGTTTACGAACATGTCGACGCGAAGCAGCAGCGAGCCGTTAGAGGCTTTCTCGAAGTAGACCACTTGCTGGTTTACTTGCTCACCGCCGTAGGAGCTGGCGCCGTGGGGCACCGAAATGAAGCGTGTGGTAGTGAGCATGCGGCGCCCGAGCAGCGACTTGGGCACTTCGAAAAACCACTCCTTGCCCTGCTTCGTCACGTTAATCAGTCCCTTTTGGTTTACGGGCTTTTCGGACGATTTGGCTTGCTGGGCAGCAGGCCCTGCCGCGGTCTTTCCTTGATTTTGCGGCGCGGCCTTCTGGGCCATGGCGCCGGTGAGAGCACTGCCTAACATGAGGAGTGCGAGAAGATAGGTTTTCATAAATGTAAGGTTTGATATGGTGATTATTCTATATGCTGAGAAGGATTTTCTTGAAGCTTTCATACGACTCGTCGAGCCGGCTGTGTTGCCAGGGCTCCAATCGTAGCGCAAATGTAATGCCTATATTTTTAACGTCAAAGTATTTGGTGATAATACTTGCTGAATTCATTGAAAGCCTGTCGGCTTTTCTGAGAAGGGCCTGCACCACCCTATGCAGGAATGTCTCGTCGGCCTCCATGAGCTTGCATGTCTGGAAAAGCAGGTAGCAGCCGAGGGGGGTGGAAAGGCGCAAAAGGGCTGCAGCCTGGGTTTCGGCATTGCCACGGCCAAAGAGTCTGAGCAGGAGGCGGCCGTCGGCAGGATTCGTAGCCAGGGGTAGCAGGGCTTCGAGCGTTTTGCGACAATCGATGTCGGACGGAGAGGTGTCCAAATAGGCTTTGAGAAAATCTGCATCCAAAGTTTCTACTCCTTTCTGTATCAGCGAAGTATATCCCTTAAGGAAAGTGCCGAGATAGGCTTTGCTATTGGTGGGCACGAGGCCCAGAAACAAGCGGCGGAAGGCTGCTGTGTTATTCATGCTGGGCAGCAAGTCGTCGCCAAGCAGGGCCCCGGCGTCGCGAAAGCTGTCGCGCGAGAGGTCATTGAGCAGCGCGAGCAAACCGGCTGCGTCGCCTGTTTCGACAAAGGGGAGCAAACGGCGGCGAAGAAAGGGATTGTGCACACGATGTAGCATGAGGCGGTAGGTTGTTTTGAGGTTTTTTAAGTGTGGGCGCAGGGGCAAAAAGGCGTCCCGGAGATATTTCCGACAAGCTCGGAGATATTTTAAACTGTCGGGCCAACAGTTTCGACGACTGCCGCGATGGTTTTTGTCACTGGGGCGACAAAGGCTCTCTGGGCGGCTGCGGCTTTCACAGAAGCCAGTTTAGCGACGGATGAGGAGCACCACGTTTTCCACATGGTGGGTGTGGGGAAACATGTCGACGGGCTGCACGGCCTCCACTTTGTAGTCGGCATTGAGCAACTGGAGGTCGCGGGCCTGGGTGGCGGGGTTGCAGCTCACGTAGACGATTCGCTTCGGAGCGGCAAAGAGGATGGTATCGACCACGTCCTTGTGCATGCCTGCACGCGGCGGGTCGGTGATGATGACGTCGGGGCGGCCATGCTCTTCGAGGAACTCGCGAGTGAGGATGTCCTTCATGTCGCCGGCGAAGAACGATGCGTTATCAATTTGGTTGAGCTCAGCATTTACTTTCGCATCTTCGATGGCCTCGGGCACGTATTCTATGCCCACCACGGCGCGCGCCTGTCGTGCCACGAAGTTGGCTATGGTGCCTGTGCCCGTGTAGAGGTCGTAGACAAGCTCGCTGCCCGTGAGCGCGGCAAACTTGCGCGCCACGGAATAGAGCTCGTAGGCCTGTTCCGTGTTGGTTTGATAGAAGCTCTTGGGACCTACTTTGAAGCGCAGGCCCTCCATGGTTTCGTAGATGAAGTCTGTGCCGGCGAAGGTTTGAATGTCGAGGTCGCCCACCGTATCGTTGGCTTTCAAGTTGTTCACATAGAGCAGCGAGGTCACCTCAGGAAATTTCTCGCTCAGGTGTTGCATCAGTGCCATGGCCTCTTGTTGCTCGTGCTGCGACGTCCAGTGGAACTGCATGAGCAGCATGAGTTCGCCGGTGGCCGAATTGCGCAGCATCATGCCGCGCAGCAACCCCTGTTGTGCCCGCAGGTCGAAAAAGCTGAGGCCGTGGTCGAAGGCATATTGGCGTATGTCGTTGCGAATGCGGTTGTTGACATCGTCCATGAGGTAGCAGTGGTCTATGTCGAGTATCTTGTCGAAGGCACCGGGTATGTGGAAACCCACGGCGTTCATGTTGTCGAATACAACTCCGCTGGAAATTTGCTCAAGTGTAAGCCATTTTTTATTGGAAAAGCCAAACTCGAGCTTGTTGCGGTAGGCGCGTGTGTGCCTGCTGCCGAGAATGGGCATCACCTCGGGGAGCTCCACTTTTCCGATGCGTGTCAGTGCATCGACCACTTGCTTTTGTTTGTAGCGCAACTGCTCTTCGTATTTCAGACATTGCCACTTGCATCCGCCGCATGTGCCGAAGTGCTGGCAAAAGGGCTCCTCGCGCAACGGGGAACGCTCATGAAAGCGAACGGCTTCGGCCTCGGCATAGCTATGCTTCTTGCGGCGCACCTGGAGATCGACCACATCGCCCGGCACCACATAGGGTGCAAAGACAACGAGGTCGTCGACGCGTGCCAAGGCCTTGCCTTCGGCTGCGACATCGGTGATGAGAATTTTTTCGAGCAGTGGGAGTGGTTTCTTCTTGCGAGCCATAATTATATAAATACGGTGTAGGGGAAAAGGAGTGTTCACATTTTTTCGAGCAGCAGCTCAACCAGGCGCGGCACGGCGTAGTTTCCCAGTTCGGTCTCGTCGGTCCAGACGTAGCCGTCGGGGGCCTTGAAATCTGTCGGCACATCGGCCACATAGAAGTCGGCATAGAGGCGGCGGTGGGTGAGCACGTGTTTTTGCTGTAGCGCCACGGTGCGCAACATGGTGGCCTGCCCTACGACGGGGAGGTCCATGAGTTCGCCGGGCGAGGGTTGATGGGGAAATTCGGCCAGGTAGGGCTCATAGAGTCCCCGCCAAATGTCGTTGCCCGCACGGCGGTGCCAAAGCACATGGCCGTTTCGGCGCACGTAGACGTAAACGAAAAATCGCGTCGCCACGGCCGTGCGGCGCGACTTGAGCGGATATTTCGTTTCTTCGTGGGCGGCATGGGCCATGCACTGGGCCGCGAGCGGACATTCGCCGCAATGGGGCGAGAGGGGTGTGCACACCATGGCTCCAAAGTCCATGATGGCCTGATTGTAGAGGCCTGGGCGCTTTTTGTCGAGCTGCTCTTGCGCAAGCTTTGCAAAAGTGCGTTTGCCCCTGGTGGTATCTATGGGCGTGGCAATGGCAAAGAGACGCGAGAGAACGCGATATACGTTTCCGTCGACCACGGCACAGGGCTGATTATAGGCAATGGAGCAAATGGCTGCCGCCGTATAGTCGCCCACCCCGCGCAGGCGGCGCACTTCGTCGTAGGTTTCGGGAAAGCGGCCTGCGGCAACTATTTGCTGCGCTGCCGCATGCAGGTTGCGCGCCCGGCTATAGTATCCCAACCCTTGCCACAGTTGCATCACCTCGTCCTGGGAGGCGGCGGCAAGGGTTTCGACATTAGGAAAACGGTTTACGAAGCGCTCATAATAACTGCGCCCCTGCTCCACCCGGGTTTGCTGAAGGATGATTTCGGAGAGCCACACGCGATAGGCACTCGGCTCGTTGCGCCACGGCAACTGCCGATGATGGAGTGCATACCACGCTTCGAGTTTTTCTTTAATCATGGAACAACTTGATGCGTTGCTCCTCAGAAAGTTTGCAGATAAGCAATTGTCCGTCTTGCTCGGCCACTATGAATCCGTCGAGGCCTTGCACCACTACCTGTCGGGCTTCTGTGGTGTGGACAATACAGTTGTGGGTGTCAAAGAGCCTGATGTCGGCTCCAATGGCGGCGTTGCCGTGTTCGTCGCGAGGGCTCTGCATGAGCAGGGAACTCCATGTGCCCAAATCGCTCCAGCCAAAGGATGCAGGATATACGAAGATTTCTTCTGCATGCTCCATGATGGCGTAATCGACGCTGATGCTCTCGCACGTGGCATAGAGTTTGTCGATGGCCTCCTGCTCCTGCTCTGTGTCGAAGAGGGGAAGGAGTTTTTCGAAGTCGCGCGACATTTTAGGCTGATAGACCCTGAAGGCATTGATTATGGTTCGGATGCTCCAGACGAAGATGCCCGAGTTCCAAAGGTAGTTGGGCTGCTGCACATATTGGGTGGCCACATCGAGCGAGGGCTTTTCCTTGAACGAATCGACGCGATAGAGATTGCGCTTGCGCGAAGAGGGATAGCTGAGGTCGGCTTTGATGTATCCGTAGCCTGTTTCGGGGCGCGAGGGCTTCATGCCAAGCGTGACGATGGCGTCGGTTTCGGAGGTGAACTCCAGGGCTTCTTTGATGGTTTTGCGAAAGGTGGTCTCGTCGGTGACGATGTGGTCGCTCGGAGCCACTACGACGTTGGCCCGGGGGTTGCGCTTCTTTATTTTCCAGCTGACATAGCACACGCAGGGTGCCGTGTTGCGACGGCAGGGCTCGAGCAATATGTTTTCGCGGGGCACGTCGGGCAGCTGTTCGGCCACAATGTCGGCATAGGCTGCCGAGGTGACCACCCACACGTTGCTCTTTGGGACAAGGTCGCCGAAACGCTCCACAGTGAGCTGGATGAGTGTTTTTCCGCAGCCCAGAATGTCGATAAACTGTTTGGGACGCTGCTCGCTGCTCATGGGCCAAAAACGGCTACCCACGCCACCAGCCATTATGACAAGGTGATTGTTCTGTTTTTCCATTGTGGCTGTTTTTTTTACGTTTGGTTTTACTTTACTTTTTATCGGCCTCGTTCACACCCTGGAGGTAGAGGCGCACCACCTTGTTCGTGGCGTTGGAATGAACAGTGACTACCTTCTTAAAAGGTCCGTGAAACTTATTCTTGCCATTGAACACCACGGTCACTTTGCCGCTTTCGCCTGGGGCGATGGGCTTATCGGTGAAACTGGGCACGGTGCAGCCACACGAAGAGAAGGCTTGTTGAATGATGAGAGGCTTGTCGCCGGTGTTGGTGAAATTGAAATCCACCTGCTGTGGCTGGCTCTCCTTAAAGGTGCCGAAGTTGTGGCTCGTCTTGTCGAATTTGATGACGGCCTGTGCCGATGCAGCGCTGAAACCAGCGGCGAAGAGCACAATGAGAAGGAGTATTTTTTTCATGACGTTAATGGATTATTCGTTACACGAGTGCATTATTTTGGCAAAAATACGCAGAAAGCAAAAATATGACAAAACTTTGCGTTGTTTTTTCCATTTTTGAGTACCCGCAACGGCACGAAATACTAAAAAAGCTCAAGATTGTGCCCCAAATCATAAAGTTTCTCAAAAAAAAGTCGGAGAAGTGCTATTTTAGATTACTTTTGCAAATAAATAGACGGCACCCCAGCCTAACCGGCTGCGCCATGGGCCAAGAACAGTCCTAAGGCATAAAAAACAATCGCGGCGACAGTTTAAAATAGCTCGGAGATATTTTAAAATAGCTCGGAGATATTTCTGACGACCTCCGAGGTTGTTTCACAGCCTTTAGAAAGCAAAATCCTATGCTGCGCCGCCCTCAGATTTATGTCGCAGACAGAGCATCAGACATCGGCTGCCACATCGGCCACAGGGACCCGAAAGACTCCTCGCGTGGAAGCCGAAAAGATTATCCTTGGCATAGACCCTGGCACCAACGTGCTGGGCTATGGTGTCTTGTGCGTGAGCGGCAGACAAGTGAAGATGCAGGCCATGGGCGTGATAGACCTGCGTCGCGTGAAGGATGTTTACCTGAAACTCGGGCGCATTCACGAGCGCGTGATGGGCATCATCGACTCCTTCTTGCCCGACGAGGTGGCCATTGAGGCTCCTTTTTTCGGCAAAAACGTGCAGAGCATGCTCAAGCTGGGACGCGCCCAGGGTGTGGCCATAGCTGCGGCCATCAGTCGCGACATTCCCATCCATGAATACGCACCGCTGAAAATCAAGATGGCCATCACCGGAAACGGACAAGCCAGCAAGGAACAAGTGGCCGGCATGATGCAGCGCATGCTGAGCATACCCGAAGAATCAATGCTGCCCTACCTCGATGCTACCGACGCGCTGGCAGCCGCCTACTGCCACTACCTGCATCAGAACAGGCCACAAACAACCTCGGGAGCGCCGCGTTCGTGGGCACAACTGGCCCAGAAACAGGGACGGCTGCCAAAGGCCGGCGCCACGGCCCCCAACGAAAAACTCATGAAACTGCTTAAAACAAAAAAATAATACACACTAAGATATGAAACGTTTTGTTCTCTTCATTATTTTCGCCCTCAGCCTTTCTGCGGGCCATGCACAAGATGTTTACAACTACGTGCTGAGCAATGCCACCCGCGTGGTGAACAATCCCACCAGCAGCTTCACACAAACGCGCATTGCCCAGTTTAAGCGCACTGCCCTCATATACCTGCGCTCAAAGGCTATCGAAACCAAAGGCGAGGTGACCGCAGAGTTTCTCGACAATCAAGCCTTCTACATGTCGGAGTTTCTCACGTCGTTCTTCAAGGAAGTGTTGCGATACGAGAAGAAGCCCGAGGCAGCAAAGCGCAAAGCAATTGTCCGCCTCTTTATGAAAGCCTCGGAAGAAAGCCCCCTTTTCAACGACACCGACGAAGAAACTACGCTCTCCTACGTGAAAAGCGGTGAAGAGATTACCCCATTTTCGCTCGACACAGACTGGCAGCGCGCCTTTGCAGCCAGTCAGGTAATGCTCAAGGAAATGTAGCCGGCCAAGCACATCGCCTCCAAAACCACGCTCATGATTTTCACATCCTGCCCTCTACTTTCTCCTTCCTTTTCCGCCGCCCGTTACGGATCGCGGTGGCCACAATCGTTCGCCCTGTTCATGGCGCGAAGGTTCTTCGGCCAGAAATCGAACAGCCGGCAACGGCGTGCCTCGGCCCCGGCCATACGCATTGCCACGGCAGGCATAGCCATCGGATTGGCGGTGATGATTGTCAGCGTGGCAGTGGTGAAGGGCTTCCAGCACGAAGTGAAACACAAGATTACGGGATTTGCCTCGCACATTGACATTCTCGACATCAACTCCCTGAATTCGCCCGAAGACTACCCCATCGTGGCACCGAAGAGCTTTGTTGAAGCCGTGAGAAACACACCAGGAGTGGCCCACGTGCAGCGCACGAGCGAGAAAATGGGCATTTTGAAAACCAACGACGACTTTGCAGGCATCCAGCTCAAGGGCATTGGCAGCGACTACGACACGAAATTCCTCAAGTCGGCCCTCACCGACGGAGACTGGCCAGCCTTTGAAGACACCGTGGCCTCCAACAAAATCGTGCTCTCGCGCTATCTGGCACAGCGCCTGCACCTCAAGGTCGGAAGCCGTGTCTATGCCTACTTCTTCGAAAGTACCATAAAAATGCGCCGCTTTGAAGTGGCCGCCATCTACGAAACAAATCTCAACCAGTTCGACAAACTTTTCGTCATAGGCAGCAGCGCCACCGTTTCCCAGCTTAATAGCTGGCAAGCCGACCAATGCAGCTCGCTCGAGGTGGTTACGACCAACTTCGACCGCATGGACCAAACTCAACAGCGGCTCACGCAACTCATAGCCCGCGAGATGAAGCCCGAGCAGGGCACCTACGAAGCCCTGTCGGTACGCGAAAATCCGCGCACATCG
This sequence comes from uncultured Bacteroidales bacterium, assembly GCA_902796835.1. Lineage (GTDB taxonomy): Bacteria > Bacteroidota > Bacteroidia > Bacteroidales > Bacteroidaceae > Alloprevotella. Next base: position 136,784 of record CADBQP010000037.1, read on the forward strand.
GGCACGTTTCAGTGGCTCGAGCTGCTCGACTTCAATGTATGGATTATTCTCATTTTGATGGTGGCAGTAGCAGGATTTACGATGGTGAGCGGACTGCTCATCCTCATTCTTGAACGCACTTCGACCATTGGTGTGCTGAAGGCCTTGGGAGCCACGAATACCAGAGTGCGCCATGTTTTCCTATACTACGCCGCCCTCATAATCGGACGCGGCTTGATTATCGGAAATGTGCTGGGTCTGGGCGTGGTGTGGGCGCAGGAAAATTTTGGCTTTGCCCACCTCGACCCTGCCACCTATTATGTCGATGCCGTGCCCGTGATGCTTAGCGCCTGGTGGGTGGTGGCGCTCAACGTGGGCACGCTGCTCATCACATTCCTGGCGCTTGTGGGACCCAGTTTCCTCATCACACGCATCCAGCCCGCCCGAGCCATTCGCTTCGACTGAGGCGGCCGACACACTGAGCCAGGCATTTTTTTCATCCTTCTATCTGACGGCATCAGCCCGACATTTCTGCTACGAAATGTCGGGCTGATGTTTTCTGCCTACACCGGTTTTGCACGCTATTAACGCAGTTTGTCAGCGGAAGTGGCGCTCTATGCTTTCGTCGGGGATGATTGCAATGACCTGCCGGCCGTCGGGGGTGTAGTTGGGCGTAGAGAGTGCAAAGAGTTGGCGCATGAGGTTTTCCATCTCGTCGGCCGACAGCACCTGACCTACGGGAATGGCTGCCTGCCGGGCCAGCGAGAGGCTCAATATGTGGTTCATCGTTTCGTGGGCATCGCCCGTTTGCTGGCGTGCATCGTCGAGCATGGTGAGCAGCAGGCTTTCGGGATCGATGCCCTCGGTGCCCGACGGCACACCGCGCAGGATGATTTCTCCCACGTGCTTTCCCTGAGCCACATCGAAGCCAATAGCCCTAAGTTGCGGCTCAATTTGTTGGAAAACTGCATGGAGCGCTGGCTCCACGGTCAGTGTCTGAGGAAAGAGCAGGCCCTGGCATGCAACGCGATGGCTCTGCATCTGCTGCATATAGGCATCGTAGAGCACGCGGATGTGGGCCCGGTTTTGATCGACCACCATGAGACCCGAGCGAACGGCGGCCACGATGTAGCGCCCTTGGAGCTGAATGTAGGTAGCGGCAGTGGCCGGCACCGCATCGGGCTCTGCGTTGAGAAGCGGAGCCACGTCGTCGGTTGGCTGTGGCTTGGACACATCGCCATTGCGCAGCAGGTCGTCGTAGAGTTTGTCCCAGTGTGACGAAGCTGCGTCGCCACGCGATGTGCGTGGTGCCGACGATTTTTCAAAGGGGTTGTAATTGGGATTTACGTTGATGCGCGGCGGCTCGGGAATGGTTCCCGACTGATTGAAAAGGGGAATGTCGGGGCGGCCTTCGGTGTCGAAATCGATGGAGGGCACGGCATTGTGGCGCCCCAGCGATTCGCGCACGGCGGCGAGCAGTATCTGCCAGAATGTGGGCTCGTCTTCAAACTTTATCTCGGTCTTTGTGGGATGAATGTTCACGTCGATGGTGGCAGGGTCTACGTCGAACTGGATGAAGAATGGCACTTGCGTTCCTTCGGGCACAAGGCGCTCGTAGGCTGCCTGCACGGCCTTGGCGAAATAGGCGTGGCGCATGTAGCGGCGGTTGACGATGAAGTATTGCTGCGCTCCTTTTTTGCGCGCGCTGTCGGGGGTTCCCACAAAGCCGCTGATGCGCCCGAGCGGCGTGTCGACCTCAATGGGCAGCAACGAGCTCTCAAGTCTTTTTCCAAAGAGGGCCACAATGCGGCGGTGGAAATTGGCTTCGGGGAGGTCGAGAATTTGGACGCCGTCCTTAAAGAGTTTGAAGGCGACCGAGGGATGGGCCAGAGCCATGCGCTGAAATTCGGAGAGAATGCTGGCCATTTCGGTCATGTTGCTCTTCAGAAAACGGCGTCGGGCCGGCACGTTGAAAAAGAGGTTGCGCACACTAAAATTGGCGCCCACAGGTGTGCTCACGGGGCGTTCTTCTTTCACTTTGTTGCCTTCGATGACAATGCAGGTGCCTACTTCGTCGCCCTCCATGCGAGTGCGCAGTTCCACCTGCGCCACTGCCGCTATCGAGGCCAGGGCTTCGCCGCGAAAGCCCATGGTGTGGAGCGTAAAAAGGTCGTCGGCCTTAGAAATCTTGCTGGTGCTGTGGCGCTCAAAGGCCAGACGGGCATCGGTGGCACTCATTCCCTTGCCGTTGTCGACCACCTGGATGCACGACTTGCCGGCATCGGTGACAAGCACCTGCACAAGCGTGGCACCGGCGTCGATGGCATTTTCGACGAGTTCCTTAATGACGCTGGCGGGGCGTTGAATGACCTCGCCGGCGGCAATCTGATTGGCCACGGTGTCGGGGAGCAAGTGAATGATGTCCATAATATTATATTGTGGGGCTCAGGAGCGAAAAAGATTTTCTGGTGTTTGGAAATTTGACTTGGAGACATTTCAAAATGTCGAGCCAAGTGTTTTGACTGTCGAGCCAAGTGTTTGGAGGCATTGCGTTTATCGTTTCAACACCTGCACGGGGGCCTCTCGTCTGACGGAGGCCTTGAGTTCGGTGCCCTGCCTCTTTCGCCGCCACTCAAAGAGGTCGTCCTTCGAGAGCGGGCGTATGTAGTCGAACCAGGCGAAGCTTTCGAGGAACGTGTGGTTTTGCGGAGCCAAGCCGGCCGCATAGAAATGGCTCTTGGCCGACGGTGTCCATAGGCGTTTGAGCTTGCGGTCCTTGAGCGTCATGCGGAGCAGTGCTGTCTCGGTGTAGTTCTGATAGAGCACGAGGCTGTCTTTTTCGAGAGGGAAGTTGATGGCACAAACGTTGCCGCTGGCCACATTGAGATAGACTTCGCCATGGTCGAAGTATGACATCATCTGATGGGCTCCCACTTGGTTGAAGTGAATCGAGTCGACTCTTTCAACGAGCAGGGCCTGACGCTCCACGTAGACGGAGTCGATGGTGCTGTCGTTGAAGAACACATTGATTTCCTCGCCAAGTATCTGGCGTTGGTCGCTCCAGACGATGGGGTCGCGATAGAGCGTCATGATTTCGCGGCCCGAATCGTAGACAAGCGAGTCGCTCACGGCCTGCACATCGCTCCGGAATGCTCTCACGTGGTAGTAGGCATGCATCACGCGGTAGGCGCTGTCGGTGCGAATGTTGAAGGTGTAGAGCCGCAGCGTGTCGGCATGGACGTAAAGCGTATCGGCGCCCGAGTAGTCGACCACCAGGGCGCTGTCGGTGGCCATGGCTTCGCCCGTTTGCTCGTTGTATTCTCCGTAATGGCCCGTCAGTCGGTTTTTGTTGTCGGTGTCGTCGTAGACCACGTTGCGGAAAGCTTTCATCAAACCCGTCTGCTTGTTATAGACGAGGCTGTCGCCCACCATCTTGCGGCCTTTGTTGAAAAGCTGCGAGCCGCGGTTCAGCCGGGCCTGCTCGGAGTCGGTATTATAATAGGCATCGGTGGTATAGATGCGGCTTTCGCCACTGTTAATGTTCGAGGGGCCTGTGGTGTGTGCCCACTTTGTGCGCAGGTCGTAGCGCAGCGTGTCGCTGGTGAGCGTGAACTGCTTGTTTTCGAGCTTCACGCGATAGTTGAAGACCGACATGCGCGTGGCGGTGTTGTATTCGCCATAATCGCTCGTCAGGGTGTTTTCGCCGTCCACAAGCTTTCCTCCTTCAAAGAAGTAGCCCGTGTTGAGCACTCGGTCGTAGTTGAGGCTGTCGGTGTGGAGCGTCTGCTCGCGGTGGCGCATCACGACGTTGCGGCGCACTTGGGCCAGTTTCGACTCTCCGTCGTAGAAGAGATAGTCGCCCCTGAGCGAGAGCGTATCGGCCTGTGTGAGATGGACGTGGCCAAATGCTTCAAACGAATTGGTGGCCTGATAGAACACGGCGCTGTCACTTCGGAGCTGCATGGGGCCCTGTCGAAAATGAACACGGCCTGCCAGACACTGGGCACCGGGATTGCGCGTCTCGTCGTAGGTGAGGCGGTCGGCATGAACCAGATAGACTCGGTCGTCGCCGCCACGCCGCCCCCCACCCTGGGCACAGGCCGAAACCGCAACCACCAAGGCAGTAGCCACGAGCAGCAAAAGCCGCCGATAGGGGAAATGACCGAAATACATGACGAGACTATGAATATTCATGCAACACTGCTCAAAAAAGAATAGCACTCAGAAAATGGCGTCAATGCAACCATCCGTCGTAGTGGAAGTTGCAGTCGCGCCAGTCCTTGTCTATGCGCACGTAGGTGTTCTTTATTTTTTCGCGAATCCACTTGTCAAGCACCTCCTGACTACGGGCGTTCATCACTACGTTGCGCATAATCTGAAAGTCTTCGGTGATGTTGGCACGGTGGCCGTCAATGCGATTTTTGAGTTTCACGATGGCACACACTTCATGGCCGGTGTTGTTAATCATGCGGAAGGGGGCAGAAATTTGGCCCACTTCGAGCGTATCGACCACCTTGGCCACGTCTTGCGGCAGGGCTTTCATCTCAAACCGCGAGGTCACCTGCTCCGTTTCGGGGTCTTCGTTGGCCATGAGGCCGCGGTTGCTTCGCGTTTCCTTGTCGTCCGATATGGCTTCAACCGCCTCTTCGAATGTGAACTTGCTTCCGAGAATGTCTGTGCGTATCGAGTCGAGGCGCGAAAGCATGGCCTGCACCGACTTCTCCTCCACTCGAGGCTTCAAGAGTATGTGGCGGCAGTTCAGTTTCTCGCCTCGCTTCTCAATGAGTTGGATGATGTGGTAACCATATTCGGTTTTCACAATCTTGGAAACCTTGTTGGGGCTGTTGAGCGACCACGCCGCATTGGCAAACTCGGGCACCAGTTCGCCCTTGCCCTTGAAGCCCAGTTCGCCATAGTTGCGCGCACTGCCGTCCTCGCTCCATATGCGGGCTTGCGAGGCAAATGTGCTCTCGCCGGCGTTGACCTTGCGGGCTATTTCGCGCAGCTGGTCTTCCACTCGCTGCACTTCTTCGCGTGTGGGCTGAGGCTCAATGGTCAGAATCTGCACTTCGACCTGCGTGGGCACGAAGGGGATGCTATCTTCGGGCTTGTTTCTGAAATACTCGCGCACCTCGGCGGGCGTAACCTTGATGCTCTCGGTGAGCTTGCTTTGAGCGCCTTGCACCATGAGTTCATCGTGAATGGTCTTGCGGAAGTTGGCGCGCATCTGCTTGATGGGAATTCCAGCGGCCAGCTCCATGTTTTCTACCGACCCATAGTAGGCGAGAAAGCGTTCGATGCGATCGTCCACGTAGGCCGTGACATTGGATTCGGGCACGTTGACACTGTCGATCTGAGCCTGGTGGATGTAGAGCTTCTGTATGGCCAGACGTTCGGGAATGACGCAGTAGGGATTCTCAATGGGCATGCCCTGCATCTCGGCGTCGAGACGCATGGCCTCCACTTCGGAGAGCAGGATGGGCTCTGAGCCGACAACCCATATTACCTTGTCGACGATTTTCTTTTGTGCCGGAGCCGCAAGAGCCACGAGGGCACAGAGTGTGAAGAGAAGCTTTCGCATGGGGGCGAGGTTTAGTGATTATTGATAGTGGCGAGCACGTCGCGGTTGATTACGTAGGGATATTTTTGACGCAGGCGGGCAACCCATTCTTTTTCGAGCATGTCCTGATAGTCGGTGAGCACCTGCTGGCGCACGTCGTCGAGCGACTTGGGCTGCTTCTGCTTTTTGCCAATCACATTGAAGAAGGGATAGGTGGCCGAGGGCTTGGCCGCTTTCCCGCCAAACACATGTTGGTCTACAAAGCGGTTTTCGCCTTTCTTCACGAGAAGCGGCTTCGAAAGGACCACGGTGGTGGAATCGGCATTGAAACGCTCCTTGACGGCATCGCTGAGACTGGATTCGCCCTTGTGTTTCTTGACGAATTTTGTGGCCTCCTTCAGCAGAGGGGCGCTCTTGGCCTGCACCACATAGCCTGCAAAGCGCGGCTCAGTCCAGGCATATTTTTTCTTATTGGCCTTATAGTAGGCCTGCTGCCCGGTTTCGTCGCTGGCCGATGGCTTCCACACTTCGTTCTGGCTCACTTCGTAGAGTAGCAGTCCGTCGTGATATTCCTGAATGAGGTAGCGCAACTCGAGGTCTGTAGCTATGTGAGCATCGCGCACGCTGTCGAGAATTTCTTCCGAGCTTCTCGTGCCGTTCGAGGCTGCCACGAGTTTCTTCAGCCGAGCCTGGGCCGAGGCGTCTTCAATACCCTGTTGCTTCAGGGCGTTGACTATGCTGGGACGGAGCACTTCGTAGGGCTCCATCTTCTTGCGCTCTTTCATCTTGACGATGTGGTAGCCATATGGCGAAAGCACCGGTTCTGACACCTGGCCCACCTCGAGGGCATAGGCTGCGTCTTCAAACTCCTGCACGGTGCTGCCGGGGCCAATCCATGGGAGCAGGCCGCCAAACGGTGCCGAACCAGTGTCGTCGCTGCTTTCACGGGCCGTTTTGTCGAAGTCGGCACCGCCCATAATGGCCCGGTAGAGCGAATCGGCTTTGCGCTGCGCCGCTTGCTTTTGGGCTTCGGTGGCAGCAGCGTCCAGGCGAACAAGAATATGCTGCGTGCGCAAAAGGTCGCGACCGCCCAGACGCTCAACCGAAGCGTCATAGAGCGAGCGGGCCACGCTGTCCACGTAGAGAGAGTCGACCAGGAAGGGCATGAGCTGCATGTCGCGATAGGTCAAGAACTCCTTCTTGAGCGACGAAAGCGTGTCGAGACGGGCGTCGAGCGCAGCCTCTACCTTCAGACGGTAGTTGAGAAACATTTCGGCGTATTCTTCGACGGACTTCTGCTCCACTGCGCCTTCGACACTGCGGTTTTTGTTATAAGCATATTCGAATTCTGAACGCGTCACGGGCTTGCCGTTGACGGTCATTACCACGGGGTCTGCTGTCTGAGCCACAGACGGGAGCGAGATGGCTACTAAGAGCGAAAGGAATAAACGTTTCATTATCTTTGTGTTAGATTTATTATTTTCTATCGTTAGTAGAATGATTTCAGAGCGGACTCTATTGTTTTGCGTCACAAATGTACGCGAAATTGCCCGAAGCGCAAAAGAATTGATGTTTTCATTTGTTAAAGCGTGCGAAACACTCTTAATGCGAAACAAACACTTTCTACGGTTTTAGACCACGCACTCTTCTGCAAGAGTGGCTTTTCTGCGAAATGGCGGGCTCACCATGCGGTGCGAGTTCCCCCATCGGAAAAACCATCGTGCAGATAGTTTGAATTAGCTCGGAGATATTTTAAACTATCGCGGCGACAGTTTTTAGCATCGCGGCGACAGTTTTTAGCATCGCGGCGACAGTTTTTAGCATCGCGGCGACAGTTTTACCCTACTCCAATCCTTGTCGAAATTCATCGATGGCCTCGCGCTTTTGCTCCTCGGTGAGGGGCAGGCGGTCCATCAGTCGTCTGAAGGCTTCGAGGGCGCGGGTGCGCGTTTGTGCCTTGCCGGCCCTAAGGCCGCTTTGGTAGTCTTTATAGGGAAGCAGATTGCGATTGTAGTTTCCGTCGCTCATGGTGAATAATGCCGATAATGGTGAGACAAAAAGTTTTTTCGGGCAGGCGGGGCCTACCACTGGTCGAACAGATGGAGGTCTATCTTCACTCCGAAGCCCACGCCGCCGAAGTTGTAGAGACTGGTGAACAAGCCTATGTCGAACATGTGGGTTGAGAGGCCATATCCGAGCTCGGTATAGCACGACAGTCGCTCCACATTGAGCAGGTTGACATAGAGTCGCTCGCGCTGCACATAGCGCGAAGTGAGCCCCAGGCGCGAAAGAAAGAGCAAAGGGCTCTCATAGGCGGCCATGGCCCTCAGATAGTGGCGCGACTCATTATACCAATAGGAAGAGAGCAACTGAAACTGGCCCGACATATCGTCGTCCCAGTTGGAGGGCATGTTGTTGTCGCTAAAGTTTTCGTAGTCGCGAAAGTAGGTGCCCTTGGTGTTGGTATACCATCCAGCGCCCGCCCTGAGCAATATGGCACGCAGGGCATAGAGATTGAAACGCTTCATGACGTCGAACTCAAAGCGCTCATAGCTCTGATTGAACACGCCTGTCTTGATGCCGCATTCGTAGTCTACCGAAAAAGTGGGATAGCTGGAACCCACGGGAACGACGCTTCCTTCGTCGCGATAGAAGAGAAGGGCCGGAGTCCATTCGGCATGAAAGCGCGGCGCCAGGCTGCGAAACCGCCGCGTGAGTCCGCTCTGGCTGGCTGCCTCGTTCCATCCCACCAGGCTGCGCATGTCGGAATGCAGGCCCACCCTCACATCGAGGCCCGGCACAATGGAAAAGGCCGCCTCAAGGCGGGCATAGAGATTGTGGTAGTAGTTGAAATTGAACTGGTCGAATAAATGGAGCAGCGAGTCGTATTGGGTGATGCCTTCGAGGCGCTGGCGGGCCAGGTCGGCCTGTCCGGAATCGTAGGTGCGGTTGGCGTTGCCCACCTCGAGGCTCAGCCGCAGATTGTTGCGCGGATTGAGCAAAAGCTCCAGCGGAAACTTCCAAAAAACCTCGCGCAGCTTGAAATTATAGGCCAGCCGGGGCCTCATCCTCAACGTTTTGCCGCCACGATATTTGGCATCGACCCACAGCTTCGTGCTGAGCGAAAACCCTTTTGAGTGGCTCCACTGCACCATTGAGGGCGTCAATATGGGCGGCACCTTGATGCGGCTATCTCCGCCCAGGTTCCAACGATGGCTGTCGAGGAACAGGTTTTCGAGCGAAACCACTCGCCTCTGATTCTGGCTTTCGGCGGAAGATTGGCCGAGCTCCAGCGAATCGGCCTGCGCATAGAGTTCGGCCTCGCGCGCAGTCAGGGCAATGGGACGCGAGCGGTCAAAAAAGGAGCGGCCCTTGAGAACTTTTGCAGTGTCGAGACGCAATTCATAGTCGCGCGTCACATCGCGCGGCGCAAGGTTGTGAGCCTTATCCTCCTTGGAAACGTCGGCCGTGTCGAGGCGTGGCTCATACAATTTGGCATAATAGTTGGAACTCAGCCTGTTGCCCATCAGATTAATGTGGGTGCGAAACACCACTTCGTCGGGATAGAGGCTTGCCACTCCTTCGGCGCCCATCGTACCGCTGAGGTTCATGTGCATGTCGTCGTAGTAGAAACTGAAATCGAATTGCCCCACCCTTCCAGTGGCCTCATCGATGCTAAAAGTGCCGCGCACCATTTGTGCCGTGCCATACTTTGGCGCCACCTTGAGCGTAACCACTGCAGACTCGTCACTCTTCTGCCTTGAAACAAGCCGATAGGAATAATAGCGTCGGTTTCGGCGGTTCAGTGGTGAGAGCACGTGGTCGGCAAAGAGCACAGGGCTATAGAGCGAAAGAGCAAGCCGCTTCATGAGCCTGGATGTAGGAATCTCGTAGTGGCTCTGAGTGGTATAAAAGGCGTTGAAGCGCGAATCGATGTAGCCCGACGGATGGATGCGGTTCGTCAGGTCGATTTCTGCAACCGAGTGGCTGCCTCCCTTGGGCAAATCTGAGAGACGCGGCACGTAGCGAATCCAAAAACTGTGGCGCTCGCCCTCTTCGTGCACACGCACATAGGTTCTCACACACACGCTACCCTCGGGCAGCGACAGCCGCTCCTTATAAGAATATACGCGCTCGAGAATTTCGTCGAGGCCTGCCGTCTGAGCCTCGGCACACACCATCCACCCGCCTCCCCACAAAAGGGCGCAAACGGCCGGCAGCCACCGCCATAAGCGGCGCGAGCGGGCAAAGCGGGAAACATGGAATGAAAGCACGGGCATAGGTGAGAAACGAAAATTGAAGAACAATTATGCACGCGACACACTCTTAACGCCACGCACAGTGTTGAGTTTCTTAATGAGGGCATTGAGCACATCAGTGCTATCGACCATCACCGTGAGTATGCCAAAAAAGAGCCCGTTGTCGCTGTCGATGCTGATGCTTCGGAGCATAATTTTTTCTTCCTTCGAAATGATGCTCGTAATGTTGTTCACAATGCCCAGGTCATCGTGGCCCACCACACGCAGGGTGATGGGATATTTTCCGCTCCCTTTTCCGGCCCATCGGGCATTCACGATGCGATATCCAAAGCGCTCGCGCATGCTCTTGGCATTTGGGCAATTTTTTCGGTGGATTTTGATGCCGCCACTCACACTGACGAATCCGAACACCTCGTCGCCATAGACGGGATTGCAGCAGCGCGCCATCTGGAAATCGAGGCCACGCAGGTTGCGGTCGATCACCAACACGTCGTTTTCGCCGCCGCGTCGCTCGGGCGAGAGCTTTTCAAAAACAAACTCTTCGGCACTGCGCACGTTGGATGCCTCTTGCGGAGCATTCTCCTGACTGGCCATGCTCATATAAGTGTCGATGACGGCCGACATGTCGAGCGCTCCCGAGGCCACATCCTTGAAGAAGTCGTTCACCTCTTTGTAGCCCATTTTTCGGATAACGTGGTTCACGGTGGTTTCGTCCCACTCCAGTTTGCGGTTCTTCAGCCTGCGCTCCATCAGTTCGCGCCCCATCACCGATTCGCGCGCCTGGAGTTCTTTCACCGCCGACCGAATTTTGTCGCGCGCATGACTGCTCACCACTATTTGCTGCCACTCGGCCTTCGGAGTCTGCGAGTTCGACGTGACAACCTCGACCGTCTCGCCGCTATTGAGCGTTTGGCGCAGTGGAACGTTGCGGCCGTTGATGCGCGCTCCCACGCAGCGGTTGCCAACGGCCGAATGAATGTGATAGGCAAAGTCCAGCACCGTGGCGCCGGCAGGGAGGCGAAAAAGGTCGCCCTTGGGAGTAAACACATACACGTTTTTCTCCTTTACGCTCGCCGAGAGGCTGTTTTTCAGTTGCGTTTCGTCGCCCGTTTCGAGCGCGCCTCGAATGTTGGCAAGCCATGCGTCGATGCCCCCGGCGCTTTGCTTCACACCTTTGTAGCGCCAGTGGGCCGCCAGTCCGTGTTCCGCTATCTCGTCCATGCGCGCGGTGCGAATCTGCACCTCCACCCATTTGTCCTCGGGCCCCTTCACGGTGATGTGAAGGCTCTCGTAGCCATTGCTCTTGGGCGCGCTGAGCCAGTCGCGCATGCGTTTCTCGTTGGCCTCGTAGCGGTCGGTTATCAGGCTGAACACTTTCCAGCAATCGTCGAGCTCCTTCTTTGGTGGACTGTCGAGGATGATTCTGATGGCAAAGAGATCGTAAACTCCCTCGAAGGCGCAGTTTTGCTTCTTCATCTTTTGCCAGATAGAATGTATGCTCTTGGTGCGCCCCTTCATGGTGTAGTGCAAATGCTCTGCGTCGAGCAGTTCGCGTATGGGCGCGGTGAAACGCTCTATGTAGGCATCGCGCGACTTCTTGGTGGCGCTGAGTTTTTCCTTGATGTGATAGTAGGCATCGTGCTCAAGGTATTTGAGCGAAAGGTCTTCGAGCTCGCTCTTCATGGTGTAGAGACCGAGCTTGTGGGAGAGCGGGGCATAGAGATAGGCTGCCTCGTAGGAAAGATGGCGCTGACCCTCCGTGTTTGGGGTGTCCTTTATCTTTCGCATGCGGTTCACGCAGTCGGCCACCTTGAGCAGGAGCACACGCATGTCGCCGGCCTGCGACACAAGCAGGTTGCGAAAGTTGTCAGTGCGTATGACTTCGTTGCGCGTGTCGAGTGCATCGATGCGTGCGAAGGCGTCGACATAGTTTCCCACCTCGTCGCCAAAAATGCGATGAATGCGGGCTGCGGCTTCGGCCGTGGGAGTGAGGCTATGCAAGAGGAAGGCCGTCATGGCCTTACCGCTCAGGCCTATTTCCTGCGAGGCCAGCAGTATGGCTTCGAGCGAGGTGTTGATTTTGTTGAGCCCGAACTCATCGTAGGGGTTCACATCCTGCTTCAGCGCATCGGCGAGATAGGCCCGTGCCCGCTGAGCGGCAATCATAGAGGGCCGCAGCGAGTCGTTGCGATAGAGGCGACGCAGCAGAGAGCGTAGCTCTGCAGTTTCGGAAGGAGAGAACTTTATCATCTTACAAGTAGATTTCTGTTGCCTATTGCTGTTGTGGTTTTTTCGCTGTGCCCGATGTGAGGAGCCAATGGTCGATGAGCATGCGTGCCATGCTCATGGGGCCTGGTATCTCGGGCAGTTTATCGCGGCGAAACCAGCCTCCGGCGCGCAGCTCCGAGGCTTGCAGATTGAGGGTGCCGCCGGCATATTTTGCCGTGAAGCCCACCATCAGGCCGCTCGGGTATGGCCAGGGCTGGCTGCCAAAGTAGCGGATTTCGGAAATGGCGAGCCCCGTTTCTTCCTGCACCTCGCGCGCCACACACTCTTCGAGCGATTCGCCCGTCTCCACGAAACCGGCCACCAAACCCATGTAGTTGCCGCGGAAGTTGTGGCTCTGAACGAGCAGGATTTCGTCACCCCGCGTCACAGCCACAATGATGGCAATGGAGAGCGACGGCCAAAATTCCTTGGCGCACTTGGGGCAGCGCTTCGATATGTCGGTATCGGCCACAAGCGGTGTGCCACATGCGCTGCAGTATTTTGTGTGAGCTCCCCAGTAGAGCAGTTCCTCGGCCTTGCCCGCCATGCGGTAGTCGGCCTGCGAGAGCACATAATAGCTCTGGCGCAGGGGCACGGCCCTGAAGTCTTCGCCCTCGGGCACACGCTCTGTGAGCACTGCCATGCACGCTTCGCCGTCAATGCTGGGCAGGGGCTGGGTGAGAAGCGGCCCTTCAAGGCCGGCGGGCGGGGCGCTACCGGTAGGAATGGCATTGTCGCGAAGCAGAATGTGGCCGTTGCAAAAAATATACCAACGCATCGCTGAAAAAGATTCCCCCTGCGGCCACCCTCCGGGCAGAGTGTGGCCAGCAAGGGGGATGTTTTCGTTTTTTTATATGCCGAGCGAAGCCTGCACGGCAGCCACCTTCTGCTGGGCGGCGGCCATGGCATTTTCGTAGTCGGCGGCTGTGGCCATGGGGGCCTGCACTTCGATGTAGAACTTAATCTTGGGCTCCGTGCCGCTGGGACGCACGCTCACCTTGGTGCCGTCGGCGGTGTACCACTGCAGCACGTTGCTCTTGGCAGGCATGTCCAAGTTTTCGGTCTTACCCTCGGCATCGGTCACGGTCAGGGCCTGATAGTCCTTGGTGCACACCACGGGGCTGCCACCGAGCTCCTTGGGAGCCTTGACGCCGCGGAAGTCGGCCATCATCTGCTTAATCTCGTCGGCACCCGTCTTTCCGGGGCGCACCACGTTGATGGTGTGATTATAGGCAAAGCCATATTCCAGATAAATGTCGATGAGCAGGTCGTAGAGTGTCTTGCCGTTGTCCTTGGCCCAGGCGGCGATTTCGCAAATGAGGCAGATGCTGGCAGGACTGTCCTTGTCGCGCACCTTGTCGAAGGGCAGGAAGCCAAAACTCTCCTCTCCGCCTCCAATATATTTCTTCACGCCCTCGTTTTCGCGGATGAGAGCCGCAATCCACTTGAAGCCCGTGTAGCAATCCATGAGCTCCACTTTATTCTTGTCGGCAATGCACTTAATGAGTTCGGTGGTGACAATCGTCTTGACCAGGAACTCATTGCCCTTGAGCTGACCGAGTTTCTTCTTGTTGGCAATGATATACCAGGCGAACATCATGCACGTCTGGTTGCCGTTGAGAATTTCCCACTCGCCCTTGGCGTTGCGACACACAATGGCCAGGCGGTCAGCGTCGGGGTCGCTGGCAATGACAAGGTCGGCATTGAGCTTTGAGCCGAGCTTCATGCCCAGCGTCATGGCCTCGGAGTTTTCGGGATTCGGGCTCACCACAGTGGGGAAGTTGCCGTCGATCACCATTTGCTCGGGCACCACGTGAATGTTCTGGAAGCCCCAGCTGCGCAGGGCCTCGGGAATGATGACGCGACCCGTGCCATGAAGCGGCGTATAGACAATGTTGAGGTCTTTCTGGCGGTTGATGACATCTTGGTCAACCATAGCCTCTTTCACTGCCTGGAGATAATCCCAGTCCATTTCGCCGCCGATTATTTGGATGAGGTCAGGATTTCCGGTCCACTTGACGTCTTCCATCTTCACCTTGTTCACCTCGTCGATGATGCCAGTGTCGTGTGGGCTCAACACTTGAGCGCCGTCGTCCCAGTAGGCCTTATAGCCGTTATACTCCTTCGGGTTGTGCGAGGCCGTCACGTTCACACCGGCCTGGGCATGCAGGTGGCGTATGGCAAACGAAATCTCGGGCGTGGGGCGAAGACTCTCGAAGAGATAGACCTTGATGCCGTTGGCCGAAAAGATGTTGGCCACCGTCTCGGCAAACTCACGGCCATGGTTGCGGCAGTCGTGACCCACCACCACGCTCAGGTTGCTGCGGCCCGCAAAGGCCTTCAGTATGTAGTTGGCAAAACCCTGCGTGGCGGCACCCACAATATATTTGTTCATGCGGTTAGTGCCGGGACCCATGATGCCGCGAAGGCCGCCCGTTCCAAATTCGAGCGTGCGATAGAAGGCATCAACCAGCTCAGTCTTGTCGTCGTTTTCAAGCATGGCACGCACGGCGGCCTGCGTTTCCTTGTCATAGAGAGGCGACTCGGCCCAAACACGGGCCACGGCCTCACATTGCAAAATCAAATCTTGGTTTTCCATAATCTGATGTTATAATATTAATATGTAGATTTCTTCTCACCGACGGGCCATCGCAACGGACGAACCCAATCAGCCACAAAAATAGGAAAAAAATGGTGTAGCCGGCAAGCTTTTCGCTAAAAACTGACGGCGCACACACTTTTTAGAGCAACAGGGAACAGAGAAACGAGCTCGGAGATATTTTAAACCATCGCGGCGAGCGTTGAAACTGTCGCCGCGATGGTTTAAAGAACTGCCGCGACAGTTCGCGTAATCGCAGATTTTCATATCTTTGCAGTCTATGACACTATTTCTGACCGGCAGCCCCACCCGATTTGGGGAGCCAAGCTTCACCGAAGACAACGGCTTTCTGGCCGAAGTGAAGGCCGCACTCGCCCGCGCCACCGGCCCACGCCGGCTGCCGCGCGTGTTGCTCGTGAGCGCCGCCCCCGACGACAATGCCTACAACGAGTCGGTCGAAACAGGCATGGCCGAATGCATACACCGCTCGGGCATCGAAACCGAACGCATCGTCATGCTCCGTCGCGAAAACGCACACAAGGCAGCACTGCTCGTCGAAGAGGCCGACTGGGTGGTGCTATGCGGAGGCCATGTGCCTACACAAAACAAATTCATACACGACATCCACCTCAGAAGCCTGCTCAACGACTTCAAAGGCGTGGTCATGGGATGCAGCGCCGGCAGCATGAACTGCGCCGACCGCGTATATTCCCACCCCGAACTCCCCGGCGAAGCCACCGACCCCGCCTACCGCAGATGGCTCACAGGCCTGGGGCTCACACACATACAACTGCTGCCCCACCTCGACCAAGTGCGCCACATGAAAGTCGATGGCCTGCGCCTGTTCGAAGACATAGCCTTCGCCGACAGCTGGGGCCACAAATTCTATGCCCTGCCCGACGGAGGCTACGTCATAGCCCGCAACGGACGAAGCCAACTGCGAGGCGAGGCCTACGAAGTCGCGAGCGGGCAGATGCGACAAATTTCAGAAGAAAACAAATCATATACATTTATGAACCTCATCTTTATCTCTCCCCACTTTCCCCAGCCCTACTGGCACTTTTGCGCTGCCGCAAGGAGCAACGGCGTGAACGTATTCGGCATTGCCGACACAAACTATGACGACCTTCCGTGGGAACTGCGCCAAAACCTCACGGACTACTACAAGGTGGAACACATGGAAGACTACGACGAAATGTATCGCGCCGTAGCCTGGTTTGCTCACAAATACGGCCGAATCGACTGGATTGAGTCGAACAACGAATACTGGCTCGAACAAGACGCCCGACTGCGCACCGACTTCCACGTAACCACCGGTATTACCGCCGACCGCGTGGCTGCCATTCGCAACAAAAGCGAAATGAAAAAATACTACGCCAAGGGCGGCATTCCCACGGCGCGCCAAATCAAAACCGCCGAGGGACTCCACAAAGTGAAAGCCTTTGCCCTACTCACGGGCTACCCCATCATAGCCAAACCCGACGGCGGCATGGGAGCATCCGACACCACCAAAATCAACAACGACACAGAACTCGAAGCGTGGTTTGACACACATGCCCACAACTACGCCGCATTCGTGGCCGAAGAGTTCATCACCGGACAACTCGTGAGCTACGACGCCATATTCAACGCACAGGGCGAGCCTATCTTCGAGAACAACTGCATATTCCTCGACCCCATCATGGACATCGTGCACCACAACCTCGACATGCGCTACTACATCAACAAAAACGTGCCCGAGGCCCTCGCCGAAATCGGACGGCGCACGGTCAAAGCCTTCGGCATCACAAGCCGCTTCGTACATCTGGAATTCTTCCAGCTCGACCGCGACCGCGAAGGGCTCGGACGGCGGGGCGACTACGTGGGACTCGAAGTCAACATGCGACCGCCCGGAGGCTACACCCCCGACATGATGAACTTTGCCCACTCCACCGACGTCTATCAGATATGGGCCGACATGGTGGCCTACGACGAGCGCCACAAGCCACAAGACGAACAATACTTCTGCGCCTATGCCGGACGCCGCGACAACGTGGCCTATCAGCACAGCCACGACGAAATCATGCAACGCTATGCCAACGAAATCTGCATGCAGCAACGCGTGCCACAAGCCATAGCCGACGACCTCGGAAACACGGCCTACATCGTGAGGCTACAAAGCGAAGACGAAGTAAAAGCTTTCTTCACCTACGCCACAGCCAGGGCATAGACAGGCCAACCGCCACGGGCTGTCTCACAAAGAAATAAGGAACCACAACAAAAGCAAGTTTTCGTTGTAGTTCCTTATTTCTTTGTGATCCGGTTGGGATTCGAACCCAAGACCCACAGCTTAGAAGGCTGTTGCTCTATCCAGCTGAGCTACCGGACCCCGTCAAGGC
>CADBQP010000038.1 GCA_902796835.1 uncultured Bacteroidales bacterium
CAACGGCAAAGATACGCACGCGCGATATGGGCTGTCAACTTTTCGCGACTTTTCGCCCGGCAAAAACACTCCGCCAGTCGGAGTAGCCACTGACGAAGTGAAAATTTTCGAAAAAATAAAATTTAGCGTTTTTTAAGAGTGCCTGTCATTTGAGTGCGTACATTTGTTGTTACACTTTTACGCTTCATTTTCTTGTTTGTGCAGGCTATTATATATTTGTGTGCCTCGTTTCATTCCAAGCAGGTTCTGCAGGTCTGCTTTTGTGGCTTCTTTAATGCGCTTCACGCTTCCTAACTTTCTGAGTAGCAGCTCTTTAGTCTTCGGCCCAATGCCTTCAATCATGTCAAGTTGACTTGCTATTTGTCGTTTGCTGCGTTTTTGGCGATGGAAAGTAATAGCGAAGCGATGCACCTCGTCTTGCATGGCTGTCAAGGTTCTAAATAATTGACTATCAGCCTTTAAGCCTACTATTGATGGAGGAAAGCCATATAGAAGTTCATGAGTGCGGTGTCTGTTGTCTTTTGCCAGACCTGCTATGGGAATGTGAATATGCAGCTCATCTTCAACCACTTGGCGGACGACTTCCATCTGACCTTTACCACCGTCAGCTATGATTAAGTCGGGAAGTGTTTCACCCTCTTCAATTATTCGTGAATAGCGGCGGTACACCACTTCTTTCATTGAAGCATAGTCGTCCGGGCCAATTACGGTGCGTATGTTGTATTTGCGATACAGTTTTTTTGCAGGTTTTAGTTTTTCGAACACCACACATGCTGCCACGGCATCTTCTCCGCTTATGTTTGAATTGTCGAAAAGTTCTATTCGGAAAGGCAGTTTCGGCAGACCCAGTGATGTCTGGATTTCCTTCATCAGGCGCACTGATTTTTGCTCTGGATTTAATTTTTCAGCCTGTTTCAGACGGTCGAACTTATACTGTTTGACATTTATTTTGGAAAGTTCAAGGAGTTTGTAGCGCTCGCCTTCTTTTGGCACTGTAAGGCGTGCAATTTTGATAGGCAAATCGAGCAGGAAAGGTACTATAATTTCGGTGGCAGTACTTCCATAGCGTGTGCGCATTTCTATAATTCCCAATGAGAGTAGTTCCTCATCGCTCTCGCCGAGTTTCTTTTTATATTCAAAAGTGAATGCTTGCGTTATACTGCCTTCGCTCACGTGCAGATAGTTGATGTAGGCCACTTTTTCATCGCTTTCAATATTAAAAACGTCGAGTTCGTGGCTTACGGATGATATCACCTCGCTTTTGGCTCTATATCGTTCGATTTCGTCGAGTTGCTCCTTTATTTCCTGGGCTTCTTCAAAGCGCATTTCAGAGGCCAACACCATCATTTTTTCGCGCAAAAAGCGAGATAACTCTCGTGTTTTGCCTTGTAAAATGGCGCGACAGGCCTCAATGTTCTCCATATAAGAGTCGTGTGATTGCTTTCCTATTACGCAAGGTGCCAGACAGCGCTTAAGGTGGTATTCCAGGCAAGGTTTGTATTTTCCCGCCTTCACACCTTCTTCTGTCATAATGGTCATGCAGGGTCTCGGATGGTAAAGCGATTTGCAGAGATCCAACAAGGCATACATGGTGGGAACATGACTATAGGGTCCGAAGAATTGAGCACCTCGCATTTTGCGGTTTCGCGTTTTGAAGATGCGAGGCAGATACTCTTTGGTTACTGCAATGCTTGGATATGTTTTGTCGTCTTTAAGTAGTACGTTGTACTTTGGTTTATATTGCTTAATCAGGCTGTTTTCGAGGAGCAGTGCGTCTTCTTCGGTTTTTACAACGATGTATCGTATGTCGCGAATTTTTGAAACTAAAAGACGAGTTTTTGCAGACTGTTGCTCTTTCAAAAAATAGGAGCTAACCCTTCTCTTAAGGTTCTTGGCCTTCCCTACATATATTATCGTATCGCTCTCGTCAAGATACTGGTAACTGCCAGGAGACTCGGGCAGACTGTGTACTATCTCGAGCAAGTGCTTTTTTATTTCTTCTTGTGTCATAGGGTATAAGAAGGGTAGGGACTTTCACGCCGCTTGTGTCTATCTTCTAACGGTGATGAGTGTAGTTACGTCGAGACCTTCAAGCTCGTTTTTCCCTTGAAGACCTTCCATGTCAAGTTCTATGATAAAGTTTATGTAGATTTTCTTAGGATTAAAGCTACTTACCAAGTTGTGTGCTGCACGCATGGAGCCTCCAGTAGCAAGTAAGTCGTCGTGAATGAGCACCACGTCATTTTCGTTGATGGCATCTTCGTGGATTTCAATCATGTCGAAACCATATTCCTTTTCGTAGGAAGCCTTGCGAGTGGTGCCAGGAAGTTTGCCTGGCTTGCGACACATTACGAAGCCGGCGCCTAATTCAGCAGCAAGAATAGAGCCGAGCACAAAACCACGCGACTCAATGCCTACTACTTTTGTAATGCCCTTGTCTTTGTATAGCTCCACAATACTATTTCTAAGTTCCTGCAGGCATTCGGCATTCTTAAATACAGTACTTACGTCCTGAAATTGTATGCCTTTTTTGGGATAGTCTGGAATGTTTCTCAGATTTTCTAAAATTAGTTTTTCGTTCATTTTCTTTTTATATGGGTTCTTATGTTTCCCGTGAAACATTTTACAGGGTTGAAGTGGTTTTTATCTTCCAAGAAGAATGAGAAGCACGCTGATGTCGCTGGGTGACACTCCGGGAATACGGCTGGCTTGTCCGAGTGTCTCAGGATTGATGGCTGCCAGTTTCTGACGCCCTTCTGTGGATATTTCTTTGAGTTCGTCGTATTTAAATCGCCCTTTTATCGAGATATTTTCCAAGCGCTTCATTTTTTCGGCCAGCTCGCGTTCTCTTGAAATGTATCCGGAGTATTTTATTTCGACTTCTGCGCTTTCAACGGCTTCTTCCTTTTCGCTCATGTCGATGGAATCGATGAAATCGTGTAGAGCGGGCAGATGGTCTGCCAATAGTGATAACGAAAGTTGTGGCCTCGCCACGAGGTCGAAGAGCTTGCAGCTGCCTTGCAGCGGGGCGGTTCCAGCCATTTTGAGCGTAGAATTTATTTCTTGTGGCTTTATGCGAAAATTCTTTGAAAACTCGATGATTGCGTCGGTATTTGCTTTTTTCTCAGAGAAGCGTGCATCGCGTTCGGTTGAAGAAAGTCCTAGCTTTTGGGCATAGGGAGTGAGACGGAAGTCGGCATTATCCTGTCGGAGCAGGATGCGAAATTCGGCCCTGGAAGTGAACATACGGTAAGGTTCGTCAACGCCTTTTGTCACTAAATCGTCGATGAGTACGCCAATGTAGGCTTCGTCGCGTTGCAGGGTAAAGGTATCGTTGCCTGTACACTTCAGGGCGGCATTGATTCCAGCTATTAGGCCTTGCCCCGCGGCTTCTTCATAGCCGGTTGTGCCATTCACTTGTCCGGCCAGGTAAAGGCCGCTCACCAATTTCGACTCAAGCGTATGGAGCAGTTGGGTGGGGTCGAAGAAGTCGTATTCTATGGCGTAGCCTGGGCGGAAAACTATGACATCGCGGAAGCAGGGAATTTTTTTGAGTGCTTCGATTTGGACGTGCATGGGCAGGCTCGATGAAAATCCGTTCAGATAGAGTTCGTTGGTTTCGAGTCCTTCGGGTTCTAGAAATAGAGGGTGGCTGTCGCGCTGGGCAAATGTGACGAGTTTGGTTTCTATGCTCGGGCAATAGCGGGGGCCTATGCTTTTTATTTGTCCGTTGTAGAGTGGCGAATCTTCGAGTCCGCTGCGCAGCACTTCGTGCACTTCGGGGTTGGTGTTTACTGTCCAGCAAGGCAATTGTGGGAGGGGACGACTTGGCGAAATGTAGGAAAAGCGATGGTAGTCGTTTTCGCCTGGTTGCACATCCATTTCATCGAGATGCACGGAGCGCTTGTCGATTCGAACAGGCGTGCCGGTTTTCATTCGCATGGATCGTATGCCGTGTTGGGTTATCGATTCGGTGAGCCCTACTGATGCGGGTTCTGCGCAGCGTCCGCCAGGCACTTGTCGGCGGCCAATATGCATGAGACCGTTGAGGAAGGTGCCTGCTGTGATGACAACGGACCGCGCCCTGAATTCTGCGCCCCATATTGTTTTAACTCCCTGAACCTCAGATTGTTTCGTTATGATTTCGCACACTTCGTCTTGCCAAATGTGCAGGTTGTCGGTGTTTTCGAGGGTGTGGCGCCATTCTTGTATGAAGCGCATTCTGTCGCACTGTGCCCTTGGGCTCCACATGGCAGGCCCTTTCGAACGGTTGAGCATGCGAAACTGAATGGCAGTAGCATCGGTTACGAGTCCCATTTGACCTCCCAGTGCATCGATTTCGCGTACAATCTGCCCCTTTGCAATGCCTCCTACGGCTGGGTTGCAGCTCATTTGGGCAATTTTGTTCATGTCCATAGTGATGAGACATGTTTTTGCGCCCATGCGAGCCGCAGCGCTGGCTGCTTCGCATCCGGCATGGCCTGCGCCTACCACGATGACGTCGTAGTTAAAAGTTTTGCTATGAGCAGACATGGGGAGTTTGTTGGAATTTTATGGGGAAAGCGCTGCAAAATTACGCCATATTTTTGAAATAGGGAATGAAATTCAGCGGCCTTTGATGATGCGTTTGATTTCGTTTAGTTTATTGAGTGCCTCAATGGGGGTTAGGTTGTCTACGTCGAGGTTTAGCATTTCGTCGCGAATTTGTTCGAGCACGGGGTCGTCGAGCTGGAAGATACTGAGTTGCGAGCTGCCAGTGGCTCCCTGCTGGTTGTTCGACAGTTTGTCTACGTTTACGCTTCGTCCGCTTCGTGCCTGTTCGTTTTCGAGGTCTTTCAGTATTTGTTCGGCCCTTTTCACGATGCTGGGTGGCATACCCGACAGTTTGGCTACGTGTATGCCGAATGAGTGTTCAGAGCCGCCGGGCATGAGTTTTCGCAGGAAGATGATGCGTCCGTCGGTTTCGCGCACCGAAACGTTGAAGTTTTTGATGCGTGCAAACGATTTCTGCATTTCGTTGAGTTCGTGGTAGTGGGTGGCGAAGAGGGTGCGGGCATGGGCGCTTGGATGTTCGTGGAGATATTCTACGATGGCCCATGCTATGGAAATTCCGTCGTAGGTCGATGTGCCTCGTCCCAGTTCGTCGAAGAGCACGAGTGAGCGGTCGGTGAGGTTGTTCATGATGTTGGCCGCCTCGCTCATTTCGTTCATGAATGTGCTTTCGCCCAGGGCTATGTTGTCGCTGGCTCCCACTCGGGTGAAGATTTTGTCGACCATTCCGATTCTGGCGCTTTGTGCCGGCACGAAAGAGCCCATCTGTGCCATGAGTGTGATGAGTGCCGTTTGTCGCAAGAGGGCGCTTTTTCCGGCCATGTTGGGCCCAGTGATGATAATGATTTGCTGGCTGTCGGCATCAAGGAATACGTCGTTGGCCACATATTCTTCGCCCGGTGGCATGAGCGTTTCGATTACGGGGTGTCGGCCCAGCTTGATGTCGATTTGGCGTGTTTCGTCTACGATGGGCCGCACGTAGTGGTGTTGCTGTGCTGTGGCAGCGGCCGAAAAGAGGCAGTCGAGCGTGGAAAGTGCCTGTGAATTTTTTTGCAGGGTGCCGATATAGGTGGTGGCATATTGCAGCAGCTCGCCGTAGATGCGCATTTCGAGTGCTTGTATTTTGTCTTCGGCGCCAAGAATTTTTTCTTCGTATTCTTTGAGTTCCTGTGTAATATATCTTTCGGCGGCTGCCAGTGTTTGTTTGCGGGTCCATTCGGGCGGTACGCGGTCTTTATAGGTGTTGCGCACCTCGAGGTAGTAGCCGAACACCGTGCTGTAGCCCACCTTGAGGCTTGGAATTTGTGTGGCCTCTGCCTCGCGCTGCTGGAGCTGCTGCAAGTATTCTTTCGATGAGTTTGAGATGAAGCGCAGGTCGTCGAGTTCGGCATTGGCCCCGTCGGCAATAAAGTTTCCTTTTGAGAGCAGGGCCGGCGGGTCGAGCCGAAGGGTGTGTTTCAGCCTTTCGTGCAGTTCTGGGCAGGTTTCGAGTTGCTCTCCGATTTGTTTTATGACGTCGTTGTTACTTTCGGCACAGGCTTGTTTTATGAGGGCTATGCTTTCGAGTGCGAAACGCAGTTGTTGCAGTTCGCGCGGTGTGGCTCTGAGGGTTGATATTTTCGATGTGATGCGCTCCATGTCCCCGATTTTGCGCAGTTCTTCGTCGCACAAATCGCGAAAGTCGGTGTCACGAAAGAAGTATTCGGTGCCATCTTGCCGCCATGCGATGTCGGCCGAGCTGCGCAGTGGGAACAGTAGCCATCTGCGCATCATTCGTGCTCCCATTGGGGTGCATGTGTGGTCAATGATTTGCAGCAGCGAAACGCCTCCCGCTTGCATGGGGGCCACCAGTTCGAGGTTGCGTGCCGTAAAGGCGTCGATGCGCACGAAGTGTTCTTCTTCGATGCGTGCAATTTTGGTGATGTGGCTGGTGTGTGTGTGCTGCGTAATTTCGAGGTAGCAGAGTATGGCACCGCTTGCCACGAGTCCTGTTTTGAGGTGATCCACGCCGAATCCCTTGAGTGTTTTCACGCGGAATTGCTGCAGCAGCTTGTCGTGGGCTGTGGTGTCTGAGAAAGTCCAGTCGTCGAGCTCATATACGTAGTGACGCGTTCCGAAGAGACTTTCGAATCGCGATTTTGTGCCTCGCATCACGAGGATTTCCTTGGGTGCGAAGTTTTGGATGAGTTTTTCGATGGTTTCGGGAATGCCTTCTGTGAGCAGGAATTCGCCTGTTGATATGTCGAGCAGCGAGAGTCCGATGCTGCTTTTGCCGAAGTGGACGGCTCCCAGGAAGTTGTTTTCGCGCGACGAGAGCACGTTATCGTCCATTGTCACGCCCGGGGTGATGAGTTCGGTGATGCCTCGCTTCACGAGTTTTTTGGTGAGCTTAGGGTCTTCGAGCTGGTCGCAGATGGCCACGCGAAATCCGGCCCTGATGAGTCGCGGCAGGTAGGTGTCAAGGGCGTGAAAGGGAAAGCCGGCCATCTCGGTGGCTTTGCTGGTTGCAGACTTTCCGTTGCTTCGTCGGGTGAGCGTGATGCCCAGCACTTGCGATGCCGTCACGGCATCTTGCCCATAGGTTTCATAGAAGTCGCCACACCTGAAGAGGAGCAAAGCGTCGGGGTGCTTTGCCTTCAGGTCGTGAAACTGTTTCATCATTGGTGTGAGTGTTTCCATGTGGCGGCTGGGTTGGTTGGAGATTATGTTGTGCTTTTGCGATGGCGTATGTTATCCCACTTGGCTGCCTGGTTTCACGGGGCGCTGCGGAGTGATGACGGTGAGCTGTCCGTCGAAGTTCACGGCCGAGAGTATCATGCCCTGGCTTTCTATCCCTTTGAGTTTGCGCGGAGCGAAGTTGGCCACGAAGCACACGGTTGTCCCCACGAGGTCTTCGGGCTTATAGTGTTGTGCTATGCCGCTCACGATGGTGCGGGGAGTTCCTGTGCCGTCGTCGATGGTGAAGCAGAGCAGTTTGTCGGCCTTCTTCACCTTTTCGCAGGCGGTGACGATGCCGGTGCGTATGTCGAGTTTTTCGAAGTCTTCGAATGCCACTTCGGGCTTCACTTCGGCGGGTTTGTAGTTGGCTTCTTCGTTGGCTTTCTTCGTGTCGAGCAGTTTCTGCACCTGTGCTTCTACCACGCTGTCTTCAATCTTTTCGAAGAGCAGCTCGGCGGGCTGCAGTTGTGCTCCCTCTGTGAGCAGGTCGGTGCTTCCCAGGCGGTCCCATTCCACGGTGTTCATGCCGAGCATGTTGCGCAGTTTCTGCGACGAGAAGGGGAGGAAGGGCTCAAAGGCTATGGCGAGGTTGGCCACCAGTTGGAGCGAGATGTGAAGAATGGTCTTCACTCGTTCGGGGTCGGTCTTGATGAGTTTCCATGGCTCGCTGTCGGCCAGGTATTTGTTGCCGATGCGTGCCAGGTTCATGGCCTCTTTCTGTGCGTCGCGGAAGCGGAAGGCTTCGAGCAGGCGCTCCACCTCGTTTTTCACTCCCTTGAATTCTTCGACGACGGACTGGTCCGATTCGCTCAGCTGCCCGCAGGCCGGCACGATGCCGTTGTAGTATTTATGGGTGAGCACGAGAGCTCGGTTCACGAAGTTGCCATATACGGCCACGAGTTCGTTGTTGTTGCGAGCCTGGAAGTCGCGCCACGTAAAGTTGTTGTCCTTTGTTTCGGGAGCATTGGCCGTGAGCACGTAGCGCAGCACGTCTTGCTTGCCGGGCAGGTCGCGCAGGTATTCGTCGAGCCACACGGCCCAGTTGCGCGAGGTGGATATTTTGTCGTCTTCGAGGTTGAGAAACTCGTTGGATGGCACGTTGTCGGGCAGAATGTACGACCCCTCGGCCTTGAGCATGGCGGGAAAGACGATGCAGTGGAACACGATGTTGTCTTTTCCGATGAAATGAACCAGGCGCGTGTCGTCCGATTTCCACCACGTCTGCCACGTGTCGGGCAGCAGTTCGCGGGTGTTGCTGATGTAGCCTATCGGGGCGTCGAACCACACGTAGAGCACCTTGCCCTCGGCTCCTTCAACGGGCACGGGAATGCCCCAGTCGAGGTCGCGTGTCACGGCGCGTGGCTTGAGGTCCATGTCGAGCCACGACTTGCATTGTCCGTAAACGTTGGGGCGCCATTCCTTGTGGTCTTCGAGAATCCACTTGGCCAGCCACTCCTGATGTTTGTCGAGGGGCAGATACCAGTGTTTGGTTTTCTTCATCACGGGTGCCGACCCGCTGATGGCGCTCTTGGGGTTGATGAGCTCGGTGGGCGAAAGGTCGCGCCCGCACTTTTCGCACTGGTCGCCATAGGCCTTGGGGTTGTGGCAGTGGGGGCATTCGCCCGTGATGTATCGGTCGGCCAGAAAGGTTTTGGCCTCTTCGTCGTAGAGCTGTTCGCTTTCTTTTTCGATGAAAGCGCCTTTTTCGTAGAGCGTCTTGAAGAATTCCGAGGCTGTTTGTCTGTGGGTGTCGCTGGTGGTGCGGCTGTAGATGTCGAACGAGATGCCGAAGTCGCTGAACGATTGCTTGATGATGCCGTGATAGCGGTCTACCACTTGTTGTGGCGTTATGCCCTCTTTGCGTGCCCTGATAGTGATGGGCACACCGTGTTCGTCGCTGCCGCAAACGAAGAGAACGGGGCGGTTTTTGAGTCGAAGATAGCGTACGTATATGTCGGCCGGCACGTAAACGCCAGCCAGGTGTCCGATGTGCACACCGCCGTTGGCATAGGGCAGGGCGGCGGTGACGAGGGTGCGTTTAAATTCTTTCATGTGTTGTTGTGTTTCGTTTTGTGGGCCAAAATTACGCATTTTTTAGGGTTTTATGAAATAAAGTTCCACAAAAACGCCTCTCCGAGGCTCGCGGTGACATGTGGCGTGCGCTCGTGAAGAAACTGTTGGCTCTATAGTCGAAACCATCGGCCCGACAGTTTTTTCCATCGGCCCGATAGTTTTTTCCATCGGCCCGACAGTTTTTTCTATCGGCTCGATAGTTTTAAGAGTTGGCTCAGCCCTTCGTCCTTCGCTGCCTGATGTGCCCTTGCCGGCTCATGAAGATAGCGCAAACGGCTCTTCGCTTCGAAAAAAAA
>CADBQP010000039.1 GCA_902796835.1 uncultured Bacteroidales bacterium
AGCGAAGCTATTGGTGGCATAGTAGGCGATTGCGGGAAGAAGACCCCAATCACTGGCTGCACGTTTACTGGCACCATCAGTGGCGGCTCAGGGTATGTGGGCGGTATCTTGGGGTTGAATTATAAAAACTCTGCAACCCTCACCGACAACTACGTGGGCGGCGCGTGCACCATCGGCGCTGTGGGCGTAGAAGGCTCCACCACAGGCACCAACGAAGGCTACGGCGTGAAGCGCATCTCCACCATCGCTTTCAATAGCGCACAACTCACGAACGGCACCATCGACACGCCGCCCACGACGACCATCAACGGCACAGGCTACTACGCTGAAGGCACCGTGATAACCCTCTCAAACATCACTACCTTCGGCTCGCCTGCTGGCAGCGGCATGATGTGGAGCTACCGCGCCGATAAAAGCGGCTCATCATCTTACACAGATGTTTTACTACAAGAGAACGGCACGTGGCAATTCACTATGCCAGCCGGCAACGTTCTCATCAATCCTAAAGCTGCGAAAGACCTTAGGCTGACGGAATATCCTAATACCACGCGCACATCGGTTACACCAGCCACCGTTCCCTACACCAGTAAGGCTCAGAAACCAGTGGTGGGCGTGGTGTGCCGCGCCAATGACCTCGTTGAGGGCACCGACTTCATCACCGACATGCCCGCCGAGGGCTTCACAGCCGAGGGGAAATACGTTATCAAGATTTGGGGCATCGGCGAATACGGCGGCCTGCGCACCGACACGTTCACTATCGGTAAGCCCTGGGAGGGCGAGGGAACACAAGAATCGCCCTTCCTCATCAAAACGACCGACGACATGGAGCGCTTGGCAACCATCGTCAAAAGCGGAGAAAGATATGAAGGTGTTTACTTCCGCCAAACGGCCGACCTCAACTTTACGGGCAAAAGCTACACACCCGTGGGATATTTTGACCAAAGCGAAAATACAGCATACTATTTCAGCGGCAACTATGACGGCTTGTATCACACCATCACAGGCATCAACGTGAGCGGTGTGCATTGGGCAGGTGTGTTTGGAGCCACTGGGACTCCAGCCGAGATTAGCAACATCACGCTCGACGGCAACTGCTTCTTCAACAGCACCAACAGCAGCGGCGGCATTGTAGGCTATAACCAGGGCGAAATTTCAGGCTGCCGCATTGTTTCTTCAAATGTCGTCGTCAAGGGCTTGATGTTCGTTGGCAGCATAGCGGGCCAAAGCTATGGCTCCGTCAACTACTGCGAAAGCATGGCAAACGTAGAGCTGTCGGAGTCGGTAAACGCGTCTCCTGTTCTCGGCGGCCTTGTGGGAAAGACGTACAAACCAGTTACCGGCGATTTCAGCGGCACGATTAAAGGACGCGGCACCATCGGCGGCCTTGTGGGACATGCCGTCAGCTACGAAGCAGAGATAAGCGGACGCAACTTCGGCGAGATAACCACAACGAACAGCAGCAGCACCGTAGGCGGCATCGTGGGCAATGCCGACACCAACAGCATGGTGGCAAGCTGCACGAACACGTGCCTGATGCAGAACGTGAGCGGCTCCAACGTGGGAGCCATTATCGGCGTATTGAACACAAGCGCTGACGCAAAAGCCATGAGCAACTACTATATCGGAGCTTGCAAATATGGCGGCATCACAGGAACTGACGTGCTCGGCAAGGCCATGCGCGGCTGGCCCATCAGCCACGACGAGAGCATCGGTTTCTTCCCCATACCCGATGCCAACGACAACATGGTGGGCACATACTACGACGACGGCACAAGCAATAATTACTACGTCGGGGTAGGCGAAACACTTCGCTTCGTGCTCGCTGGCGGCACGGGCTATACCGCCAACGGAACCCAGCTCATCGCAAAAGGCTACGACAGCAACTACGATGCCAACTATTATGAACTGACCATGACAGCCACCCCAGTGCACATCACACCCATGGGCCTCACACTGACGCTCTATGGCAGCTGGGTCAACAACCACAACGCAGACAACATATCCAATGCGCTCGGACAAAAACGCAGCGTCATCCTCGATGGCTATACGCTCTACAAAGATGGTGAGTGGAACACCATCTGCCTGCCCTTCGCCTTGCCCACACTCTCAGGTACTCCGCTTGAAGGCGCAGAACTCATGGAGCTCGACACTGAAGGCACCAATGGAGTGGATGCTTCAACCAAAACACTCCACTTAAGTTTCAGGAACGCCACAGCCATCGAAGCCGGAAAGCCCTACATCATTAAGTGGACAAGCGGCACCGACATCTCAAACCCAATATTCCCCGACGTAACCATCGCAGCCGAGCAGCCCACAAACGTAGTGTCACAAACAGCAGGGCTCGACCCCGTCACATTCAAGGGAACATATATTTTCACTTGGGTAGAAAAGGACGATCGCACGCAACTGTTCCTCACCCCCGGCAACGAACTCTGCTATGCCTCCGAAGACAGAAACCTCCTGCCCTTCCGCGCTTGGTTCACAGTCGATGCAAACACATCACAAAACATTCGCAGCTTTAGCCTCGACTATGGTGACGGCCCAACAGGAATCAACAGAAATGAAACCCATTCGGCCACAAACAATACACCCATATTCGACCTGCAGGGACGCAGAGTTAAGCAGCCAAAACGCGGCGGCATCTACATCGTAGGAAACAAAAAAATCGTGTACTAAAAAACGGACCACACAAAAACTACTCAGACTATGAAGAAAACATATATTATTCCAAAAATCACATCCAGCGACTGCGAGCCCTGCGGCATGCTCGCCACCAGTCACGTAAACAGCAGCAGTAGCGGCATCGGATACGGAGGTGGCGCCGGTAGCTCCGAACCGCAACGCACACACCACTTCGAAAACCCCTGGCTCAGCGAAGACTAAACCACAATAAACATAGCAACACCAAGGCATCCCTACCTGCAAATAAGATTCGCAGGTGGGGATGTTTCATTCGCTCAAAAACCACTTGCGAACTGTTAATTTTTATTTTTTCAAAAAATTTTACTTCGCCAGTTGCTACTCAGGCTGGCGGAGTGTTTTCGCCGGGCGAAAAGTCGCGAAAAGTTGACAGCCCGTTTCGCGCGTGCGTATCTTTGCCGTTGCCAAGGTTCTAAAGAAAAGGCACATGCCGGACAGATTCCTGATGATGACTGAGTGTGACCCC
>CADBQP010000040.1 GCA_902796835.1 uncultured Bacteroidales bacterium
CAGAATCATCAATGAAATGATAGAGAGACTTGGTATAAGATGTAGATTGAACATAAAAACAAACTCATTTGGAGTTACCCACTAACTACAATAGAGTTACCCACTAACTCAAAAAACCATGTTTTCTCGCAGAATTTCGGGTAATGGTTTCAGACGTTTAACTAATACATTTTACGACTATGGCAAAAGTAAAGTATTATGCAAAAGAGATTACTTATGTTATATTACAAAACAAAAGTAACTTAAAATGTATTATCGAAAAACGATGCTTAGGAATATGTTATAGAGAAGGTGATTGTTTGTTATTGTGATATGGATAGAGAAGAACAGGGCTGGAAACAAAAGGCTACATAAAAATTTGCTTGAACCACCTTGTGTTACTAAATTTGCAAGGCAAGTTTAGGTATTTTCTTCTTACAAATCTATTTTGCATGCAGTGGACTGATAAGTTACGCGAAGTAAAAATAGCACTTGTTATTGCTGCCGTATTGATTGCTGTAGCATCACTCGTGGTATCGCATAGCTTGATTGTAGACCTACAACAAGAAGAACACCATAAGATGGAGGTCTGGGCTGAGTCTATGCGGCAACTTATCAATGCAGACGAAAACACCGATTTAGGACTTTCACTAAAAGTATTAGACACCAACCACACCATTCCCGTTGTTGTTTTCGACGGATACGGAAACGTTATGGAATGGCGCAACCTAAAAATAAAAGCATCTAACCGAATTGACTCCACCCAGTTTGTCCAAAACAAAGGTGCAGCCATGAAAAAGGCTGGAAGGTTTATGAAACTTAGCCTTCTCCAGAACGACAATGTAAAAGTTCTAAAACCCAATGAATTTATTGAGATTTGCTATGGCGAATCACTCATGCTCAAGCGACTTGCCACCTACCCTTTCGTACAACTTGGCGTGGTTGCCTTGTTTGTAGTGGTGGCGATTATTGCTCTCTTATCATCAAAACGCGCAGAGCAGAATAAAGTTTGGGTAGGACTATCGCGCGAAACTGCGCATCAACTCGGAACTCCCATATCGTCGCTTATGGCATGGAACACTATGCTGCAGGAAACCTATCCCAACGACGAGCTGTTACCAGAAATGGAAAAAGACGTAAAACGTCTTGAACTTGTTGCCGAACGATTTTCAAAAATCGGCTCTAAGCCAGAGCTTATGACTACAGATATGGAGGGTACATTGATGTCCGCCGTAGAATACATGAAGCGACGCGCACCGCAAGGAATTAAACTCCACTTTCAAAACGAATGCGCACATGCTCTGGCAAATATTTGCGCTCCGTTGTTTCAATGGGTCATTGAAAATTTATGCAAGAACGCCATCGATGCCATGCCCGAAGGAAAGGGTGAAATAAGTGTACGACTCAGCAAAGGGCACGAAAGCAATTTGATTGTTGATGTCAAAGATACCGGAAAGGGTATAGGCAAGAAGAACTTTAAGAATGTTTTCAAACCTGGATTCACCACCAAGAAACGCGGATGGGGCTTAGGGCTCTCGCTCGCAAAACGCATCATCGAAGAATACCATAACGGAAAGATTTTCGTAAAGGATAGTGAAGTGGGAAAAGGAACGACTTTTAGAATTATAATTGCATCTGTAAAACAACAATAAATATATAAAACCAATACAACCAAAATGAATATTCTAGTATCATTTGCTTCTCCGAAAGAAAAGTTTGAATTGCCTAAAACATATGCCGACCGAATTGACTACATCGTCACAGGCATAGGCAAAGTAGCCGCATCCAGTTCCCTAATGAAGGAACTCCACCGCGTTCAGCCTGATTTAGTGCTAAACATCGGTACTTCTGGAACCCTCTCATTGGAGGTTGGAGATATAGTAGCATCAACTCATATTGTTGACCGCGACTATATGCAAAACAAAGGACTTGAACTCGAATGCGAACTCCTCGATACGTATGGGAAGCCCCTACCCCTGCCAAGCATTATTCAAGGTAAAGAAACAAATAATCAAATGATAATCAGCACTGGCGATAACTTTGTTACAGAAAAAGAGCAGGCACATGGCGACGTGGTCGACATGGAAGCCTTTGCCATGGCTTGGGTTTGCAGGATGCAGAAGATTCCATTCATAAGCATCAAATTTGTGACCGATGTGATAGGCGACAATTCAATTGACATTTGGGAAGACCGACTAACGTCCGCCCGCAAGGGACTCGCTGAGTATTTTGAACGCTACCGAATAACGGACATTTAGCATACCATGCCGTGGTCTAAAGCAGACAAACGAGGTCTGTTTCTTTTCCTCCTCCTACTGACTGCCGTGGTAGGTGGTGTTGTGGCATATTGGCGCTTCACTGCCGAAAAAGAGTCCGAGCCATCACCTTTATCAGCCGAAGAGGTTGAAATAATAAAGAAATTTGAAGAGAGAGCAAAACAAGATTCTATTGACCATGTCAAGCCATCGATCTACACAGCACAACTTTTCAGATTCAATCCGAACACGGCCGACTCGGCTACATTCATAAAATTAGGATTCCAACCATGGCAGGCACACAATGCTCTACAATATAGAAGGAAAGGAGGCAAATGGAAAACTATTGAAAAGTTTTCAGAACTATATGGCTTGACAGTAGAAGAGTTTGAGCTCTTGCGCCCATATATTGACTTACCCCATGAAACAGCAGGCGACACAGTTGTGCGAATAAAATATCCCAAGAAAGAAACCCTACCCGACGGCAGCCTTGTCGACCTCAATGAAGCAGATACTACACTTTTAAAAAAGATTCCCGGCATTGGCAGCTATTATGCCAAACGCATAGTGGAACAAAGAAACAACTTAGGCGGATATGTATCTACTCAACAGCTTTCAGAAATAAAGGGATTAGATTCCACAGCGATACGCTGGTTTACTATTGAAACCGACTATAAGCCATGCAAACTGAACGTTAACAAAGCTTCGTTCAGGGAACTCTACAGACATCCATACCTCAATTATGAGCAGGTGAAAGAAATATTCAATTATCGCAACAACTACGGACGAATTAGAGCTTGGGAAGACCTCTCGCTAAGCCGACAATTCACAAAGAAAGATTTTGAAAGATTGACACCCTATTTTACTTTCTGAACATCTTTCAAAAAATCTTCTGCTGCCGTCAGAGAATTAATTTTTCCCACGTCCAGCAGTTGAAGGTTCGGGGAAAAGTGAGCACAAATAGGCACTTTGTTGCAAACCGACAAATAAAAATCTATAATAGAAAACTTTTCGGGAAAATTATTGAGCAAGGGTCGTAATTCGTGCCCGAAAATGTGTATACCGGAAAAGGCATATTTTTTACAGCAACTGACATCAAGGTTTCTAAATGGCGAACGCACTTCACCTGTATCGACATTAGTCCAGCCCACAAGTCTATTGCTGTGGTCAAAGAGTAAATATCGAGAAGTAGCACGTTGACTCACCAGCAACAGCGCAGCGGCCTGTCCTGCATAGGTCTTATAAAATTCGCCCAAGTCAAGATTGCTCAATATATCAACGTTATGAATTAATATTGGCTCGTTTTTGTCTGAAAAGAGCGGTAAAGCCTTGCGAAGCCCGCCTCCTGTATCAAGCAATCGGTTCGTTTCGTCTGAAACCTTGACAGGCACACTGAAATCATGAGCTGCTATCCATTCTTTAATTTGTTCCGAGAAATGGTGTGCGTTAACCACTATTTCATTAGTCCCCGCGGCTACGAGTTTTTCACAGACTATTTGCAACAATGGCCTACCGCCAACCTTCACCAAAGCCTTTGGCATGGTGTCGGTTAGCGGTTTTAAACGCGTGCCTAAGCCGGCTGCAAATATGAGCGCCTTCATGAGTGCCAAACGTATTTATGCCGTGCGGGATGGAGAATCAATGGGCTGCTTGAAACTCGTCAAGAAAGCGCACATCGTTTTCTGAGAAAAGGCGCAAGTCGCTCACCCTGTATTTGAGGTTGGCTATGCGTTCCACACCCATTCCGAAAGCGTAGCCCTTATATAGAGAGCTATCGATTCCGCTTGCTTCGAGCACATTGGGGTCTACCATTCCGCAGCCCAAAATCTCGACCCAGCCCGTATGCTTGCAGAATCCGCAGCCCTCACCACCACAAATATTGCAAGAGATATCCATTTCTGCACTGGGCTCTGTGAAGGGGAAATAGGAGGGACGAAGGCGTATCTTTGTATCGTTGCCAAACATCTCGCGAGCAAAGGTAAGCAAGACCTGTTTGAGGTCTGTAAACGAAACGTCTTTGTCGATATAGAGTCCTTCTATCTGATGGAAAAAGCAGTGGGCACGAGCTGAAATAGCCTCGTTGCGATAGACACGTCCGGGGCACACCACTCGAATAGGCAACTGCGAAGTTTCCATAGTACGCACCTGAACACTACTCGTATGTGAACGAAGAATAATGTTTTTAATCACATCTTCGTTAGTTTCAACAAAGAAGGTGTCCTGCATGTCGCGTGCAGGATGGTCGGCAGCAAAGTTTAGCTTTGTATATACGTGGAGGTCATCCTCCACCTCAGGACCTTCTGCAATTGAAAAACCCAGTCGTCCAAATATGTCTAGGATTTCCCTGCGAACCAGCGAGAGGGGATGACGCGTTCCTAATTCTATGGGATAGGCTGTGCGGGTTAAGTCAACGTCATCGTCCATCGTTTCCGTGGAAGCCAATGACTGTTTCAGCTCATTGAACTTCTCTTGAAGTGCATTCTTCAGTTCGTTAAGCTGAATGCCCACTTCTCGCTTCTGATCGGCAGCCACCGTACGGAACTCAGCCATCAAATCGTTTACGAGACCTTTTCTACTCAGATATTTCAGTCTCAGGTCTTCCAACTCTTGTTCATTGCTGGCGGCCAATTGCTCAACGGCGGTCTTTATCTCTCGTATTTTTTCTAATAACATTTTTATATTTTTATAAACTGTTCCTATTCTACTTTTTTAGTTCCAACTCTGGCAGATTCAATTCCAAATCTGCCCAAAGGTTGTCGGGATCCTTTATGTTGTTGTGTCGAATAATGTATTGCGCGAAACTTCTTGCTCCATACACTCGCTCAGCAATTGTCATCAGCGTTTCGCCCTTCTTTACCACATACTTCTGCTGCGTGCCGACTATGCGATATTTTCCAGGTGGTAAAACCTGCGTGATTAGTTCTGGTTCAGCCGGTTCTATAACTTCCGCTACAATAGTATCTTGCTGCGGCTCAGCCTTTAGCGTATCGGTGATATTCACCTGCTGCGTATCAGCAACTACAGGAGTTTCCTTGGGGATATTTGGGGTGTTTTGTCTACCCACGAAATAGAAGATGGCCAAGAGTGCCAACAACAAGATAAGCAGGGCGATCCACCACCAGTTCTTGCCTCTTCTCTTGGATTTGACTTCATCTGAGAGTAAGCCCTCCGTGTCTACGACGCTTTCATCTTGATGGCTATTTTCGGCATTAGAAATTGCAGCTTCCGTCTCCCGCGATTGCTCGGCAAGCGGCACATCTTCATGCACATCCGTGGATGCTGGAGTGTCTTTTCCCTTTTCTTCTTTGCGCTGCGCAATAGCTTGTGGGTCGCCTTCTTTCTTCACTTCTTCTACAGCATTCTTTATTTCCGACTTCAAAGCAGCTACTGTCGGGGGAGGTGCAGGTGTCGCACCACCTGCATCCGTAAGCTCCGACGTTGCCACATTCTCAATCTCATTCAGATCTACATCATCGTTAAGAATCACGGTTTCAAAGTGGGAGAATGGACGGTTCACCTGGTTTTTCAGTTTTTCGTCGGGTGTGAACGTCACTTTTCTGTGGCTACTAATCTGTATAGGCTCTCCTGTGTTCACATTCACGCTCTGACGCTCGCTTACCTGAACAACCTTGAAAGATCCAAAATTCTTGATCTTTACGAAGCCATCAGTATCGAGCCCTTCCTGAATCACTTCGAAAAAGGCTTTCACGAAGGTATCGGCACGGCGTTGCGACACGTTTGCACGCTTAGCAAAGGCCTCAATTAAATCGCGAAGGGTATATCGTGTATCCATGTTGCTCAAAATTTATTTATAACGTTCTTTCATGGCCTGACCTGGCTTAAAGTTCAGCACAAGTTTTGGCGGAACCATCATCCGTTGCCTGGTAGATGGATTCATTACGACTCGTTCGAGCTTCTTCTTCACTTCGAAATTTCCAAAGTTTGGAATAGTCATTACATCGCCACTCTCGAGGGTTTCGGCAAAGACTGTGCCCACCAAATCAGTGAGTCGTCTCACCTCGGTAGGCTCAAGTTCTAAGCGTGTGCTGAGCGCAGCTGCAAAATCTTTGTTATTCATAATTCAATCGACATTATTTATGCGGATGTCAATAATTTTTCTAAATCGTAGCGTATAGGTCAAACTCGTTAGCTTCCAGAATCTTGGCATCGTAGAACTTTCCTATCTCGAGCTGGCAACCTTCGTTCTTAATGAGCACTTCGCCATCGACCTCGGGCGAATCGTATTCTGTGCGGCCAATGTAGTAATCGCCTTCAGCCCTGTCTATTATAACACGCATGGTTTTTCCGACACGCTCCTGACATATTTCTTCGGAAATTTGCTGCTGCAAAGCCATCAGTTCGTCGAGTCGTTGCTGTTTCACCTCGGGAGGGACATCGTCCTCGTAGTGTGTAGCTGCATAGGTTCCGTCTTCCTCGCTATAGGCAAAAGCACCCATGCGTTCAAAACGAACCTGACGCACAAAATCTTTGAGTTCTTCGAAGTCGGATTCGGTCTCGCCAGGAAATCCTACCATCAGGGTTGTGCGAAGGGCTATGCCCGGAATCTGCTTTCGCAACTCCGCAATCAAGGATAGCGTTTCAGCCTTACTCGTATGGCGGTGCATGCGCTCGAGCATGCGGTCGCTGATGTGTTGAAGGGCTATATCCAAATACTTACAAACATTAGAATGATTGTTCATCACACTGAGTAATTCCATGGGGAAGCTATTGGGATAGGCATAGTGCATACGTATCCATTCCACTCCTTCTATCGAAGCCATACGGTCTATTAGCTCAGGCAACGCACGTCGGCCATAGAGATCGGTGCCATAGAGGGTGAGTTCCTGCGCTATAACCTGAAATTCCTTTACACCGAGACTCGCTAAATGGGTAACCTCATCGAGTATTTCGTCGATGGGCCGACTCACGTGCTTGTGGGTGATAAGTGGGATGGCACAATATGCGCATTTACGGTCGCATCCCTCTGAAATCTTGAGATAGGCATAGTGCGAAGGAGTGGTAAGCATGCGCAGAGTTGTCGATGGGCATGATGAAAGAAGGGGCAAGCTTTCGGCCAGACCTTTCCAATCGAATTTTCCGAAGAACGCATCCACCTCAGGGATTTCGGCCTGCAACTCCTTGCGATAGCGCTCCGACAAACAGCCCATCACG
Source organism: uncultured Bacteroidales bacterium (assembly GCA_902796835.1). Taxonomy (GTDB): domain Bacteria; phylum Bacteroidota; class Bacteroidia; order Bacteroidales; family Bacteroidaceae; genus Alloprevotella. The sequence goes on from CADBQP010000040.1 coordinate 7,407, forward strand.
TAGAGTTGCTTCACCGCCCCACTTCGTCTCTGCTCGCAAAGCTCCAATATCATTTCAATGCTCTCTTCTTTGGCATCCTGAATGAAACCGCAGGTGTTGACAACAACAATGTCACCGTGCAACTGCTCTGCATTGTGAGCCACTTGGTAGCCGCGCACGGCAAACATTTGCATGAGACACTCGGAATCTACCAGATTCTTTGAGCATCCCATGGTGATAATGTCAACAAACGAAGACTGAGGCATTTGTTATATGGTTCGTTTTGGGGTAATCAAGCAAACTTTGTGTCTTAGCAACAACTTAAAGCTTTACGTCCTTGAAAAGACTGTCTACGTATTCCATTGCATTGAAGGGCTGCAAATCTTCAACTCGCTCGCCCAGGCCGATATAGCGCACCGGCACGCCCAACTCATGAGATATGCCTATGACCACTCCACCCTTGGCAGTACCATCTAGCTTTGTAATTGCCAGGCTTGTCACTTCGGTAGCTTTTATGAATTGCTTTGCCTGCTCAAAGGCGTTTTGGCCAGTAGAGCCATCGAGCACAAGCAACACCTCGTCGGGGGCCGTGGGCACCACTTTTTTCATCACGTTTTTTATCTTGGTGAGCTCATTCATGAGACCTACCTTGTTGTGCAAACGTCCGGCAGTATCGATTATCACCACGTCGGCATCCGAGGCTATGGCCGAGCTCACAGTGTCATAGGCCACGCTGGCAGGGTCGGAACCCATCTGCTGCTTTACCACTGGCACACCTACCCGATTTCCCCAAATGCAAAGTTGTTCCACAGCAGCGGCCCTAAACGTATCGGCGGCACCGAGCACCACCTTCAAGCCCTTATCAGAATAGTGCTTGGCCAACTTGCCAATGGTGGTGGTTTTGCCCACACCATTCACGCCCACCACCATGATAACAAATGGCCTGTGGTCGCCAGAGAGAACGAAGCCTTCGGTCTCAGAGGCATCGCCGGCAAAAAGAGCAGCTATCTCCTCTTTCAAAAGTCGCATGAGCTCGGATGTACCCACATATTTGTCGCGCTGAACGCGAGCTTCTATTCGGCGAATTATCTCGAGTGTTGTTTCCACACCCACGTCCGCACTGACGAGAGCTCCCTCTAAATTGTCGAGCACCTCATCGTCAACCTTCGACTTGCCTGCTATGGCAGTAGCTATCTTGTCGAAAACACTCGTCTTGGTCTTTTTCAGACCCTCGTCGAGCACTTGCTTATTCTCTTTCTTACTAAAAAAATTAAAAAGTCCCATCTTGGCTTTCTCCTGTGGTATATTTATGCTATCTGCTTATTCTCTGCAAATTTAGCACAAGGCGGGCAAAACTTCAAATAAAAGGTTGTTTTTTTTGGAGCCACAACCATTTTTGAGGTGTTTTTCAAACAAAAGGCAAAATGCAGTTTGCTCTTTGCTATGTGAAAGATAAAAAAGCCCCCTCCCTACTCTATCATGCCGAGATCGACAAACATGCGGCGATAGGTAGCAGATTTCTCTTCCAACTTCATAGGATAGGCGCGACTGCTGCTAGGCATTCTGTAGAAACGGAGACTTCGGCGGAGTTCTTCCACAAAAATCTCACAATATTGCCCCAAAGACGGGAGTTGCGCGCCGAATTGCTGACACAATATCTGGGTCGCTTTTTGCCCCGTAGCCGCTATAGCAACGCAGTTTGGCAACTGCTGCAGCAGCGCTATGACATTGGTTTCTTCGACCACCTCCAGGTCTTTGTCGGAAGCGGTGCCACGAAGCCGGCGCACGGACGTTGCCGTGTCGAACAGGGCAACACCTTTCTGAGAAAGGAACTCCGTAAGCAATTGCTGCTTAAAACACTTTTGTTCTTCATTGATAAAATAAAGGGGGTTGCTATGGAAAACACTTCCAAAGATGCGCCACATGTCGTTCTGCATGTTTGGATAGAAGAATTGCATGGCCCAGCGCTTTGTAGAGGGCGGAAAACTGCCAAGCATCAACAATCGGGCATTTGGTGGCAGAAAGGGTTGTAATGGATGGTGCTCTATGGGGACTGACATGCCTACAAAATTAAAGGGAAGAAACTTAGGAATTACAAGGTCGGCGATAAATAAAAAAAGTTCAGAGATATTTTAAATTAGCTCAGAGATAATTTAAACTAGCTCCGACATATTTTCTACGGTATTTGCCCTTCTGTTTTCTGGACAACCGACAGTCATCGTCGTATGCTCATTAGAATATAAAAAACACAATTAGCAAATCACTTCATCCATCATTATATCATGAGGCTCAAAGGGTATAGCTTCGAATAACTGAAAGGGAAAGCAGAGACCGATTTTGTAAGCCATGATGCTTGGATGTACTAAAAATCTATCATAGTAGCCACGACCGCGCCCCAGACGATGACCCATCACATCGAAGGCTACTCCGGGCACCACAATGAGGTCTATAATAGAGAAGTCGGTTAGCGCAGGAGTGTTGGGACACAAAATATGGAAATCACCCTCTCTCATTTTTTCCTCCCCAAAATATGGACGTACTGTGAGCAGGTCTCCCTCTACTACGGGAAGAAAAATGTTCTTCACTTTCCCGTATTGTCTGATTAACTCGTGGGTGGATGGCTCATCAGGCAGAGAATGAAACAACATGACATTTCGGGCTTCGACAAAGCGTGGATGCGCGCATAGCTTCGACAAAAGGAGCGACGAGAGTCGCTTCAACTCTTGCGGTTCGGCCTTGCTCCTCAGCATGCCCACATAGCGACGGAGATTACTTTTGCTGCTGAGATTGGGAGGTAGGATATGTGGCATTGCTGTGTACGAGTTTCAAGGCTTCGGCAATTGCAGGATCTTGACTGTTGGCATATTTAATGGCATCGGCGGGCTCGTAAAGGTCGTTGAGCATGTTGGTGACAATATATTCCGTAAGTAGCTTCGAGGATGTTTGCAACATCAAATTGCGCCGCTTCAGTCCTGCTCTCTCAGCATAGGAGGCAAACTGCGAAAGCAAGTTTTGTGTTTTCGTCCACTTTACCAATGCATCGGGATTTGACCTGAATCTTGCTAACTGTGAACGGTGTCGGTCTACATAATCGAAAGTGAATGCAGAAATATGGCCGCCAAAATAGGCATCGCGGAAATAGGAAGTAATTCCAACCGTGTCGCGCGCCACAAACACGTCGGGAATTATGCCTCCCCCGCCATAAACCACACGTCCCATGAGCGTATGATACTTTTCGCCCGATGTCCTAATGCTGTCGCTGTTGAAATACTCGCCATGCTCTGCTCGCCACAACAGGTCGTCGTCGTAAAGTTGTTCCTGCCCTGGAGTATAAGGCTTCTGAAGGCAGCGACCCGAAGGAGTGTAGTAGCGGGCACGTGTGAGTCGCAACATGCTGCCATCGCGAAACTCAATGGGTACTTGAACCAAGCCCTTTCCGAAAGTTCGGCGGCCAATGATGGTGGCGCGGTCGTTATCTTGCATGGCACCGGCTAGGATTTCAGAGGCCGAAGCCGTGGTCTCATCAACAAGAATGACAAGGGGCATCGTCTGATAGGAACCACGTCCATCGCTGGAATATTCTTCGCGCGGCGACTTGCGGCCCTTTGTATAAACAATGAGGCGGTTTTTGGGCAAAAACTCGTTGGCTATCTGCACAGCCGGCGCCATGTAGCCTCCCACATTTCCTCGCAAATCGAGAATGAGCGACTCAAAACCTTGCGTTCCCAGCTGGGCCAGGGCTGTTAAGAATTCCGCATAAGTAGTCTCGCCAAATGACTTTATGCGAATGTAACCGGTTGCCTTGTCGACCATGTAGGCTGCATCGATGCTCTGAACAGGGACGTCGCCACGCACAACTTTATAGGTCTGCGAGCGACCAGTTGAACGCCGATAGACGGTGACTGCCACCGTGCTGCCTTTTTCGCCCTTCAGGCGGCGCAGCGTTTCGTCGTTCGAAACTTCTTTGCCCACAAACGGCTTGTTGTCGACTGCCACTATGCAGTCGCCAGGTTCAATGCCCGCTCCTGCCGAAGGACCTCCAGGAAGAACGCGCACCACACGCACAGTGTCGCGCAACACCAGAAACTGAATGCCGATGCCCGAGAAGCTGCCGCGCAAATCCTGCATGCTGCCTTCCACTTTGTCGGCACTTATGTAAACTGAATGCGGATCAAGTTCCATCAATATATGAGGCAACGAACGCTCAACAAGGTCAGAGATATTAACAGAATCAACGTATTCGTCATCAATCAGGTGGAAGAGGTCGCTGACTTTGTTGCTCGATGTGTTGATAATGCTCAAGCGATTTCCGGAATAGTGGTTGGCATAGAAACTTCCTATCAAAATGCCGAGCACCACACCTATGGAAACCAGCAGGGGAACGAAGCGAGAAGAAGACTTTGACATAGCTCTATCTATACTAATCAATGGGAAGATGAAGCACCTCGATATGGGCACGACGCAGAAGCTCAATGCCATCTGTGATGCGATATTCACGTGCATATATGACGCGGCGAATGCCCGCTTGAATTATCAACTTTGCACATTCTATGCAAGGGGAATCGGTGACATAGAGCGTGGAACCATCCGAATTGTTTCCGCTTCGGGCAATTTTTGTTATGGCATTGGCTTCGGCATGCAACACATAGGGATAGGTCAAATTGTTTTCGTCCTCACACACATTCTCGAACCCTGAGGGAGTGCCATTATAGCCATCGCTGATTATCATCTTATCCTTCACGATAAGTGCTCCCACCTGGCGACGCCGACAATAGGAATTCTCGGCCCAGATTTGTGCCATCCGTAGATAGCGCTTATCAAGATTAAGTTGCTTTGTTTGAGGCATATATGAATTTTTATTAAATCGTTATTCAAGATAAATTAATCCCGTCTTGTTTCAACAAGGCCGTAATGCTTGGCTCTGCGCCCCTGAAAGCTTTGTATAGTTCCATAGGGTGGCGCGTGCCTCCTTGCGACAACAACAAATCTCTGAATTTTTGAGCTGCAGGCCTGCTGAACACTCCGCATTGACGAAAATACTCGAAGGCATCGGCCGCCAACACTTCGGCCCATTTATAACTGTAATAACCGGCGGCATAACCGCCAGACATAATGTGTTCGAATTGGGTTGACACACATGCTTCAGGTATATTGGGAATAAGTGTTACAGAACTGATGGCATGGCTTTCAAACTTGCGCACATCGTCAATGCCGCCCTCTCTCCGGTCGTAGTATGCCATGTCAAGTAGGCCAAAGGAGAGTTGCCTGTAGCAGGCGTATGCTGCATTGAAATGACGGCTCTGATTGATAGCCTGGATATAAGCTTCGGGCAAGGGCTCACGCGTCTGGTAATGAAAGGCGAATGTTTGCAGAAAAGCCTTCTCAAGCGCAAAGTTTTCCATGAACTGTGAGGGGAGCTCCACAAAGTCCCAAAACACGTTGGTGCCACTCAGCGAATGGTATCGAGTCTGGGCGAAGATAGAATGCAGCGAATGCCCAAACTCATGCAAAAATGTGGTAAGTTCTCCGTGGGAAAGGAGAGAGGGCGTTTGGGATGTCGGACAGGGAAAGTTCGTGACAATTGCCACCTGTGGACGGTGATTAACCCCGTCGGGCGATATAAATTGCTCGCTGTAATTTGTCATCCATGCCCCACTCTGCTTCGACTTGCGGGCAAAGGGGTCAATATAGAGCATAGCCAAATAACTGCCATCGGTATCGCGCACCTCGTAGGCCGACACGTCCTTGTGATAGACTGGAACGTGTTTGTTTTCGACAAACGAAATGCCATAGAGGGTATTAGCCAACTGGAAAATGCCCTGCTTTACTGCCGAAAACTCGAAATAAGGACGCAGCATTTCTGCATCTAAATCGTAGCGTTCCTTTTTGAGCAAACGCGAATAGTAGGCAACGTCCCAGGGTCTCAACTCAAAGTCGTCACCCTCCACCTCTTTGGCTTTCTGCCTCACTTCTTGCACATCGCGATGGGCGGCCTCGCGATAGCTGTCGCGCAGGTCATGGAGCAATTTATAGACATGCTGCGGGCTTTGCGCCATGCGACGTTTCAACGCATATTCGGCAAAGGTTTCATAACCCAAAAGTTGGGCCAACTGCCGACGCAGATTTGTGATTTGCCTTACGTTCTCGAAATTATTATTGTCGTTCTCGTGAGTACACAGCGTAGCATAGGCTTCATAAAGTTGCTTTCTCAACAGTCTGTTTTGGGCATACATCATGAAGGGCCCATAGCTTGGTGCCTGCAATGTAATAACCCAACCTTCCAAACCGCGTGCTTCCGCTTCGGCTGCAGCTTGAATGCGATGCGTTTCGGGTAGTCCTTGCAGATCTTTCTCGTCTGTAATATGCAGAAAGAAAGAGTTTGTGTCTTTCAGATGGTTTTGCGAAAAATTAAGCGTAAGAGTTGAAAGCTTTACGCTTATCTCTGAAAAGCGCTGCTTTCCCTCTTTGCTCAAAGCAACTCCACTGCGCTCAAAGCCCTCATAGGTTTTTTCAAGGAGCATGGTTTCCTCTTCGCTGAGTGGCGGATGGTTTTCATATACATACTTCACTCTTGCGAACAGCGCTTCGTTTTGCATAATGCGATTGCCATGCTCAGTGATGAGTGGCGAAAGCCTGTTGGCCACCTCCTCAAGTATATCGCTCGTATCGGCACTCAAAAGGTTATAGAGCACCGTGGTTGCTCTTTCCAGCATGGCGCCGCTGCGTTCAAGGGCTTCAATGGTATTAGAGAAACTGGGAGCATCGCTACACGAAACTATTCGCTCAATTTCCTCGTCCTCCATTTTCATAGCCTCTATTATTGCCGGCTCGAAATGCTCGGGCTTTATCTGCGCGAAGGGAATGGTTTCGAAAGGTGTGCTGAAAGTATTTTGCAGAAGTGGATTCATTGGTTCAGTAGTTTGTCTATTTCCCTAAATTGACTGCCCATATTGAGGTTTAGGTACACCTGATAGAGCAGTTTTCCCCATCTTTGAGTTTCATGAGGGGCTAATTTTTTATAGGTTTCCAAAAAAGGAAGCGCCTTTTGGTAGAGCGCTTTTTTTTGCGACATCTGCCTACCATAGGTCTTACTATTCACACTTTTGGGAAGTTTTACATTGGCAGCCAAGCCACAATAGGCTGCCCCCGCATAGTAGTAGGGCTCTACAGCGGCGCTGTCGGTTCTTATGCTTTGTTCAGCAAAGGAGATTGCTGTTTCGTAGTTTTCAAGATTAAGTTGCACCAGACTCTTTGCCTCAAGAATAATGGCATTGGCGGAGTCGAGTTTCAACATTTGTTCAACGAGGGAGTCGGCTTTTAAGTACTCCTTGGTAGAATTGTAGTCGTCAACGAGATTAGTAAAGAAAAAGGGATATAGCGGATAACGCTTCACTCCTTCCTCCAGATAATTGCGCAGCGCAGCCGGGTTGCCGCCATTCATTGAAATGAGGCAAAGGTATTCAAGCGTGGGTTTTCCATAAATGCTGTCGGGCTTGGCAATTTCAACATAGCGCTGCATTTCGTCATACTGCCCTAAATCATAGTGGGCCTTCAGCGCATAGTACGCATTGCGTAACCAGTCGCTCTTCGAAACTGGGTATGGCGTATTCCATAATTCCATCTTCGGGATGTCATATCCTAAAGTGAGATACTTCAACGCCTCTTCGTTTTTCGATTTCGTAAAGAAATACCTTCCTCCCATCAATAAGTTCTGATAATACCGCGCCAACAAAACTCTGTGGCGAGCCTGAAGTTTCTTTTTTTGTTTCAATTCGCTTTTTGTTTCGGCACGAGCAATTGCATTTTCAGAGAGCACGATGAAATCCGCTATCGACAACACAGATTGAAAGAACTGCGCGGTGTCGTACTTCTGCTTCAGATATATCTTTTCGTTTAAAGCTTCATTCTGCATAACACTGGCGTCAATGCCATATTCTAACAACACGGGATCGGAGGCATGCACAGTATCGGCCAAAAGGGCACGCACCTTTGTCAAGGCCTCGCTCGCTTTTTTTTCTTTGAGGGCTGCCTTAATGGGCCGATATGCCTTTTGTGCCTGCACGTTTACCACAAACAAGCTGAAAAGCAGTGGCACAAGAAGAGCCGTCACTGCTTTACTCACAATATATTTATGTATGTAACCTCCTATTTTCAATCTTAACAAGTTTATTTATCGGGAGTTTGATAATCATCCCCCTCTCTGAATCTGCAGAGAGGGGAATGACCATCGGAGACTATACGTATATTAACAATACAAGATTAATTGTTTTGGCGAAGGCTGTCTTCAATCTCCACCATTTCTTTGGAAAGCTGCTGATACTCGGCCACCTTGGCATTGTCTTGCAGGTTCTTGTAAACACGTGTCATGTTGCTATAAACCTGTGAAAGACGATACACCCAAGCTTTAGGTTTGTCGGGGTGCAGCTCTCTCACTTTCTCAAAATACTTCTTGGCTTCTTCGTAGCTCTTCAAGATCTCCTTGTTTTCAGCCATGAACTGTGCCTTTTCCTTCATGGTGTAAGAACCTTTGTTTGTCAACTTGAATTCGTTGTTGTTGGTACGCTCCACCAATTGGTTAATGGTCACCACACCCATATTGAAGTTTCCGTCTGAGAAATCGGGGTCGATTTCAAGCGCTTTCAGGAAGCTTTCGCGGGCAGCCTTATAGTCCTTCTTCAAGTCCATTTCTACACAGCCCTTCATATACCAGGCCATCTTGTTGCCCGGACCGGCAGCCACCATGTCGGCAGCCACTTTCTCGGCTTCGGCCACTTCGTTCTTTTGTACATAGTAGTAGAGAAGGTTCTGAGCAAAGCTGCCATCTTCTGTGCGATTAGTGGCCTCAACCAGTGTTTTGAGCCATGCTGCCGTGTCGCCCATTTCCAGGCAAGCTTGCTGCTTCATAATGAAAAGGTCGCGAATGCCCATAGTGTCTTCAAGAGCCTGGTCGGCATATCTAATTGTGCCCGGCCAATCCTTCATCGAATAGCTCAGGCGAGCCAGGTTTGACTTGGCCTGGGAGTAAGCCTCACCATTCTTTGTGAGCAGAGAGTCTTGTTCTTCCTTAGAAAATACAGGACTCTTAGCCATGTCGATGTACTTTTGGAAATACACCTGCGATTCCTTCATCTTCTGTTGCTCATAGAGGAACACTGCAGCATAGTTGTAATAGTCTGCCATCTGCAACATACGTAAATGCGTGTCGGCCTCAATCAGCGGGTTTTGCTTCACCCTACCCTTAGCATCGGGGGTGACACCGGCCTCGTGGCTCTTAGTGAAGAAATTGATGGCCTTGTCCACGGCATTGCAAAACTTCAGCGTATCGAAAGGCATGCCGTTGGCAGCGCTCACCAGTTCGGGGTTGAGCACACGAATTTGTACGTTGGCAGCCTTGTTATACATCTCCTGAAACTTGGTGGTCTTAGGATTTGCAAGTGCTTCGTTCAACACTCTTTCGGCTTCGGCGTAATTGTTTTTTTCCATCAACGCTTCGGCCTTTGCAATGGCCGAGTTTTGGGCCATTGCCATTCCCGACATTGCCAGGAATGCTACTAAACAAACCAATTTTTTCATAGTTTTATAATTTAATCGTTAGTACTTTGTTCAGTTTCTATTTCTTGCGGGGCAGTTCCAGCTGTATTTTCGGCATCGTCGGCCAACTCAGCTTCTGTTTCGTCGATTTCTTCACGACTCACAGCACACACACTGCTAATGGTGTCGTTGCGCTTCGTAAGATTGATGACACGCACACCTTGAGTGGCACGGCCGGTGATGCGGATGTCATCCACTCTCATGCGTAGCGTCATGCCGCTCTTGTTGATAATCATAAGGTCAATGTCGTCAATTACCACACGAATAGCAACCACTTTCCCCGTCTTTTCGGTAATATTAAGCGTCTTCACACCCTTTCCGCCGCGGTTGGTAATGCGATAGTCGCCCACCTTGCTGCGCTTGCCAAAACCATGGTCGCTCACAATGAGAATGCTCTCACGCTCAGCGTCGTTAATGGCAATCATGCCCACCACGGAATCTTCGCCGTCATCGTCGAGTTTCATGCCGCGCACACCAGTGGCTACACGGCCCATTGTACGCACCTTGCTCTCATTGAAGCGAATGGCGCGTCCGTTACGGTTGGCCAACACGAGCTCGTCTTCACCGTTGGTCAAGACAACACTCACTACCCTGTCGTTTTCGCGTATGTTGATGGCATTTACACCGTTTGTGCGCGGACGGCTGTATTCGGTCAGGCAGGTTTTTTTCACCATACCTTCTTTCGTGGCAAATACCACGTAGTGGCTCTGGCAGAATTCTGCATCACCCAGTTTCCTTATTTGCAGACAAGCGTTCACAGCATCGTCGCTTTCTATGTTGAGCACGTTTTGAATGGCACGTCCTTTTGAGTTCTTGTTGCCCTCAGGTATGTCGTAAACCTTCAGCCAATAGCAACGACCCTTGGCTGTGAAAAACAACATCGTGTTGTGCATGGTGGCATGATAAATGTGCTCAATAAAGTCAGTGTCGCGAGTTGAACTTCCTCGGCTGCCCACTCCCGAGCGCTTCTGTTCTCTGTATTCCGAAAGAGGTGTACGCTTGATGTATCCCAAATGGCTCAGCGTTATCACCATCTCATCGTCGGCATAGAAATCTTCGGGGTTAAAGTCTTCGCCCATAGGCAAAATCTCCGTACGACGGGCATCTCCGTATTTTTCCTTTACGTCGAGCAGGTCGGCCTTCATCACGCGGCGACATTCTCCGTCGTCGCTCAAAATGAGTTCATATTCTGCTATGCGTTTCTCCAACTCCTCATATTCAGTATGAAGTTTTTCTTGCTGAATGTTGGTGAGCTGAGCCAAACGCATGTCAACAATAGCCTTGGCCTGTACTTCGTCGAAAGAGAAGCGCTCCATAAGACGCTCAATGGCGTTTTGAGGATTGCGCGAACTGCGAATTATGTGAACCACTTCGTCTATATTATCACTGGCCACGATGAGGGCATCAAGTATGTGGGCGCGTTCCTGAGCCTTACGTAGGTCGAACTGCGTGCGGCGTATCGTCACCTCATGGCGATGTTCTACGAAGCAAGCTATGCAGTCACGCAGCGTAAGAAGTTTAGGACGTCCCTTCACAAGTGCAATGCAATTAACTGAGAATGCGCTTTGTAACGGCGTTAGCTTAAACAGTTTGTTTAATAGCACATTAGCATTGGCGTCGCGCTTCACATCAATAACGATGCGCATGCCCTCTCGGTCACTTTCGTCGTTAACGTTTGAGATGCCTTCCACTTTGTGCTCCTGAGCCAAATCGGCTATCAGCTTGATAAGTTCGGCCTTGTTCACACCATATGGTATCTCTGTCACCACAATTCTGTCATGGAGCGCATCGGTTTCTATTTCAGTCTTCGCCCTCATCACCACGCGGCCGCGGCCCGTTTCGTAGGCTTGACGCACACCCTGAAGCCCCATAATGTAACCACCCGTGGGGAAGTCGGGAGCCTTCACATAGTCCATCAGTTCAAGGGCTGTGATATCGGGGTTGTCAATGAGCGCCACACAGCCATCAATCACCTCGCCAAGGTTATGCGTTGGAATGTTGGTGGCCATACCCACAGCTATACCGCTGGCACCATTCACCAACAGGTTGGGAATGCGCGTAGGCATCACGGTAGGTTCCTGCAAGGTATCGTCGAAGTTGTTTTGCATATCAACAGTTTCCTTGTCAAGGTCTTCCATCATCATTTCACCCAACAAACTCAGACGGGCTTCCGTATAACGCATAGCAGCCGGCGAGTCACCATCAATGGAACCGAAATTTCCCTGTCCGTCAATCAGAGGGTAGCGCATGTTCCAATCTTGCGCCATGCGCACTAACGCCCCATATACGGAACTGTCGCCATGGGGATGATACTTTCCCAGCACCTCGCCCACCGTGCGTGCCGACTTCATGGTGGCGCGGTCGTGAGTATTTCCTATTTTCATCATGCCATAAAGAATGCGGCGATGAACAGGCTTGAAGCCATCGCGAACATCGGGCAAGGCACGGGCCACAATCACCGACATGGAGTAGTCAATGTAGGAGGACTTCATTTCCTCCTCAATGTTCACTTTAATAATTCTGTCGTCTGAAACCATTGTTTTTTTGTATGTGTATTTATTATTTGAATAATTCTTTAAGAGACTTCCTCAGACACGAGTCAAAGGTTCATCAATTTTGGAGCAAAAATACGAACAAAAAATTACATAAATCGCAATATTAAGCATTTTTAAGCCACCTATGAGATTTTTAATCAAAAATCGACACCCTGTCGAAAAGCGCATACACTATGGCTTAAAATCAAAATAAAAGACAAAAGAGGAGAAGTAAAGGAATTTATGCTCATAATAATTACATCCATTATTATAGAAGTTGTTAAATTTTATTTTTTCAAAAAAATCACTTCGCCAGTGGCCATTCTGTCTGGCGGAGTGTTTTCGCCGGGCGAAAAGTCGCGAAAAGTTGACAGCCCGTATCGCGCGTGCGTATCTTTGCCGTTGCCAAGGTTCTAAAGAAAA
>CADBQP010000041.1 GCA_902796835.1 uncultured Bacteroidales bacterium
CCGAGGAGGCTGGGGGCGAAAAAGCGAAGGGAGGTAACGAAACTCATTCTAAACGAAACAACAAAAACTTAGAAAACCTCAGTAAAACATAGGAAACTGAAAGAAAACAAAAGGAATACGCTGCCAAGCGGCAGCGCTCCTGAGCCTTCCTTATAGCTGCCGCCATAAATGCGGCAGCATGCTGGGGCAACGTAACGGAAAATCCCCGTCTGCGAACGCAGGTGCGTTTGCGGGCGGGGATTTTTGTATTTGTGTTTGTCTGTGGAACTTTTCTATGCCTTTGGGCTCATTGCCCTCTTGCTGTCGGCCAATGCGGCCAATGACCATACGGTGAGTGCGGCAGTGACCCAAAAGGATGCTGAGCAGAAGAGTAGCAAGCTGGTGAAGGCTACTTCGGCATGGACTATTTTCAGTGCCTGAATGGGGCTTATGGGCTGTTCGAGCATGTCGCTCATCATGGCCGACAGTTTTTTCAGCGCGTTGCTTTGCAGCAGGTTGCGGCGAAGGGTTCGATAACTTGTGCGCGAGGCATTGCTTTTTGTGGATTCAAAATACATCGTTGCTTTCATACCTTGTTCTTTTTTGGAGAGAATTGTTCTCTGAAGCTCTGCTGGGCTCGGAGTGTTCTCGTGGTTTCTGCTGCAAAAGTCGGCATGGAGTTCGACGTATTTTGTCGGGCGCTAAAATTTTTTGTTAAATTTTTTGGTTCATGTTGTTGATTTTTTCTTTCAGGTAGTTTTTGAAATCTTCCGATCCGAGCACTTCTATGTCGTCGAACATACCGAGCACGAAGCGCCCCACGCCTTTGTAGCTGCACACCATAATGTCGAGCATTTGTTTGCCGTCGGGCTGTGGTGTGAGCCTTTCGGCGGCAGCGGGATGTTCTTCGCGCAGCAGGGTGGCGGCAAAGTTGCCCAGGCTCAGGCTGATGTGCAGGTTGGGCTCTCCCACAAAGTCGAAGAGGTCGGTCACTACTTCTTCGTGTTGCGACCTATAGCTCCACTCGAGGTCGAGCAGTTCCACGCTCTCGGCGCGAGCTATTTTGAAGGTTTTGTTAGTTTTCGAGGCTATTTCGAAGCATCTCACTTCGGTGTTTCCGGCCAGGAACTGAAAGGGTTCCACAATGCGGTCGGAGTGTGTCTGGCTGGAGTGTGAATAGTAGTGGTTCAGTTTTACGATGCGTCGTGTGCGTATGGCTTCATAGAGTGCATAGGTGTTGCGTGCGGTGCGCTCGTCGGTGCCGGTGGGCAGCATGATGTTGTTGTCGTAGAGTTCGCTGAGCTTTTGGCAGAGTTGGCGCAGTGGGGGCGTGAGGTTGTAGGTGCGCATGAGCACTCCCACTATGCTGGCGGCCTCGGCCTTGCTGAAGTGTATGTGTCCTGCCAGTTTTTTGAAGAAGGGCGAGTCGGGGTCTATTTGGTAGCGATGGCCAGTTTTGTGGATGATGAAACCGGCGCGCCGCAGGTCTTCGATGTGTCGATAGACCATTCGGGGTTGTATGCCGGTGCGTTCCACGATTTGCTCGATGCTGAAAAGTTGATTTTGCGACAGCAGCAACATCACGCTGAGTCGGTTGTCAAAACTTCGTGCCATAGTTTTAAGGTGTGTGCTTAATTTTTTTTAAGGTTGTCTTAGTTTTTTTGTCTCTATTCTTCCCAGGCTATCCATGCCGACACGAGCCAGTGGTTCATGGCTTGCCCCACAAAGGCTTGTGCCTTGGGTATGTCGATGGTCAGTGTATGGCTGCCTTTGGCAAGTGGCGGCAGGGCTATTTTCAGGGGTGGCACGTCGCTGCCCGGACACCAGTTTGAGCGCGACTTGTCGCTCGAGGCCAGCGGCTCTTCCACCTCTTTCACCTCGCGGCCGCCACGGCCTATGAAGCGCACCTTGCGCTTTTGCAGCCATACTCCTGTTGAGGGGTTGAAGCGCCGAAACGAGGCGCAGTCGGTGCGCCAGGGGGTGAAGCGTTTCAGTTCTTTGCCGTCGAGGCTCAATATGTTTTCCTGGGGTGTGAATTCATCGCCGCCGGCATGTCCGCCATGTCCCGACACTATGTAGTAGAGTGTGGCCTCGCGTGCGTTTTGGGGCAGGCTGAAGTCCACTTCGAGTGGCCGCCTGTTGAAGATGTCGCAGAATTCCTGCTGATAGTATTGAATGGTGTTACACAGGGGCACAATGTGTCGCCGCGGTGCTTTGTCGGCTTTCAGTCGGCTTTCTTCAATGGTGAGTTCCACGGTGGCAATGTATCCCGATGGCAGCCAGCTGTCGATGGCCAGCCCCACGTAGGCGCTGTCGTTGCATAGCAGCGGCAGGCGGTCGGTCACGTCTTGCCACCATTCGGCGTATGGGGCCCATTCGTCGATGTAGACGGGGGTGTAGGCCTCGCGTGTTGCATCATCTTTCGGGGTGTAATATCCTACTCCGAAGGGCGTCATGAATCGCATCAGTTCCACGGGTGGCAGGTAGCCTTGGCTGCCCACTATGCCGCTGAGGCGTTCGTAGCGTGTGGTGTCGAGGGTGGGGTAGGGTTTCTTGCCTTGGGCCACAGTGATCATGGAGGCTTGGCTGGCGGATGGTATGATGAAGCATGAGCCGGTTTTGTCCCATGGGTCGCCGTTCGACTGTAGGCGCACGTGGAGTGTGGCGCGGTGGTCGCGTCTGAAGCGTGGCAGGGACAGCTTTTTGAGCACAATGCGTCCGTTGGCTATGATGAGTGTGCCGTCGGGCAGGCTGACGATGCTGCCGGGGTTCTTTTTTTCGTCGAAGTGTATGAGTTGGTTTTCGAAGATGGCCTTGTGGAACACGGTGTCGAAGGGTGCTGCCATCACTGCCTGCAGGGCGAGTGTGAGTATGGCAAAAAGGCTGCATAGTTTTTTCATGGTGCGGGCTTCTTTTGGGGATTGGTTGTGCGGAGGATTTTGTCTATCGTTTTTTTGGCTGCAGTCTCACCAGAGGTATAATCATTTCTTCCATCGACACTCCGCCGTGCTGGAAGGTGCCTTTGTAGTATTGCACGTAGTGGTTGTAGTTGTTGGGATAGGCAAAAAACCGGTTGCCTGTGGCATATATATAGGTGGTCGAGAGGTTGGGCGAGGGGAGCCCGAAGAGGTCGGGACGCTTCATTTCAAACACCTCCTTGGCGTTGTAGCTCAGGTTTTTTCCCAGTTTGTAGCGCAGGTTGGTGTTCACGTTTCGGTCGCCAATGACTTTGGTGGGCACGTCGGCGCGCACACTGCCGTGGTCTGTGGTGATGAGTATGTCGTAGTCGAGCGCCGCGAGGGTGCTGAATAATTCCTTGATGGGGGAATGTTGAAACCACGAGAGGGTGATGGCTCTGTAGGCGGCTTCGTTTGAGGCCAGTTCGCGCACCATTCTCGATTCGGTGCGGGCGTGCGACAGTATGTCGATGAAGTTCACCACCAGAATGTTGAGCGGCATTTTGGTGAGTTGCGAAAATTGCGAGAGCAGTTTGTCGGCCGCCACCGAGTCGTTGAGCTTGTGGTATGTGAAGTTTTCCTTTCGCCGATAGCGTTCCATTTGTTGGCGTATGAGTTCTTCTTCGTTCAGGTTTTTGCCTTCGTCTTCGTCTTCGTCAACCCACAGGTGGGGATACATCTTCTTGATTTGCAGGGGCATGAGTCCGGCAAAGATGGCATTGCGGGCATATTGTGTGGCTGTGGGCAAAATGCTGTAGTAGAGCTCTTCGTCTATGTCGAAGTCGTCGGCCAGTTCCTGGCTCAGCACGCGCCATTGGTCGAACCTGAAGTTGTCGAGCACCAGCAGAAAAACCTTTCGGCCCTGGGTCAGCAGGGGGAACACTTTTTTCTTGAACACGTCGGGGCTCATGAGCGGCCGTTCGTCGGGGTGGGCCACCCAGTATTCGTAGTTTTTGCGCACGTAGCGGCCAAAGATTTCGTTGGCCTCTTGCTTTTGCGACTGCAGCATTTCGCTCATGGGTCCATCGGCGTTGGCGAGTTCAAGTTCCCAATACACGAGCTTTTTGTAGAGGTCTTTCCATTCTTCGTGCGAGAGCGACTCCGACATTTGCATGGCTATCTGTGCAAACTCGCGGCTGTAGCTCGTTTGAGCCACTTCGCGTGTGATTTCGCGCTGATGTATGTTCTTCTTCAGCGTGAGGAGTATCTGGTTGGGGTTTACGGGCTTGATGAGATAATCGGCTATTTTGGAGCCTATGGCCTGGTCCATCAGGTCTTCTTCCTCGTTTTTGGTCACCATCACCACTGGCACGTTGGGCTGCACTTCCTTGATGCCCTGCAGCGTCTCGAGTCCGCTCAGGCCGGGCATGTTCTCGTCGAGCAGAATGAGGTCGAAGTTCTGGGCGCGGCACGCTTCTATGGCGTCG
The DNA here is from genome assembly GCA_902796835.1 of uncultured Bacteroidales bacterium. GTDB lineage: Bacteria > Bacteroidota > Bacteroidia > Bacteroidales > Bacteroidaceae > Alloprevotella. Next base: position 4,364 of record CADBQP010000041.1, read on the forward strand.
GCCCCGTTGGTGCAGGTTTGCACCTCGTAGCCTTTCTTTTCAAGAAATAGCTGGTGGGCGCGCAGCATGTCGATTTCGTCGTCCACCCAAAGTAGTCGGGCTGCCATTATTCTTTAATTATAATTAATAAGGTGTGGTGTTTTTGCGGTTCAGAAGGCTTCGCGATATTTTCCCTCTTCCATGTCGGACAGCATGCTCAGGTATGAGGCATAGCGCGAGGGCGCGAGCTGATGGGTTTCGAGGGCCTCCATCACAGCGCAGCCCGGTTCGTGCGTATGGGTGCAGTTGTCGAAGCGGCAATGTGCCGAGAGGTGGAAGATTTCGCGAAAGAAGTGCGAAATTTCTTCGGGTTGCATGTTGAAGGTTCCAAATCCTTTGATGCCGGGTATGTCGATGATGGCCCCTCCGCCTTCGGGCAGGTCGAAGAGCTGGCTGAAGGTGGTGGTGTGCATGCCCGTTTCGTGGGCTTCGCTGATTTCGGCCGTCTTGGCGCCGGCGCCGGGCACGAGCAGGTTGAGCAGCGTGGATTTGCCCACTCCGCTGTGCCCCACGAGCAGACACAGCTTACCCCTCATCGCGGCCAGCAGTTTGTCGGTGCCCTGGCCCGTGATGGCCGATGTTTCGAAACACTGGTAGCCGGCTTCGGTGTAGGTGTGTCTCCACACGGCGAGCGTTTCGAGCTCGGCCTGGTCGAGGTCGTCCACCTTGTTGAAAACCACGATGCTGGGCACGCTGTAGGCCTCGGCCGAGGCCAGAAAGCGGTCGATGAAGGTGGTCGAGGTTTCGGGCCTGGCCACGGTGGCCACCACAATGGCCAGGTCAACATTGGCTGCCAAGATGTGGCTCTGCTTCGACAGGTTTGAGGCCTTGCGCACAATGTAGTTGCGGCGCTCGTCAATCTCGGTGATGTAGGCAGCCTCGCCATCGCCCAGGCGCAGGCTCACGCCGTCGCCCACTGCCACAGGATTGGTGGAGCGTATGCCGCGCAGGCGAAAGTTGCCCTTCACCTTGCATTGAACAACTTGTCCCTCGTCGGTGCGCACGTAGTACCAGCTACCCGTGCTTTTTACCACTATGCCGTGCATGCGATGTGCGGGTTCCTTACACGGTCATGATTTCTTCGTTCTTCTTCGTCAGAAGCTCGTCCACCTTCTTGATGAACTTGTCGTGCACCTTCTGGAGGTCGGCCTCGCCGTCTTTTTCGAGGTCCTCGCTCAGGCCGTCTTTAATGGCCTTCTTCAGTTTGTCCACTCCGTCGCGGCGAATGTTGCGAATGGCAATCTTAGCTTCTTCGGCCTCCTTGCTGCACTGCTTGGTGAGCTGCTTGCGTCGCTCCTCGGTCAGAGGGGGAATGCCCAGGCGGATGATTTCGCCGTTGTTTTCGGGCATAATGCCCACTTCGCTGTCGATGATGGCCTTCTCAATGACTTTGAACATCGACTTGTCGAACGGACGAATGGCAATCGTGCGTGCATCGGGGGTGGTGATGCTGGCAGCCACGTTCAGCGGCGACATTTGGCCGTAATAGTCAATCCGCACACCGTCGAGTATGTGCACGTTGGCGCGGCCGGCGCGAATTTGAGAGAGCGTTTCTTCAAGGTGCATCACGCTCATTTCCATGCGCTCGCCCAGTTCGGCGAGCAAAGCTTTCACGTCTAACATAGTATTTTGGTTTTTTTGAAGTGAGTAGTTTATTCCTTTTTCGATGCACAAATATACGCCAAGCCGCCAAATTGGCAAAATTCTTACAAAAAATATATGTTTCCCGTCCGCACTGCCGCCCCTCCCAGGCCTGAGCAGCCACGGAGCTGCCGCTTTTGCGCAGTGTCCCAACATTTTTTAAGAATCTCCACGGCGCGTCTCTTGCCAGAAACCATTATTTTTGCCCCAATACATAAAAAAAGAGTTGGCTCGACAGTTTCGCGAGTTGGCTCAACAGGCAAAACAGTTGGCTCAACTCTTCAAATTTTCCCCTCCATGAAAAAACACATTCTCCTTCTCACCCTCCTCCTTGCTGCCTGCCTGCAGCCAGCCAGTAGTCAGACCTATAAAAAACTATGGGACCAGGTGGAGGCAGCCCGCAAAAGCGACCTGCCCAAGACGGCCCTGCCCCTGCTCGAAACCATTCGCCGCCGGGCCCTGGCCCAAGGCGACGATGCCCAATTGCTGCGTGCCACCCTGGTGGGCCTGCAGTTTTCCGACGACGTGGCCCCCGACAGCGGTACGGCCTGCCTGCAGCGCATGGCCCAGGCCATGGAGCGCGAGCAGCGCCCCGAGGTCAAAGCCCTGTGGCAGTCGGCTCTCGGGCAGCTCTATTATAACCGTCAATGGGCCGACACAGCCTATGCGTCGCGCTCGCGCCAAATGTTCAATGCCTCCATGCAGCAGCCCGAAGTCCTCTCCAAGGCCCGGGCCTCCAGCTATCTGCCCCTCTTTGTGTTGGGCAGCGAAAGCGACATCTTCAGGGGCGACCTGCTCCACGTGGTGGCCCACACCTGGTTTGCCCATGCCGACAATGCCGCCGCACGCAGGACCATGTACGGCCGCCTGACTCAACTCTATGGCAGCCGCCAAAATCGTGCCGCCGTCCTTTGGTGGAAAATCGACAGCCTGCGGCGCGAAACGACGGTCGATTTCGGCCAGCCATTGGCCAGCCAATCGCGCTTCAGAGCCCTCAAAGGCCTGCTGCAAAGCTATGCCGACTTGCCCCAAAACGTGCTCACCTATGTGGCCTTGGCCGAGTATCCCTATGCCCAAAGCGAACAGTCCGACAGCCTCATGCTCGCCCTGCTCCGACAGGGTCTGCAGCGCCATGCCAAGGCTTCCGAGGCCGCCATTCTGCGCAATGCCATAGCCGAAAAAGAAAGCGCCTCGCTCGCCCTCGAGGGCCTGCCGGCCGTGGCCTATCCCGGCCAGGCCTATAAGCTCGCCCTGCGGGCCAAAGCCGTGCAGCGCGGCGAGCTGCGCATCTATCGCCTCGCGGCAAAGACGGCAGCCGAAGTGGCCGAGGCCGACGTGAGCAAGCTGCCCCGCACCCTGGAGCAGACCCTGCCATTCAGCCTGCCGCAGAAACCCGCCTATGCCAGTCAAACCGACACGCTGGCCCTCGTGCTGCCCAAGGTAGGCGCCTACTGCGTAGCCCTCTACGACGGCAAAAAAGAAGTTTCCGCCACCCTCGTGTGCTGTTCGCGCTATCAGGCCCTGGTGCTCGACGTGCCGCAGCAAGGCAACCGCATAAAGCTTGTCGACACCCAGACAGGCACTCCGCAGCGCCAATTCTCGGTGGAAGAATATCGCTATCGCAACGACCACTGGCAACTTGTGCGCACCCATCAGAGCGACCACCAGGGCAACGTGTGGATCGAAGCAACCCCGTCGGCCTATCGCACCTCGCGCTATGCCATTGCCTGCCAGGGCGATGCCTACCAGCTGCCGGCCAACATACACACCTGGCGAAAAACGACCGTACAGCCCGTCCGCAAAGAGGTGCATGCCACCCTCTTCACCGACCGTGGCATCTATCGTCCCGGCCAAACCCTCAGCTATTCGGCCGTGGTCTATGAGCAGCGCGGCGACTCAGTGGGTGCCGCCACAAAGGGGCAGTTCGAAGTAAGACTCTTCGACGACCACGGAAAAGAAGTGGCGAAACAGCAAAAATTCCTCGATGAAATGGGGACTTTCTCTGGCGAGTTCAGTCTGCCGCAGACCACCCTCCTGGGCCACTTTCGCCTCGAAATGCGCGGCTTGGGCAAAGCGGCCAACCACTATGTGAGGGTAGAAGAATATAAGCGCCCCACCTTCCGCATTGAGCTCGACGAAGTGGCCCAGGCCTATGCCCCGGGCGACACCGTCATGCTGCGAGGCACGGTCAAGACCTATAGCAACATGCCCGTCGGGGGAGCCCGCGTGCATTTTGCCACACGCAGCGCCCACCTCTACTGGCGCCATTATGCCGGACAGCACGAAGACCAAGCATTTGTCGAAGGCGATACACTCACCGATGAAATGGGCCGTTTTTGCGTTCCCGTGGTGCTCAGCAACGTGTCGCGCCAACGCTATGGCCGCACAGCCTTCCATACCACCATCGACGTAACGGCCCCAAGCGGCGAAACAGCCTCGGAAAGCCACAGCCTCTTCGTGGCCCGCCGCAAGGCGTGGCTCACCGCCTCGCTGCCCGCCACCGTCTGCCGCGAGCAGGGAGCAAAGGCCACCGTGACCCTTCAAAATGCTGCCGGCCAGCAACTGCCGGCCAGCGGAACCTATAAAATCATGCGCGGAGCGGCGACGATTTGCAGCGGCACGTTCGAGAGCGGCCAGCCCTTCAGCCTCAGTGTCGATGCCCTTGCGCCTTCGGGCCGCTACACCCTGGTGAGCCGTGTCGACACGCTTTGCGACACCGTGGCGTTCACCTCCTTTTCTGAGCTCGACACGCGACTGGCCGACGCTTCCGATTTTTGGACATACGAGCGCCGCCTTTCCGACGACTCGTTGCTCGTCTGGCTGGGCACGAGCCAGCCAGACGTCACCCTTTTTTGCGACATAGTGGGCCCGCGCGGACTCATCGAGTCGCGACAGGTGGTCTTCTCCGACTCTATCCTGCGGCTGCCGCTCGTCTATAAGCCCCAATACGGCGATGCCGTCGTGTGTCAGTTTGCCTTCGTCAAGGAGGGGCAGCTCCACACCCTTCAGCGCACCCTGCAGCGGCCGCGGCCCCACAAAAAACTGCAGGCCCAGTGGCAAACCTTCCGTTCGCAGCTCACACCCGGCGAACCCGAGGTGTGGCGCTTGCGCCTCACCCATGCCGACGGCCGTCCTGCCAGAGCTGCCCTCATGGCGCGGCTCTACGACGCCTCGCTCAACGCCCTGGAAAACTACGAGTGGAACTTTGCCGTGAATTTTGAACGCCCCTACGTGCGCACCTTGTGGACACTGCCCCGACATGGGCAGCGAGGCCTCTATCATGACTATCCTTGGAAGGAGCACAAAGAGCCCGACCTCACACCCTCCCACTGGGACGGCAACTATTTCGAAACTCGCGCCTATGGTTTTGGGCGGCGCATGTATGGCGAGGCGCTTGTATTTAAGAACGAGAGGCTGCGCGGAACTAAGAACATGAGGTTGCGCGGCATGCCTGATGCCGACGAGTTTGTGGTGGTCTCGGCGCCGACCCAGAATGCCGCGGCCCTAACAGGAGACATGAGCGATGCCGTAGCCGAACAGAAAATGGCCAAGGCCGAGACCGCCGAGGCCGTGTCGATAGGGTTTGGCGGCCCCCAAGCAGAGGTTAAAGTGCGCCAGAACTTTGCCGAAACAGCCTTCTTCATGCCCCAGCTCCGGGCCGACGAAGACGGGGTGGTAACGCTGCGCTTCGTCATGCCCGAGAGCCTCACGCAATGGAACTTCCAGGCCCTGGCCCACACGGCGCAGATGGACTATGCCTTGTGCGACACCACGGCCGTGGCCCGCAAGCAGTTCATGGTCGAAACCGCCCTGCCGCGCTTTGTGCGCCGTGGCGACGTAGCCTTCCTGCCCGCCACACTGCGAAGCCTCATAGACCACCCCTTGCAGGGCACCCTCAGCTGCACACTGATAAATCCTGAAACAGGAAAAACCCTGTGGCAGTCGGACCAGCCGTTTGCCATCGCAGCCAACTCGGACACCACGGCCCAATTCGAAATCGATACGCGCCGCTTGCCCGCTACTGCCAGCGTGGTGGTATGTCGCATCGTGGCCCAAACCAGTGGTTTCTCCGACGGCGAGGAGCGCTATCTGCCCATTCTCGACAGCCGCCAGCAGGTGGTGCGGGCCCTGCCCTTCGCGCTCAGTCAGCCCGGAACGCAATGCCTTCGCGTCGACACCCTGTGGGCTAAATCGGATGCCATGCAAAACAGAAGGCTCACGGTCGAAGTGTCGTCAAACCCCGTGTGGTATGCCGTGAGTGCCCTGCCCGTGCTCTCCACCGAAGAGTGTCACGGTCCCATTGGCTGGATGCGCCGCCTCTATGCACTCAGCATGGCTGCCTTCGTGGCGCAGAGCAACCCCGACATTGTGCGCGCCCTGCCCCAGGCCGACACGCTCAGCGCATGGCAGGCCGTCTTGAGTCGCAACGACGAGCTCAAAGCCATCCTCACCGCCGAAACGCCATGGCTCCTCCAGGCCGAGAGCGAGGCCGAACGCGCCAAAGCCCTGCGCACACTCTTCGACGACAACTACCTCCGTCTGCGCACCCAGTCGGCCCTCGACCGCCTGCGCCAGTCGCAAATGGGAAGCGGCGCCTGGAGCTGGTTCGACGGCATGCACGAAAATACATACATAACCCTCGAAATTGCCACCATGATGGCCCGCGTCGGCCGCCTCACCGGCAATGACGACACGCAGCCCATGTTCGGCCGGGCCATGAACTATCTCGACACCAAGGCGGCCGAATACGTGAGCGAGGCGAAGAAACACAAGTTCGCGCAGTGTAGCGCCATGTGGCTGCGCTATCTCTATGTCAATGCCCTGGCCGGGCGCAGGCTCTCGGGCCAGGCCCTGCGTAATGCCCACTTCCTCCTCGATCTGGCGCAGCAGTCGCTCTCTTCGGCCGACATGCACCTCAAGGCCCTGGCCGCCGTGGCCCTGGCCCACTATGGCCGTGAGGCCGAAGCCAAAACGGCGCTGCAGAGCCTGGTGGAGCACACAGTGAGCACACCCCAGATGGGGCGCTATTTCGACACGCGCCGTGCCCTGATATCGCAAAGAAGCTATCGCATTCCCACGCAGGTGGCCACCATCGAGGCCCTGCAACTGCTGAAGGCCCATGAACCCGAGCGGCAGGAAATGTTGCTTTGGCTCATGCAGAGCAAGCGCTCCCAAATTTGGGAAACGTCGCTCGCCACCACCGATGCCCTCTATGCCCTCCTGACCAATGGAGGGACCACAGAGGCTTCCACTGCGCCGCAGCCGACGGTGGACTATATTCTGGAGCGCAGCGGCAAGTATCTGGCCGTGAGCGCACCGCAAAATGCGCAGGGACAGACGGGCTATCAGTGCCAAACCTACACCGCCGCCGAAACGTTGCAGGCCGAGACCTTGCGCGTCGGAAAGAAGAGCACATCGCTCAGCTGGGGCAGCGTCTTTGCCACATACACCCTGCCCATGGCCCAGGTGGAGAACTCGGGTGGCGAACTTGCCGTGGAGCGGCGCGTTGAGGCCTGGAGCCAAGGTCGTTGGCAGCCTGCCCAAACTGTAACGGTGGGTCAGCGTCTGCGCATGGTGTTTACCATCACGGCCCGACGCGACTTCGACTACGTGGCCCTCACCACGGGGCGCGCCGCCTGCCTCGAACCCACGACGCCCCTGAGCGGCTATTGCTGGACCGAATGCGGGGCGGCCTACAGGGTGGTGCGCGATGCCGACACGCAAATCTTCATCGAGAAGTTGCCAAAGGGCACCCACACCATCGTTGAAGAACTGCGCGCCGACCGAAAGGGCAGCTATCTGCTGGCGCCAGCCCGCCTTCAAAGCCAATATGCACCCGAGTTCGTGGCAAATACTGCCTCGCAAACCATCGAGGTGCACTGAGCCGACAGCTTGCGGCCACCAATGAGAAAGGCTGCAACCCGTGGCGGGGTTGCAGCCTTTCTTGTGTGCTATTGTGTCGGTTCGGCGGCTTAGAAGCCTTCTTCCTCGTCGCCCCAGAGCAGGCGGTTGCTGAGCTGGCCTACGCCGCCCGACTGGTCGCCCGTTCCGCCCACGGTCTTAGTGGGGTCAACCTGATAGCTTACGCTGAGCATGCTCTGAAGGCCCATGTCTTCGAGCACGATGGAGGGAGCAATATATGTCTTTTTC
>CADBQP010000042.1 GCA_902796835.1 uncultured Bacteroidales bacterium
ATGCGTTTCGGGCGGCAACCACCCCGGACTGATACACGTGCGGCAGACGGAGAATGGGTTTGAAGTGACGGGCTTCGACCGCGTGGAGGATGGTTCACACTTTGCCCCGAGCGCCCGCCGCATTTTTGGCAAGAAATACAAAGACTTCATGGACGTACAAGCTGACGACACGAAGCGCGAACGCCTTCGCGCAGAAGGGTTGGCGGAATATGTCAGGAACTACAACATTCCAGCCGCCTACTATCAAGACTATGGCTGGCCCGCAAAGGCGCTGGAGCATTAATGAGCCTGTGAGTGGCTATAGGCCTGACAAGACCGATTTCCGACTCATACCAGCTCTGAGGAAGCAGCAACAAGCTCAAAGATAAATAAAAATAGTTCGGAGGTAGTTCAAACTAGCTCCGAGCTGTTTTTTTTGAAAGAAAAGAAAAAACCATAGAAAATTTGAATTCATTTCGCCGGAAATGCGTAATTTTGCACCCGCTGTTACGAGATAGCAGCACAGTTCAAACCTATTAAACACAAAAACAAATGGCAACAAAAATCAGACTGCAACGTCGCGGACACAAGAACTATGCTTTCTACAGCATCGTCATTGCCGACGTTCGCGCACCACGTGATGGTAAATTTACTGAGAAGATCGGTACCTACAACCCCAACACCGACCCCGCCACAGTAGATTTGAATTTCGAACGCGCCCTCTACTGGGTAGAAACCGGCGCACAGCCCACCGACACCGTACGCAACATCCTTTCGAACGAGGGTGTGATGCTCATGAAGCACCTGCGCGGCGGCGTGAAGAAGGGCGCCTTCGACGAAGCCACCGCACAGGCCAAGTTCGAAGCCTGGAAAAAAGAAAAAGAGCAGAAAGCCGCCGGTGTAGCCAACAAGAAGGCTGCCGACAAAAAGGCTAAAGCCGACGAGCGCCTGGCTGCCGAAAAGAAAGTGAACGAAGAAATTGCCAAGAAGGTGCAAGAAAAGAAAGCTGCCATAGCAGCCGCCAAGGCCGAAGCCGAGGCTGAAGCAGCAGCCGCACAGGCAGCAGAAGCAGCTGCAGAAGCTGCAGAAGCCACTCCCGAAGCCGAGGCTCCCGAGGCTGAACAGGCTGCCGAAGCACCCGCCGAAGCATAAACCAAAAATCGTCTTCATTTTTCACAAAAAGGCACTGCAATTCGCTGCGGTGCCTTTTTTAGTTCCCCAAAAGTCCGAACGACAGCTGTTTTTTTGCTACCTTCGCCATCTGAAGCCATAGAAACATGCTTGCAAGCTACGACATCGTCACCATACTCGGCCCCACAGCAGCCGGCAAAACAGGATTTGCAGCTGCCCTGGCCAACGAAATCGACGCCGAAATCATCAGCGCCGACAGCAGGCAGGTGTATCGCCGCATGGACCTGGGCACGGGCAAGGACCTGGCCGACTATGTGGTAGAGAATCGGCAAGTGCCCTACCACCTCATCGACATTGCCGAGCCCGGCACAAAATATAATGTCTACGAATACCAGCACGACTTTCTCGAAGCCTACGAAGACATTCGCCGCAGGGGCAAAAACACCGTGGTGTGCGGAGGCACAGGCCTTTATCTTGAAAGCATACTGCGCGGCTACCGCCTCTCGCCCGTTCCGCCCAACGAAACGCTGCGCCGCGAGCTCGAAGGAAAGTCGCTCGCCGAACTCACCGAAATCCTGAGCCAATACAAGCGGCTGCACAACACCACCGACGTAGACACCCCCCAACGCGCCATACGCGCCATCGAGATTGAGGAGCACTACAGGCGAGAGCCCATCCCCGACCGCCCGTTTCCCACCCTGAGAAGCCTCAACATCGGTGTCGACATAGACCGCGAAACACGCCGCCAGCGCATCACACAACGGTTGCGCCAACGCCTCGACGAAGGGATGACAGACGAAATACGACGCCTGCTCGCCGAAGGCATAGCCCCCGAAGACCTCATATACTACGGGCTCGAATATAAATATCTCACCCTCCATGCCATCGGAAAGCTCAGCTACGACGAAATGTTCAGGCAGCTCGAAATAGCCATCCACCAATTTGCCAAGCGACAAATGACGTGGTTCAGAGGCATGGAGCGCCGCGGCATAGAAATACACTGGATAGACGGCACATTGCCCACCCGCGAGAAAATTGACCAAACCCTCAAATTACTCTAAACGATGGCACAAACAAAATGGGGCGTCATCTACTGCCCACGCGAAGGACTCAAAAACCACCGCCGGTGGAAGAAAATCTGCAACTACCTGCGCGAAAAAGGCGTGCAGTTCGACTTTGTGCAGAGCGAGAGCCAAGGCAGTGTGGAAAGACTCGCCAGCATGCTCACCCAAAACGGATATCGCACCATCATCGTCATAGGAGGCGATGCCGCCCTGGGCGATGCCCTCAACGGCATGCTCTCGGCCACATCGCCCGACGGAGTGGAGCCAGCCCTCGGCGTCATTCCAAACGGATTTGGCAACGACTTTGCAAAATACTGGGGATACGATGTCAACAACTACAAGGGAGCCATAGACCAACTCATCTTCCACCGCCTGCGCCGCGTCGACGTGGGACACGTAAGCCTCACCCGCCGCAACGGCAGCGTCACCACACGCCACTTTCTCAACTGCGTCAACATAGGGCTCGCAGCCGCCATCATCAACGTGCGACGCAAAACCAACCGATTCTGGGGCATACGCACCCTCTCCTACCTCAGCTCGGCCGTCATACTGATCTTCAAGCGCATGCTCTTCAAGATGGAATTCAGCGTGGGCGGCGAAAACGTGCGCCACAAAGAAATGAGCGTGTGCGTGGGCTCCGCCACAGGCTACGGACAAACACCAAGCGCCGTGCCCTACAACGGAATGCTCGATGTCACAGCCGTGTCGCACCCTCAAATCACCAAAATCTTCCACGGCCTGTGGCTCCTCTTTACCGGACGCTTTCTCACACACGAAAGCGTGAAGGCATGGCGCTGCAAGCAAATACGCTTCAGCCACATCGACAAGGCACCCGTCAGCATAGACGGCCGTGTGTTCCACCACCATGTTGAGGCCCTCGACATCAGCATAGAGCAAGAAAAAATCAACTTCATCATTCCCAGCTGACCACACAAAACACAGCCCACACACCGATGCGACGACTCCTGACCACACTCATGCTCTGCTCCCTATGCACCACACTGTCGGCACAAGGAGGCATAGGCACATTCGTCAGGAAACTCGGCACACTCATCGACTCCATGTCCGTGAGCGGACTCGACCGCCGATACATCGACTCGCCCGAAAAACCATGGCAAGTCATCGTGAGAGCAAAGTCCCACCAAAGCATCGTGAAGATGCAGACAAGCGGCAGCATCGACGGCATCGACTACGCAGCCTCGCCTCTCCTGCAAACAAAACCCTCGCAATATTTGGGACTTTGGGTAGGCTACCGAGGCTATGGCCTGGGCTACACCTTCAACGTGGGGAGCGACCAGGGAGCCCACCTCACCTTTGGCGCCACCGGCGGAGCCTACGGCGTGAACGTGCGCATCCACAGATTTCACAACCGCCATCCATACTTCAATCTCAACTCCGACATCATTCCCGAAGCCGAAAAAGAAAGCTGGGAAAAAGTGGAGCTGCAAGAGCCCATCAAAGTATACTCCTTCATTGCCGATGCTTACTACCTGCTCAACGGCAAGCGATTCTCACACGCCGCCGCCTACGACCAGTCTGTCATACAAAAACGCTCCGCAGGCTCACTCATGGTGGGCGCCATGTACTACTATGGCCGCACCAGCTATGCCAACCACGTCAATGGCGACCTCATCTACCTTATGCACGGCCTGGGCCGCGTAAAACTCTGGCAAGGCAGCCTGGGGGTGGGATACGCCTATAATTGGGTGCCCGCGAGCGGACTGCTCGTCAATGCCATGGTCATGCCCATGCTCACCGTCGTGAACCGCATCAAATGCTATGGCTACACCACCAACGTGGAAGAAATGATGGGGCACCCCAACTTCCTTGACAGCGACATAAGCGACGAAGAATGGGACAAATGGTGGTACAACGGCCTGCGCATCAGCCCTGCAGGAGAGGAAACCTATAATAGCGGCATGACGGTCAACTTCGACGCCCGCCTCTCGCTCACCTACAACTTCGGAAGATACTTCATCAATGCCTACGGACATTTCAACACCTTTCGCTACCGTCTCGATTCAAGCCACGGCCGCCTAAGCGACTGGCTCATCAACGCCTCCTTCGGCGTGCGACTGTAAGGCTCAAATAATTAGTATCTTTGCGCCGAGAACGACAACTTGTGTATGTGAAAATAAAATCGTAGTTTTGCATATAAACAAAGTAAAATTACTATGGACGAAGAAAAGATTATCTTAACCCAAGAAGAGTACGCGATGCTGAAGAAGCTCGCGCATAATGAATTTTCCATCGATGGCTGCACAATGGAAGAAGCTAAGGTTGTTAACAAACTGTTGAGTATGGCTTCCTCTTGGGAATTCAAACTCAATGCCTACGAAGAAGTCAACAATGACAACCCCGCTTGCGACATTACGCTCTGGTTCTTACATAAGTACGAAGCACAGCAGCGGGCAGCAGAGTAACGAATGAAAGCCCAGCGACGGCAACTATACGCACTATGGCGAGCGGACTGGAACAGGTTCGCTCGCGATGTCTTACGCGCAAGGCTCGATAAGGAGCAACAGGAAATCCTTGCGGCGATACAGCACAATCCAATGGTAGCCGTATCGTCGGGGACATCGCGCGGGAAGGACTTCGTGGTTGTGAATTGCTCTCAAATTAGTATCTTTGCGTCGAGGAGGACAACACACCACCATCAAAAGCAAGGTGTCATTCCGTTGTGAAAACATTTAGGCTGCCCTCGTCCTTCAACGGGGGCTTTTTTTGTATTGGCCTCTAAGAAGCATCTATACATCTACGCAAGGTAGGCTAATTAAAAATAACAAAAGATACTCCCCGTCTGCGAACGTATGTGCGTTTGCAGACGGGGATTTTTTGTATGTGCTTGTCCATGATCAAACATGTGCTTGTACACGAAACATCTTCGCAAACAAAACAAGTCCCCCCGAACCTTTGTGTCGGCTCGGGGGGACTCTCTAAAATGGCGGCTACCTACTTTCCCACAGGTCAATGC
>CADBQP010000043.1 GCA_902796835.1 uncultured Bacteroidales bacterium
CTGTGCCTGATTGTAATGTGCCCTGCGTGCGGCATCCGAACACGCCTAAGCATATGACGAGACAGGCAAACGCCAAAGGCAGCAGATTTAACTGTCGGTTTCTCATGGTGGGAGTCTATTTTAGGTTGCAAAGTTACAAGTAAACGAAGACGAAGCGAAAAATAAAACATAGCTTAATCTCACTTATATGTGACATTTTGCTCTCTTTTATGCTAAAAATATTACATTTGTCATTTTTCCCGCCGAATTATTTGCACAATTGAACGGAATGGTATAATTGCGCAATGTGTTTTTCATAGTATTAGATTTAAGGTTAACAAGCGTGGGTTACTTCCTGTTATCAAGGTTTGAAGCGCTTTTTTGGAAATCATGGCATTTGTGTGTTTGTTGAAGAAATAGGCTGAAAGCACAAAGATAGTAGATTATTTTATATGTTCAAATTCTTGTTGTGCTTTTTCGGTTTGGAAGTTTCGAAAAAGGAAGCGGTGTAGCAAACATTTTGTTGTCACACCGCTCCCCTTTTTTTATTCTATTAAGCTTGAGGCCTCAGCCTTTTTTTCTTGTTTCGCGATAGATTGCATAAATCAAGAGAAGACACATCAAGGCCATTGCACCATAGGCCACGCTCTCGGTATGGCGAATGGAGGCAGGTCGGAATTCCAGCTTTAGCTCGTGTTTGCCGGCTGGCACCTTCACGGCACGCAATATGTAGTTTACTCGGCCCACTGCCACCTCTTCTCCGTCGATAGTGGCGGTCCAACTGGGATAATAAACCTCGCTGAGCACCACTACGCCGCCACGTTGGCTTTCTACATCGTAGTGTATTTCGTTGGGCTCATAGAAGGTTTCTTTCACACTACCAGAGTCAAGGGCCGTGCCGTCGAGGGCCTCGCGGAATGTTTCGTCGGCCACGGCGGCATGTTTTGTGTCGAGGCCGGTGAGTGCAGCCATTTCAGCATCGGCATTGGGCACGAAGTCGAGCTTGTTCACAAACCATCCGTTGCCGTTGGCGCCAGGGTTTTCAAGGGCTCGTGCCTGCTCTCCGCTTCCGTGGATGATGTATTTCAGGTTGAGCATATTCAGCACAGGCGACAGTGTGTCGGTGTTGAATCCTTCGGGATTGGCGATGGCTTGGTTAAAACCTCCGATGAGTTGGGGTATTTCTTTGCTTATGTGGCGGTCTATCAGGTCTTGATAGCGGTGGAGCTTGGCAGCATGGTAACCGCCAATGTTCTTGTGCCAATAGCCAGTGGTGTTGTCGTTGAATATGTTTTTGCTGATGTCGAGCACGCGATATTCTCCTTTGTCCTGCAGAATGGCTTCATCGGCCGGTGTTTTTGTCTCGAATTGTGCATCCACCATCACAGGGTCGGTAAAGTTGTCGTCGTTCAGGTATCGCTTGTCAATGTTCCACAGGTCGAAGAGGCAAATGAGTCCCAAAGCACTACACATCGCCCATGCCGGAATCTTTTTGAGGCTATATATCCACATGATGGCCACGCCTATTGCGATAATAATGAGCGAACGCAGGGCATCGGTGGCAATGATGTGGTGGTGCAGGGCGCTGATGGCGGCCCGGTAGTTGTCCACAGGCATCACGCTGCCAAGTTGTGCCAGCATGTCGGTGTCGCGAGAGCTAATGCAGTCGCCCGCAATTCCTGGAGCAATGGCCAGCAGCAAACAGGTGCCTGCCGTCACAACCAACGCCACGCAAAATCCCAGTGGCTTGCGCCGACACATGTCGGGTTCGGCCACAAAGCGTGCCAAGGCCAGAATGCCCAGCAAGGGCATGGTAAACTCGGCAATGACCAGGGCCGACGACACCGTGCGGAATTTGTTATACATGGGCAGGTAGTCAATAAAGAAGTCGGTGACGGGCATTAGGTTCTTGCCCCAGGCAAAGAGCAGCGACACCACGGTAGCAGCCAAAAGTGCCCATTTCATCGGGCCGCGCACATAGAATATTCCCATCACAAAGAGGAAGCATACCAAGGCTCCTACATAGACGGGGCCCACCGTGAAGGGCTGCTCGCCCCAGTATTGGTCCATTCCGGGAGGCGCTGCCTGAACGCCTGATTGCTGCATGATTTGGCTGGCCTGCGACGCACCGGCATAAAAGTCGTTGTAGGCCTCGAGCTCTTGCAGGCTTTCGCGTTCCATAATGCTGCCGTTGCCGCCGCCTTTGAAGTCGGGAATGAGCAGGGTGAATGTTTCGCCAATGCCATAGCTCCATTGCGTAATGTAATCGCGTTCCAATCCGTCGGCTTTAGATTTGCCTGCGGTTTTGTTGTCTCCTTCAGCCGTGGCCGAAAGTTCGGAGGGGCCGCGCATGGAGTGCTTCTGATATTCGTATGTATGATATAAGTTAGTCAGGTTGGCCGATGCGCCAATCAGGCCGGCCACAATGATGGTGGCTGTAGCCTTCAGCCAGTTTCTCGGGCTCAGCTCCACGCCCAGCATGTCGGTCTGTTTCTTGTCGGCCTTGGGCCAGAACGACACTACGCCATAGGCCAGTACGATAAATGCCATAACAAACAGGAAGTAGTAGGTCATCTGCACATGGTTCGACAGTATTTGCAAGGCTGTGAAAAGGGCAGTTACAAGGCCTCCCCATAAGTATTTTCCCCTATAGCAGAGCACCATTCCAGCAATGGTGGGAGGCACGAATCCCAAGACCAGCACCTTCCACATGTGGCCGGCAGCTATGATTATGAGGAAATAGGAAGAGAAGGCCCATAAAATGCTGCCTAATGCGGCCAAATAAGGTTTGAAGTTGAAGGCGCGCATCAAAATGTAAAAGCCAAGGAGGTAGAGCACCAAGTAGCCCATCACGCTGGTGATGCCCAGCCGGAAAACGTCCATGGCGTGGCCCAGCAGTTGTGTGGAGCCATACGATGGGGCTATCTGATAGGTGGGCATGCCGCCAAAGAGGGCGTTGGTCCAGCGCGAGCGTTCGCCAGTGCGCTCCAAATACTCGTTGGCTTCGCGCGAAATACCCGTGGCTCCAGTGTTGTCGTGGCCGCTCAAAACCAGACCTTGGCTCAGCGGCGTAATGAAATAAGCAAAACTGATGGCCAAAAAGACGAGGACCACACACAGGTCGGGCCATGCCTTTTTGGCAAAATTAGTTACGCGGTTCATAGTTTTTCTTTCTTATGTGCAATTTTTGTGAGTTTATGTTGTGATGTGCGAACCTGCTATATGGTTCGGAAAATGTGGTTCGTGCTTCGAAAAAAAGAATTATTTTGAGCTACTTTGTGCGCAAAAGTAGAAAAAAAGTAATACTTTTGTGCGAAAAGAAGCGAAAAACAATAAGTAGTATCCTAAAAGCACACTCATAATAACCCTTAAAAATCTAAACTATGAAACAAAAGAGTAATTACAATCGTCATGAAGACTACGACCGCGACGAAAACTACAACAATCAGAACAACGAAAACGATTACGACGAGCCATAGTTCCGATGACGTTTCCGTTGCCTGTCGGTGTGTATTCAGGTTGGTCTTTTTGTGTGGCAGCTTGCTGTGTGCTGCCTCGTCTTTCGCACAAGACACTTTGCGGCTTGGCGAGGCTCACGTGATGGCCCGTCGCCTATCGGCCGATGTGGTGCCGGTGCAGGAACTTCGTGGCGACGAGCTACGCACGCTCTCTTCCTATAGCGTGGCCGATGCGCTGCGCTTTTTCAGTGGGGTGCAGGTAAAAGACTATGGAGGCGTGGGGGGCTTGAAAACGGTGAATGTGCGCGGCATGGGTTCGCAGCATGTGGCAGTTTTCTACGACAATGTGGAGCTCCACAATGCCCAAAACGGCGTAGTCGACCTGGGGCGTTTCTCGCTTTCCGACATTGAGGCAGTGAGTCTCTATAATGGTGAGCGCAGCCGCCTGTTGCAGCCGGCCCAAAACTATGCCAGCCAAAGCGCGGTATATCTGCAGAGCCGCCGTCCCCATTTCGCGAATTCCGGGAATTTCGGCGTTCGTGCAGCCTTCAAGGCAGGCAGTTTTTCTACGCTTAATCCTTCTTTGCGGCTCGATCTGCGGCTTTCTTCTAAAGTTTCCACCTCGCTCAGTGCCGAATATCTTTCTACGTCGGGGCGCTATTGCTTCCGCTATGCCACTCGCGGAGGCTACGACACCACAGCTACACGTCGGGGCAGCGATCTCGAGGCATGGCGGACAGAATGGAGCGTTTTCGGCTCCAGCGGCCGCGGCCAGTGGCACATGAAGACCTATTTCTATCGCTCCCAGCGCGGGTTGCCAGGCGCCGTGGTGAGGGGCCAGATCACGCGGGCCGACCGTCAGGGCGATACTAATTTTATGTGGCAAGGCCAGTGGCAGCGACGCCTTGCACCGCGCTACCGACTTTTGCTCACGGCAAAATATGCCTACGACTATCTGCATTTCCTGTCCGACCCTCGGCTTGATGTGAGTGCCATGTATGCCAACCTGCGCTTTCGTCAGCAGGAGGCCTATGTTTCCATGGCACATGAACTCGAATTTTCGCGCGAATGGTCGGTAGCCCTTGCCAGCGACTTCCGCCATAATCACCTGAATGCATCGGGGTTCAGTCAGTTTGCCTATCCTTCGCGTCAAACGTGGCTCAACTCTGTGGCGGCCCGTTGGCACAACTCCCGGCTCGATGTAATGGCTTCTGTCCTTTCTTCTCTCGTGTTCGACCACGTCAGAAGCGGCGAATCCATGCCCTCCCGCTCCGAACTCTCGCCCTCGCTGGCCGCCTCGTGGTGGACTTCCCCTCAGAGGCGGTCCAGGCTTCATGTGCTGGCCAAGCATGTGTTTCGTATGCCTACGCTCAACGACCTCTACTACACCATGGTGGGCAATGCCCACCTGCAGCCCGAGCGAGCGTGGCAGGTTTCGGCCGGCGGAGTGTTCAACCTCATCGACCGCCCCCGACATGATGCCTCGGGCTTTCGCGTTCATGCCCTCTCGCTCCAGGCCGATGCCTATTGGAATCGTGTGAGCCATAAAATTGTAGCCATGCCCACGTCTAACCAATTTCGCTGGACCATGCTCAATCTTGGCAAGGTCGATGTCAAAGGCATGGAACTGAAGGCCTTACTTGCGGCCAATCTGGGCGAGTGGAGCTTTGAGTCGCGAGCCACCTATACCCTGGAGCGGGCTGTAGATGTCACCTCGCACAACGATGCCTGCTATGGCGACCAAATTCCCTACATGCCGCGCCATAGCGGTTCGCTTGTGGCGTCGCTCTCGTGGCGGACTTGGAGGCTCAACTATAGTTTCATCTATACAGGTGGACGCTACGACCAGCGGGCAAACATTCCCGAAAACCATTTACCAGCGTGGTACACAAACGACGTGGCACTGGCGCGGAGTTTTTCGTTTGGCCAAGTTTCAATAGAACTCAACAATATTTTTAATCAGAAATACGACATCGTGAAAGGCTATCCCATGCCCGGATTTCATGCCTTTGCCAAGGTCGTTCTCTATTCTGCCCCATGACGAAGCACTTGTTCTTTTTCCTCTCCCTGTTCGTGCTCGTGGCCTGTCGAGGCGACGACGAGCTCTTGGTTCTGCCCACTTCGTCCGACACCCAGGGGCGCGGCACATCGTTCTATTTGCTTTGCGAAGGAAACATGGGGAGCAACAAGGCCTCACTCGATTTCTTTGATGGCGCCACGGGGCAATATCGGCGCAACATCTTTCCGGCCACCAATCCCTCTGTGGCTCTCGAGTTGGGAGATGTGGGCAACGACCTGCAGATTTATGGCTCGCGGCTCTATGCCGTCATAAATTGCTCCAATCTGCTCGAGGTGATGGATGGTGCCACGGCGCGCCATATGGGCCATGTAGATATACCCAACTGCCGCTACGTAGCCTTTGCGGGTGGCTATGCCTACGTCAGTTCCTATGCCGGCCGTGTGGGGGCCGACCCTGCGGCGCGCTTGGGCTATGTGGCCAAGGTCGATACGCTCACGCTCCAAGTGGTCGATACGGTCTGTGTGGGCTATCAACCCGAGCAGCCTGTTGTGGTGGGTGATAAGCTTTTTGTGCCCAATTCGGGAGGATATATGGCGCCCCATTTCGACGACCGCCTCACGGTGGTGAGCCTCATCGATTTTAAGGTGACCGGGCACATTCGCGTGGCGCCCAACCTGAACCGCGCTGCCTGCTACGACGGAAAACTCTATGTGCAGTCGCGCGGCAACTATGCCGATGTCAAGCCCGACATCTATGTGGTCAATCCGCACACCCTGCAGGTCGAAGAGCGATTGGGCATTGAGGCCACCAACTTCTGTATCTCCAATGGCAGAATCTATGCCCTGCATGGCGACGAAAGCCATGCCGATTTCCTGATATACGATTTGGTAACGCGCCAAACCTCGCGTCCCGTCGACATTGCCAACATCCAAATGCCCTATGGCTTGGCCGTCGACCCGCAAACCCACCACATCCTGCTGACCGATGCCAAAGACTATGTGTCGCCAGGCACCCTGCATTGCTACGATGCCAGCGGGCACCACCTTTGGCAAACCACTACAGGCGACATCCCTGCCCATTTCGCTTTTGTGGCCAATGGGGCGATGCCATCCGCCGACGACACTACGCAACAGGCATCGGTCAACGGAGTTGCCCACGTTTTCGACTATAGTCCGGCACCTGGGCAGTTTGTGAATCTCTACCCCTCCTATGCCGAAGGCGACGATGCAGCCACAATGCGCCTCAAAGCACTCCAGGCAGTGGCCCGCGGGCGTCGCGGCATAGTGGCATTGGGTGCCTTTGGCGGAACCATTGTAGTGGGCATGGAGCGTAGAGTGGAAAATGTGCCTGGTCAGTGCGACCTGCGCATTTTTGGCAATGCTTTCGAAGGCAATAGCGAGCCCGGAATTGTCAGCGTAATGGCCGATGACAACGGCAACGGACTTCCCGACGACAAATGGTATGTGCTTAGCGGCAGCCACCACACTGGAGCCGAACGGCCCGACACCATAATATATTATAGGCCCTCGCTGCCCCACACCCCTGTGGCCGGTGCAGAAACATGGATAAGCGATGCCCATCACGTGGGTTATGCGACCTCATGGGGCGAGTCGGGCTATCTTGCACAGAACATCTACCACCGTCAGTCCTACTATCCTCAATGGGTTGAGTCCGATTCTCTCAGTCTTGCTGCCATTCGGCTGGCGCCGAATGCCACGTTTCGTAGCGGCTCATGGTGGCTTGCAGCCCTGGGGCAGGGTTATGCCGATAATGCGCCAAACAGCGACGAAGGCTCCCTTTTCGACATCGATTGGGCTGTCGATCCACAAACGGGAGAGCGTGTGCATCTCGGGGCCATCCATTTTGTGCGCATACAAACTGCCATGCACCAACAATGCGGCCCCTTGGGCGAAACTTCCACAGAATTTTGCGGAATAGAAGGTTTGCATTAGCCAAGCTACCCTCAAATTGCCCATCTGAACTGTTAAATTTTATTTTTTCAAAAAAAATCACTTCGCCAGTGCCCACTCCGACTGGCGATGTGTTTTCGCCGTGCGAAAAGTCGCGAAAAGTTGACAGTCCATATCGCGCGTGCGTATCTTTGCCGCTGCCAAGGTTCTCCGAAAGGGCATTTGCCGAACAGATTCCTGACGATGACTGAGTGTGCCCC
>CADBQP010000044.1 GCA_902796835.1 uncultured Bacteroidales bacterium
ACGGCAAAGATACGCACGCGCGATATGGGCTGTCAACTTTTCGCGACTTTTCGCAGACAAAAAACACTTCGCCAGCCTGAGAAGCCACTGGCGAAGTGAAAAATTTTGAAAAAATAAAATTTAACATAAAATCCCCCAATCGATAATGCTCAATTGGGGGGAGTAAGGATTGCTATATCTTTAAATATTGTGTTTTCACTCCACCTTGATGAGGCTTCGGCCTCCTGTGGGAAGTTTGTGCAGATGGATTTGTGGGGATATTTGGGAGCGTATCTGCTCGGTGTGGCTCACTACTCCTACTTTCCGGCCCTGTATGTTTTCGAGGTTGGAGAGGGCTGTCATGACCAGATCGAGCGACTCGTGGTCGAGATTGCCAAATCCTTCGTCAATGAAAAGGCTGCCTATGCTCAGGCTACCGGCCGAGAGGTTGGCCAGGCCCAATGCGAGGGCGAGGCTCACGACGAAGGTTTCGCCGCCCGAGAGGGAGGTGACGTAGCGCCGCTGATCGAACATGTCGCGGTCTATGATTTCGAGGGTGAGTGTGCCGGGCATGGTGCGTAGTCTGTAGCGGGGCGAGAGCATGCTGAGCTGGTGGTTAGCCTGCTCTACGAGGCTGCTAAAGGTGTAGCCCTGTGCCAGTTCGCGGAAACGGCGGCCGTCGGCACTGCCGAATACGTCGCTGAGCTGGCTCCAATAATCGCTGTTGGCCTTGCGGGTGTCGTAGTTGGTTTTCATGGCGGCTATGCGGCGCTCGCTTTCATCGTGACTGTGAAGTATGGCGGCAACCTGGAGCAGTTCAGTATTGTAGGATTCGAGTTTTGACATCACTTGGTCGCGCTGCGCGATGAGTGTGTCGCGCGAGATGTGGATTCCGGTTGCAGCAGTGGAATTTGACAGAGCCTCATATTGATGTTCCTCCGCTGGTCTGTTGGGCGAAGCTTGGAGGGTTTGTAGGGTTTGGCGCGCCACTTGCAAGAGGGTGGCTGCACGGCTTTGCTGCTCGCGCAGGCCGTTGAGTTCGGCACGCAGCTTCAACCAATCGGTGGAGCCGTCGAAGAAGGTTTCGAGTTCGCTCCACTGCAGTGGGGAGTGGTCTGCATTGAACTGGTGTATCCAATTGTCCATTTTAGTGGAGTCTTCCACGAGGCTGCGTTGCTTTCGCTCGCTTTCGCTTTCGAGGTTGTGCTGTGCTCCTACGAGCAGGCTGTGTGCATGTTGCAGCTCCAGCAGTTGTTCGCTGGCCTCGGTTTCGGCTTTTTGTGCCTGGCTAATGCGTGCCTGTAGCTCTTCGGCCATTTGCTGGGGTGTTTTCTCGCCAAAGAGTCTTCGGTAGGCTTCGCGTTTGTCGTTGAGAATGGTGAGTTCGTGTTGGCATTGCGCTTCGTCTTCTTCGATGTGTCGCGCCGCCTCTACTACAGTCTGCCGGGCATTTCGCAGTTCGTTTTCAGTGAGTACGAGTGTGTCTTGGTCGGCTTCAAGACGGTTGCAAACGCTCAACCACTGTTGTTGCAGCATGATAAGGCGGTTTCTGAACCCGTCGGCGCTGCGCTTCCACTCGGCAAACCATCCGGAGAGAGTGACGAGGCGGTCGAGCTCCTGATAGAGCATGGCTACGCTGCGGTCGGACCGCTCAATGTTGGCGGTGCGCTCTTCTACCCGCGAATTGATGGCGTGGTATTCCATGCGCACATTGGACAGTTGCTCGGTTTTGCTTTTCACTGTTTCTTCGAGTTGTGCCACTTGCTCGCCAAACTGGGTGATGAGGTTTTGATGGTAGTTGAGCTCGTCGATTTTCCGGCTCAGTTCTTCTTGCTCGTTGCGGGCGGTTCCCATGAGGGTTTCGATGGTGACCATACGCACATGGCTCACCACGGACGAAGAGCAATCGGAAAAGGATGTGTCGAGCTGGGCATATTTGGCAAACCATTCTTCTTCGCCCTCGGCCTGCTCGCGACGGCGCTCTTCGATATATTTTTCGTCGGCCTCGTGCTGCGAAACGAGGCTCCAGAGCTTTTGCTCCTGCTGCCGCAATTGTGTGCGGCGATTTTCGAGCCGTTGGGCAGCCTCGTTATAGTCGTGCTCCAGGTTGTGGATGAGTTCGCCCAACTCGCGCTCGGTTTCGGTGTGATAAGGATGGTGGGTTGCTCCGCATACGGGGCAGGCCGACCCTTCCTTGAGCTGTTTGCGCAGGCTCTCGATGTGTTCGCTGTGGCTCAGGGTATAGGCTCGGTTGCGGTGTTCGCTCTCTTCTTGCAATACCTTGATTTCGATGGTCAGTTGCTGCACGTCTTCCTTGAGCTGCCCTATTTCGGTGGTGTCGCGTTGATAGCGCGAGGTGCGCTCGGCTATGTTTTCATAGCCTGCCGACAGTTTTTTCCAAAGGAGCTGTGCCTGTTCGAGCAGCAAAATGCGGCTGCGCAAGTCGGCCGAGCGCTTGTGGAGGCTTGCGCCGTCAGTGCCGGCTATGGCCTGGCGGTGCACCATGAGTTCGTTTTTTTGGCGCGTGAGTTCCACCTGATTGTCGTGTAATTCGGTCTCAAGGCGCTCCATGGCTGCCGACATGGAACGCAGGCGCTGCATGTTTTCCTCGAGTTGTACGTGCTCGCCGGCATTGCGTTTCGTCTCCTCGTCGAGGGTGAGGAGCTTATCCTTCACGAGGTCGAAGTTTTCGAACATTTGCTGGTGAATGCCGAGTTTTTGCTTTGTCACTCGATTGTCGGCAATGCGTTGCTGGAGCTGGCCCATCTCGTCCTCCTTGGCCGCACACTCGCGCTGGTGGGTTTCGAGGCTTCGCTTGGCGGCGGCTATTTCGCCCTCGCGTCGGTCAATGTTTTTTTCGAGCATGGCTATTTCGCCCATCAGACGATTGCCAAAATCGATGTCGGTGCGTCGCGAAGCATAAGCGGTTTCGGCTATTTCGCTTTGGTTTTTAGCCTGCTTTAGCCTGTCTTCGGCCATGGCAATCTGCTGCAGTTTTTCAGCTATTTCGCGACGCTTGGTCTCGAGCTGGACTGCCATGCTTTCGATGTCGCGCCGATGGGTGCCAATGTCGATGAACAAGGGCTGAATGGGGAGCACGCTATCGTAGCGCTCAAGCAGTATCTCGTCGGCCCTGCGGGCTGCTCGCTGCTTGTCGGCCGTGTCTTTTTGCTGCTCACAATTCATCACGTTTTCAACGGCGGCCACGTAGTCGTCATACCAGGCTATGGCTCTCACGGCTTCATCGCGCTGTTTTTCGGCATCGGCAATGAGGTTGCGCAAGTGCATGAGTCGTGTGCGCCGCTCGCTAAGCTCTTGCTCGTCAAGATGGTCGCGCAGGATGGACTCCATCTGCAATTCAAGCTCGGTCACCTGAGCGCGGGCTTCCTTAGCCATTTCGAAAATGTGGCGCGAAATGGTGGCATATATCTCGGTGCCGGTGATTTTTTCGAGCAGACTCGATTTTTCATCGCGGCGCGCCCTAAGGAAGTTGGCAAAACTGTTCTGAGCCAACAACACAGTTCGCGAAAACTGCTCATAGTCGAGGCCTATGATGTCGGTCACCACATTGGCCTTGACAGCCTGCGGGTCGAACTCTTTGGAAAAGGGCGAAAGCTGTCTGAGTGTGCGCTCGGCAGGGTCGTAGCGGTTGTTGCGATTGCGACGCACCGTCCAGGTGGCTTCATAGCGGGAGCCATCTTGGGTTACAAAGACAAGGGAACAGGCTCCCTCCTTTTTGCCGCGCCGCAGCAGGTTACGCACGTCATGGGCTTCGATGCTCAGCTCGCCATCGGGGCCCTGAACAAGGTTTTCTTTTCCTATTCTTTCTACTCCCTCGAAGCGCGGGGCACGCCCATAGAGAGCCAGACAAATGGCATCGAGAATGGTGGACTTTCCTGCCCCCGTGTCGCCCGTAATGGCAAAAAGACTGGCCGAGCGCAGAGGTTCGGCCGTGAAGTCAACGACTTGTTGTCCTTCGAGAGAGGCAAGATTTTCTATGATGATTTTTTCGATTTTCATGAGCAGAAACGATTATTGTTCGTGGGCTTTTTCTACGGCTTTTTCGAAGCGGAGGCGCAATTCTGCAGGCAAAGGGCTGCCGTAGCGCTCCTCATAGATGGCCTCAGCCATTTGCAAAGGAGTGAGGCTCCGCAAGCGCTCCAGTGAAAAGGCCGTTTCGGATGGCTGTCCCACTTCGTCGGGGCGCTGCGCCACCATGCGACAAAAATTGACAGCCTTGGTCGAAAGAATCTGAGTGGCATCGGCCATCAACTCAGGTGTGGGGCGATCGGATCGGATGCGTATTTCGAGATAGGGCCATGCGCTGTTGTCGGCATCGCCGTTGGCAGAAGGGAGGTCTCTGAGCAAGCCCAGCACCTCGTCGGGCGAAGCCACTCCGCGAGACGGCACAGAGAGTAAACTGCGCAAGGGCTCATATTCGGCACGCCCCACTTCAAGATGACCTTCCTTGTCAATTTCTATCACCTGAACGCCATGCACATAGTTGCGCTCGCTAAACGACATGGGGAGGGCACTGCCGGCATAGTAAACCTGGCCCTGAGCACCTACTTGCTGGGCCTTGTGAATATGACCTAAAGCCACGTAAGAAAAGTTGTGGCTCACCACTTTGGCATCGACCACATCCTGACCACCCACCACAAGCCGCTCGCTATGCTCTTCGGCAGCAATCTGCGCACCGCTGGCATAGAAATGGCCCATGGCAATGCACGGCAAGCTTCCGTGTTTACCGCGACGCACATGGAGCAGACTCTGCGTGAAATAATGGGACAAGCCTTCTTCAAGCTGCTGGCCAGCCGGCAAATCGACCGTACGCAAGAAGGGCATGGCCACACACATGCATACCGGTTCGCTGCCTCCACGCTCACAAAGTGGTACCACAAACTGCTCCCAATCTGGCTGGCCGTCTTCGCCGCGCCGCACAAGACCACGCACTGTGATTCCCTGCGTTTCCAAAAGGGCCCTCGGGGCTTCTAGCCGGGCAGCCGAATCGTGATTGCCAGCCGTCACCACCACCTGCAAACCTGGCAGGGCAGTCACGGCCTGCTGCAGAAAGTCGTAGAACAAACGTTCAGCCTGGGCCGAAGGATTACTCGTGTCGAACACATCGCCGCTCACCAAAAGCGCATCGGCATCCTCTGTCTGCAAGAGAGCCAGCAGCCAGGAAAGAAAGTGGCGATGCTCCAATTCGCGGTCGTGGCGATGAAAAGTATTTCCAAGATGCCAGTCGGCAGTGTGAATAATCTTCATTTCGGATAAGAATAAAAAATCGTGCCGCGAATTTACAAACTTTTCTGCATGCACCCAACCCGTTTCTGCAGAACCGCCGCAAAAAAGTGAAAACAAACCTTAAAGAAAATGCACCATCTCCTCTAAAAAAAGCCACGTTTAATAAAAATGGAACGCGAAAATGTCACTATTTATAAAAAAGCATTATCTTTGCACGCTACTAATTGCGCCCATACGCTTGAAACGGCCCTTACATGAGGGCGCAACCACTCAGCAAACAAACAAAATTAATAAATAACAAACACAAAAAAATGCAAAACAAAGGATTTGTAAAATTCATTGCAGTGGCACTCACTTTGATTTGCCTTTTCTACTTCAGCTTCTCATTTGTGACACGTCACTACAACAAGAAGGCTGAACAGATTGCCCAACTCAAAGGAGCCGAAGCCGGACAAGCCTATCTCGACTCAATGATGAACGAGAAGGTATATCTGAACTGGAAGACTCTCAAAGACTGCCAAACACTGCAAATCGGACTGGGCCTCGACCTCGAGGGCGGTATGAACGTCATCCTCGAAGTGAGCATCCCCGACGTAGTGAAAAGCCTCGCCGGCGACAATGCCAAAGACCCCAAAGTGCAAGCAGCCATTGCCGAAGCCGCTAAGGGCGCTAAGCAGGGCGACGGAGACTTCGTAGACCTCTTCGTAAAAGCCTATCAGAAAGCCAATGGCGAAGGCCAACTTGGAGGCGTATTCGCAACCAGCCTGAAAGAGGACAATATCTCATTTAGTTCCACCGACAACGAAGTGCGCAACGCCCTCAACAAGCAAGTTGAGCTTGCCGTGGCCAACTCTAACGAAGTGGTTCGCACCCGTATCGACCGCTTCGGTGTGGCACAACCCAACATTCAAATGCTGCGTGGCCGCGGACAAATGGGACAAATCATGGTGGAAATGCCGGGCATCAAGGAGCCGGAACGTGTGCGCAAACTCCTACAAGGAAGCGCTAACCTCGAGTTCTGGGAAACCTATCGCCTGGGCGAAATCAACGCTTCGCTGCGTGAGCTCGACACCCGCTATGCCCAATATCTGGCTGGCGTGACTCCCGCCGACACCACAGCTGCCGACAGCACCAAAGCCAGCGAAGCCCACACGCCCATAGCCTTCAACCCCAACGCCGACAAGAGCCATCCACTGCTCAGCCTGCTCGTACAGCAAGGTGTGACCAACAACCAATACAGCATTGCCGGCATAGCACGTGCTGCCGACACGGCCTCGATCAACCAAATCATCCTCTCCGACATTGCCCAGCAGGTGCTTCCCAAAGACCTGCGACTGCTCTGGGGTGTGAAGCCTGCCGAAAATTTCAAAGGCAACTTCTTTGAACTCTACGCACTCAAGGCCAACGAAAAGGGCGAGCCCGCCATGCAAGGCGACATCGTGTCGAACGCTAAGGACGACTTCAACGAGCACCATCAGCCCATCGTATCGATGTCGATGAACACTGCCGGAACACGCGACTGGGCACAACTCACCAAGCGCTGCGCCAACGACAACAAGCGCGCCGTGGCCATTGTGCTCGACGGATACGTTTATAGCGCTCCCAACGTGCAAAACGAAATTCCCAACGGAAACACACAAATCAGCGGCCACTTCACCACCGACGACACACGCGACCTTGCCACCGTGCTCAACTCTGGTAAAATGCCTGCTCCCACAAAGATTGTGCAAGAAGAAACCGTAGGCCCGAGCCTCGGAGAAGCCTCTATCCGCGCTGGATTCACGGCTTGTATCGTGGCTTTCGTGCTCTTGATGATCTACATGTGCCTCATGTATGGCATCATTCCCGGAATGGTGGCCAACGGCGCTCTCATCCTGAACTTCTTCTTCACCTTCGGCATCCTCATCTCCTTCCAAGCAGCCCTCACCATGAGTGGCATTGCAGGTCTCGTGCTTTCGCTCGGCATGGCCGTCGATGCCAACGTGCTCATCTACGAGCGCACTAAGGAAGAACTGCGCGCTGGAAAGAACATCAAGAATGCAGTGGCCGACGGATATGGCAACGCCTTCAGCGCCATCTTCGACTCGAACCTCACCAGTATCATCACTGCCATCATCCTCTACAACTTCGGTACAGGACCCATCCGCGGATTTGCCATGACACTGGGAATTGGCATCGTGGCATCGTTCTTCACCGCCGTATGGATGACCCGCATGGTTTACGAACATCAGTTCGACCGCGACCGCTGGCTCAACATTACCTTTACCACGAAGCTCTTCAAAGACTTCCTGGCCAACACCAAGGTGAAGTTCATGCAAATTGCTCAGCGCACTTTCGTGGTATATGCTGCCATCACCCTCATCTTCGTAGGCTTCCTTGCCTTCCGCGGACTCTCTCAGGGCATCGACTTCACAGGTGGTCGCAACTACGTCATTGAGTTTGAGCAAAGCGACATTACTCCCGACGCCGTGGAGCAGGCCGTAGCCGAAAAGGTGAAAGCCCAAGACCCCGAAGCCATCGTGAACGCCATTTCGATTGTGACCACAAGCAACAAGGCCGTTCGTCTGACCACGAACTACAAGATTGACGACGACAACGAAAACGTGGACCAGGAAATCGAGCAGTTCATTTGGAGCGCCCTTTCTGAAAAAGGTCTGATCAAAGCCGACTACGAAACCTTTAAGGACCGCGACAACCACACGGGCGGCTCCATCATCAGCGCCCAGAAGGTGGGTCCGTCGGTGGCTGCCGACATGACGAGATCGGCCATCATCAGCGTGGCACTCTCTCTCATTGCCATCTTCCTCTACATTCTGCTGCGCTTCCGCAACATCGCCTTCTCAGTGGGTTCGGTTGGCGCCCTGGTGCTCGACACGCTCTTCATCATCGGTATGTATGCCGTATGCTGGGGCTGGGCTCCCTTCTCGCTCGAAGTAGACCAAACGTTCATCGGCGCCGTGCTTACAGCTATCGGTTACTCGATCAACGACAAGGTGGTAATCTTCGACCGTGTGCGCGAATACCTAGGACTCTATCCCTCGCGTCCCACAAGGCAACTCTTTAACGATTCGCTCAATTCTACGCTTACCCGAACCATTACGACTTCGTCGACCACCCTGCTGGTGCTTCTCTGCATCTTCTTCCTTGGTGGCGACAGCATCCGCTCGTTCTCGTTTGCCATGATTTTGGGTGTTATCTTCGGCACATTATCGTCAATCTTCCTGGCTGCCCCCATTGCCTACCGCTTGCTCGACCGCAAGCGCATCGTGGCCAGCAGCGACGAAAAATAAGATCCGACAAACAATCATTCATAATTGGTGTCCCCGCAAGTTTGTTGCTTGTGGGGACACTGCTTTTAACAGGACTACATTTGCCGCTTGAGCAAAAAAGGCGTAATTTTGCACCCTGAAAACCACATAGAGCACATGAAAAACCTTCTCATCGAAACCTATGGCTGCCAAATGAACGTGGCCGACAGTGAAGTTGTGGCCAGCATCATGCGCATGGCAGGCTATGAACTTTGCGAGAGCGAGGCGCAAGCCGACGCCATATTCCTCAACACCTGCTCGGTGCGCGACAAGGCCGAACAACGCATCATCCATCGCCTCGAGGCCTTGCACGCCCTGCAGAAACAAGGACGCAAAATCATTTTGGGCGTATTGGGCTGCATGGCCGAAAGGGTGAAGGAAAGGCTCCTTAACGAACACCATGCCGACCTTGTTGCTGGCCCCGACGCCTACCTCACCCTGCCCGACCTCATTGCGCAGGCCGAAACAGGACACAAAGCCATTAACATTGAACTGTCGAACACGGAGACCTATCGTGACGTCATTCCCGAGCGCTTTTGTGGTGGCGGCCTAAGCGGTTTTGTGAGCATCATGCGCGGCTGCAACAACTTCTGTCACTATTGCATTGTGCCCTATACCCGAGGCCGCGAACGCAGTCGCGACATTGAGAGCATACTTTCCGAAGTGCGCGACCTCGAAAAGCGAGGCTACAAGGAGGTGACCCTGCTCGGACAAAACGTGAACTCATATCGCTTCACCACGCCCGAGGGTGCCGACATCCTCTTCCCCGAACTGCTGCGCCGAGTGGCGCGCGAAGTGCCTACGATGCGCATACGCTTCACGTCGAGCCACCCCAAGGACATGAGCGACGACACACTGCACGTAATTGCCAAAGAGCCCAACGTGTGTCGCCACATACACCTGGCCGTGCAGAGCGGCAGCAACCGCATTCTGAAACTCATGAACCGCAAGTATACCCGTGAGTGGTATATGGAACGGGTTGAAGCCATACGCCGCATCATTCCCGATTGCGGACTCTCCACCGACATCTTTGCCGGCTACTGCTCTGAAACCGAGGATGACCACCAGCTGTCGCTGTCGCTGATGCGCGAATGCCGATACGATGCCTCATTTATGTTTAAGTATAGCGAACGCCCTGGCACTTATGCAGCCCGCAACCTGCCCGACGACGTGCCCGAGGAGGTGAAGATTCGACGCCTCAACGAACTCATTGCCCTTCAAAACGAACTGAGCGCCGCGAGCAACCACCGCGATGTGGGAAAGGTTGTAGAAGTGTTGGCCGAAGGACCCAGCAAGCGCAGCCGCGAACAACTCTGCGGGCGCACGGAGCAGAACAAGATGGTGGTGTTCGACCGCAAAGGACACCGACCTGGCGAGTTGGTCAAAGTGCTCATCACCGACAGCAGCAGCGCCACCCTCATTGGCGAAGCCGTCGATTAGTCTCCATACATATTTATTATATAATAAGGGCCGCTCCGAACGCATGATCGTGAGCGGCCCTTTACTTGGCTTGTCCGTATTGTTCCTGGCTATGAGAGCCTGCGCATTGAGACCACGATGGCGGCAAAGCAGGCCACGGGTATGGCAAGACTCATGGCAGGCGACGAAACATCGGCCACATAGCCCATCAAAACGGGGGCTATGGCTCCTCCCACCACACAGAGTTCGAGCAGCGACGAGGCCATGCCGGCATTGTAGTGCGTGTGGGTTACTGCCACAGCAAAAATTGTGGGATAGAGCACACTTTCGCTCAGATAGATGCCAAACACGCACATCAACCCCCACTTGCCTGGCAACACGACGGCTGACAGGGTAAAAAACAAGGCTATCAGGCCGCTGAGCCTCACCATGCGTTCTGGCTTGACACGCCGCAAGAGGTAGCTGCCCACAAACCGGCCTGCAAGCAGGAGCACCATGCAAATGCCGCCCAGCATCTCGGCCGCACCGGCCCGCGAAAAACCCACCGAGGGCGAAGAGGCGTAGTAGACAAAGACGCTGTTGAGACCCGTTTGTGCCATCACACACAGAAACAGGGCAATCATGGCAATTCTGAAATCAGACTGCTTTAAAATGTGGCACCATTCTGCCACTATTCCCTTCATCTCTTCGGCCCCACTCTCCTTGTCTTCGGCCTTGGGAAGGCGCAAGAATGCAAACACTGCGGCAATTGCCAAGGCCGACAGACCCAAAACGGCATAGGCCACGGCCGCACCTCCCATGTCGTGGGCGGCATGAAGTTCATGCTCATGAGGATGGGCTGTAGTGGCCGTGCCATAGAGCAAGAAACCGCCTATGATGGGGCCCATCATGAGTCCCAGTCCGTTGAAGGCCTGTGCCATGTTCATGCGTTGGGCGGCCCCCTCGGGCGACCCCAGCAGGGCTACATAAGGGTTGGCTGCCACTTCAAGACTGCCCAGCCCGTAGCCCACGATGAAAAGAGCCGGCAACGTGAGGGCAAAACCATTATCGCTAAACGAGGCCGGCACAAAGAGCAGGGCACCTAACCCATAGAGCAAAAGGCCCCACAGTATGCCGCGCTTGTAGCCCAGCCGTTTCACAAGCAGTCCGGCCGGCAGTGCGGCAAGCAGGTGGCCGCCATATATCATCAGGTGCACACTGGCCGCCTGGGCTTTCGTGGTATGGAAAGCCTGTTCCATGTGCGAATTGAGCACGTCGATGAATGAATGGCCAAAGCCCCAGAGCAGAAACAGCAGGCTGATGAGTGCAAGGGGAAGCCGATAGGTTGAAAATGCTTTCAAATCTAAAAAAAACTATTCTTTCGTTTGCGCAGTGTGCGCCACTTTTGGTAGAAAAAACGAGGGGCGCCATAAAAAAACGAGAGGCGGAACTTTTATTTCTTCTTATGGCGCGCCCCGACAAGATGTAGCTTTCTGCAGCGGTTTATTCCTCGCCCATGAAGAGGGGGTCCCAGGCAGGCAGCACGATGGGCTTTTGCTTCATGAGTTCGAGCGTGGCCTCTGGCACGTATTTCTTTTCTACCACGAGACGGAACAGGTATTCATCGAGCCATTCGTCGGTCATGATGAGATGGCCTTTATATCCACTGCTGGGGCCCCAGCTATTTTCCACCTGCCACTTCAGGGGACGTCCGTTTTCGTCGAGGTCCACTCCCATGAGCGTCATGGCATGGCTCGAGGCCGAGGCAAAGGTGCTGATGCGCTCAGCCTTGGTCATGGGGAAGTCGGTGTCGAAGAGCGAGGCATAGTCGAAGTTATTGACTGAGAGCACGCCCGTTTGCGAGTCGTATTGCTTGCCTACGTCGCACGACATGTACATCATCGTCGAATCCTTTATCGAAGCAATGGCAATCTGCTTGATGTCGGCCATGGGCATGTTCAGGAATGTCCAGTTATGTCCATCGTATGTGTGGCGGTCCATGTCGACGGTATAGGTTTTATAGTAGGGGCGTGTAGGGTCGTTCATGAGCATGACGTAGGATTCGACGAGATCTTTGCCCACAAACTTTTTGTAGAACGACAAGGGGGTGTACGTGCCGCGCTCCACGATTTTTCCGTCCTTGTTTCGCATGGCCCATGCAAACTGCGAGGGCGGTTCGCCCAGGCAAACGGCCAGGATGCGATAGATGGTGGCCAACATTTCGGTTTTGCGCTCGCCCATGGCCTTGGCCTTTTTGCCTTCGGCTGCCATGCTGCGCAGCTCGAGGCCATATTGGCGCAGCTTGAGCTTGAGGATGGAACTCATGCGCGAGGTGTTGTTGGAATTGTAGTTTTCGGGCATCACCTCGGCCGGCACCACGCCGTATTTCATCACCAGGTCTTGCACTCCGCAGAAGGTGCCGCCATCGCTGAGCGGGTTGTGGAAGAGCCAGTCAACCATGCGGTCGTCCATGGGCTTCGAGGCGTTGTCGATGATGGCCTGCAAAAAGAGGTTCGACTTCTCAAGCTGGTCGTAGAAAAACAGATAGTTTTGCGAGAGCATGAAGCTGCCGAGACCATATTTGGCTATCATATTGGCCCTCATCACGTTAAGACCACTGAAGAGCCAGCACCGTCCCGATGACTTTTGGTCGCTGATGCCGCTCGACTTCACGGTGTTCGACATATACGTGTCGGTGGCTGCAGGATTGCCGGCCACCTTGGCCAGGGTGTTGATATCGGTGCCGGCAAGGGCATTGCGCAGGGCCTTGGTCGAGGCATTTTCTACTTGTTGCTGGCGGATTTTTTTCAACATTTCTTGGCTGATGCCGCCGTTTTGCGACTGCATGGAGCCTGCTGCGAGCAGGGCAAGACACAAAAAGATGTTTCGAAGGGGTTTCATGAGACTATAATGTTGTGTTTCTTAATAAAATCGTAGAGAGCCTGAGCCATGAAGAGAAAGACGAAGGCCGTGACGAAGCCTCCCACCACGTCGACGAAATAGTGGGCCTGAATATAGACCGTGGCAGCGCAAAGGAGCACATAGAATGGCAGGCACACGACGGCCGCCACGCGCTTCACTCTCCAGATGAGCACCATCAGGAAGGTCGACATGCCCACGTGGCTCGAAGGGAAGGCCGCTGTGGGCCGCTCGCCGCTCTTTTGCATAAATTCCACGAGTTCCTTGAACAGGCCCTCGGCGTCGGCCGATGCCGCAAGCTCGGTGTGGGTGCGAAAGTAGTCGCCCACAGCAGGGAAGGTGCCTGCAGCCAAGTCGGCAGCGGGGATGGCGGGAAAGTAGAATTGCGGGCCTGCCACGGGCAGGAAGAGGTAGATGAGATAGTAGAAAAAGAAACCGGCCAGGATTAGAAAGGCCGTGCGGTCGGTTTCGCGAGGTTTCCAGACGAGGGGCGCTATCACGCCCAGAACGATGAAAAGATAGTATGAGAAATATCCCATGTTGAACAGCTCGCTCCAAATCATTTGGGGCATGGCCCTGCAAAACTCCAGGGCAGGCTGATAGCCGAAAATCCATTGGTCGGCTTGTGCAAAAAGGTGGTCGAGGTTGGGAAAGAGGCGACAAAACTCATAGGTGTCGGGATACCAAAACCCAAGCAGTGCCAGCGGAAAAATGTGGCGCAAAAAGCGGGTGAAGCGGCAAGGCACAGCCCGATAGAGCCCATAGGCCACGGCTATGGCCACTACGATGCAAAGGCGCGCCGTGAGCAGCCGCCAGGGTTGATTCATTCCGCTCCAGAAGATCACGATCAGGATTGCGGTGAAAAGAGTATAGGCCAGCGTAATCCATTCGGTGCCCAACAGGCGCTTGTCGGCAGGCTTTTCTATATGGAAAATATCTTTGATACACATACTTGCTTTTCCGTCTTTTAAGGGTAAATCCTCGCAGGCTGTTCGGTTCAGAGCCATTTGTGCTCCCTATACCAGCACACCGTTTCCTTCACTCCCCGCTCGAGGGGATACTGCGGGTCGTAGGAAAGCAGGTCCTGCGCGGCACGAATGTCGCAGCGCCAGTTACGCTGGGCCATGATGTGATACTTGTCGTTATTGAGCGTGGCAGCCTTTCCGCGCTTTTTGGCCCACCATGCGCTCAGGGAGCACACCATGCGCAGAAACCACAAGGGGGCACAGATGTGGAGCACACCATTTACGCCCATTTCTTGCTGAAGCAGGTCGGAAAACGTGCGGCTGTCGTAGGTGCGCCCGTCGGTGAGGAAATAAGTGCGTCGCGAGGGCCCCTCGGTGGTGGCCAGCAGGGCAGCCTCCACGAGGTCGCGCACGTAGATGAAGGTGATGTCTTGTGGCTGAAAGCCCACCGAAAAGTCGATGTGGTTCTTTATGCTTTTGGCCATCATGAGGTAGTCCTTCTCGCGCGGCCCATAGACTCCCGTAGGCCGCAACACCACATAGTCGAGCCCCTCAATGGCTGCAAGGGCACGCTCTGCCTGGAGTTTGCTGCGGCCATAGGCTGTGTTGGGACGAGGCTCGTCGTTGAGAGTGATGAGCGGATAGTGTCCCCATTCGGTGTCGTCGCGCTCCTGCTGCACGGCTCCCATCACGCTGAGCGAGCTGAAGTATACGAACCGGCCTCGCAGCGAGTGCGTATCCACCAAGGCATGGGCCAGGTTTCGGGTGCCCTCGGTGTTGATGGCAAAAAAGTCGGCCTCGTCTACACACTTTGTCGCGCCGGCCACGTGGAGCACATCGTCCCACGGGCCATACTTCAGGAGCACCTTAGCCAGCTCGTCGGGGTTGGAAAGGTTGAGTTCAACGAGTTTTATGCGCTCATCCGAAAGATAAGCGCGGCTACTGGTGGGGCGCACAGCGGCCCACACTTCGGCCCCCACTTCGAGAGCCCGCTCCACGGCAAAACTCCCTATGAAGCCCGAAGCACCAGTGATTAAAATCTTTTTTCCTGCTAAATTCACGCTTGCAAAGATAGTGCAAACTGCACGTAGCGCGAAAAAAAGTCCTTTTTTTTCGAAGCGAAGAGCCGTTTGCGCTATCTTCATGAGCCGGCAAGGGCACATCAGGCAGCGAAGGACGAAGGGCTGAGC
>CADBQP010000045.1 GCA_902796835.1 uncultured Bacteroidales bacterium
GAACTTCATCTATCAAGATGTAGTTGGTCTTTGTCTTGTCTCGCCGTTCATCAATATAGGCATTCAAGTCCCGGTCGGTCTGAATGTAGGCAAACTCATGTTTCTCTTTGTCAATAAAGATAATGTTAGCATGAATATCTTCTGCCACTTTGTCCCTAAAGAGACGCAGGGTGTAGCTCTTTCCAACACGTCGTTGACCAACGATGATAATGATGGTGTCCTTGCCAAGATGCTTAGCTATCTTGTCAAGATAACTTTGTCTAACGATTGCTTTCATTTCTTTTATAGATGAAATTTGCTGCAAAGATAATAATTTTATCTTTTATAAAAGACAAAATCTCACAATTCCCTATTTTTGTTTTGTATAATTTACTGTTGTGGCCCGCTAAAACTCAAATGAGCAGAATTTATCTTCCGCAATGACAATAAACAGGTATTGTGTTTTCTTATTTGAAAAGTAAGCTCTCCCATACTCGAAAAGGCTCTGTTCGTCAGGTTGAGGAGACACTGCTTCAAGTATTTTGAGTCAGTCGTTCTCCGGATGTTCGAAGAAAGAGTCGCAGTTTACATAATACATGAGCATGAGCAGCAGTTTTCGAGATGAGCGTCCCAAATATCTATATATTGATGCTACTGGCATTATTTTCACATGATATGAAAACAGTGTATGTTTGTCATTACAGAACTGTTAAATTTTATTTTTTCAAAAATTTTTACTTCGCCAGTGCCCACTCAGGCTGGCGATGTGTTTTCGCCGAGCGAAAAGTCGCGAAAAGTTGACAGCCCGTATCGCGTTTGCGTATCTTTGCCGTTGCGAAGGTTCTAAAGAAAAGGCACATGCCGGACAGATTCCTGATGATGACTGAGTGTGATCCCGGAGTGATGGCGGACAGAAAAAGTGGCGCGGCTCCTGACGTATGTGCGTTTGCGGACGGGGAATTTTTGTATGTTCGCCTTGGAAATAAAAGTATGATCGTTCCCTTTTATATCATTATTTCCGAATTTTTCATATTTTTGTGCATCGGGAAAGTATAAAAAGATAAATTACTATGAAGTTTCTGGATTTAGCAAGCCGGCGTTACAGTTGTCGTAGCTACGATGGGCGCCCTGTTGATGCCGATGCGTTGCGCTACGTCATGGAATGTGTGCGCATGGCCCCTTCGGCTGTGAACAAGCAGCCGTGGAGGTTCCGTATTGTGAGCGTCGAAAAAGAGTTAGCCAAACTTGCCGAATGTTACAATCGCGAGTGGTTCCGCACGGCGCCGATGTGCATTGTGGCTAGTGTGTTGCACGACGAAGAATGGGTGCGGGCCGACGGTAAGCGCCACGGCGACATTGATGTGGCCATCGCCGTAGAGCATCTGTGCCTGGCTGCCACAGAGGTGGGGCTTGCCACCTGCTGGGTGTGCAATTTTGATGTAGCAAGATGCAAGCAGCTGTTTGATCTGCCAGTCGATGAGGAGCCTGCTGTGCTCATTCCTATAGGCTATGCTACCGATGAGGTAAGGCCCAAACAGCGCAAGGCGCTCAACGAAATGTGTGAAGGGCTTTAGGTGGTTCAGTTCGTTAATAGTTCTTCATCAATGAACTCAGACGTGCCATTATAGGGACTTGTAGCATCCGAGATGCAAGGTAGGTACAAATGCCCCCATTTTGATGCTATATCTTCTCTCTTTTGACTGGCAAAAGTTTTCTGGCGCGCTAAGTTTTCTTTTTCTGCGGGATATGCGTAATTTTGCGGCATGCTTTATCTCAACGACAGACTCTCAGACCTCGACCTCGACTTGGCGCTGAAAGAGCTCTCGCCACATCGCAGGGAGCAGACCTTGCGCCTTCATGGCGAACTTCAGCGACGGGCTTCGGCGGCAGTCTATTTGCTGCTTGCCCAAGCCTTGCGCGAGGAATATGGGCTGACCGAAATGCCTGAGTGGGGATATGGCGAGCATGGCAAACCTTTCCTGATAGGGTTCCCTCATATAAATTTCAACCTTAGCCATTGTAGCGAGGCGGCCATCTGTGTGGTTTCCGATGTGGAGGTGGGGGTTGATGTAGAGCGGGTGCGGCCGTTGCGCGAAGGTGTTGTAAATTACTCTATGAGTGCGGCCGAAATTGAAGAGATCTATGCAGCCGAGAGGCCTGATTTGGCTTTCACGAGGCTTTGGACAATGAAGGAGGCGGTGGCTAAATGGGCAGGACAACCAGTGTTGCACAATATTAAAAATCTGTTGCAAGGCATGCGTCATCGCATAGACACTGTGGTGGGTGAAAACGGGCGCTATGTGTATAGTGTGTGTAAATAAAATTAGAAAGTAAAAGCACAAAAAAGACTTGACGAGGGGTTTCGTTCAAGTCTTTTTCGAACAGGGTGGGGCATCCTGTTTCTTATCCCACAAGTTTTTCTATTTGCCGTGCATTGGCCTGGGGCAGGAGTTTGCCAAGGTGTGAGAAGATGCGCTGGCGTGCTTCCTCGTCGGAAAGTGGTGAACGACATTTATCGATGCCATAGAGTTGCTCGGGTGTGGTGAGGAGGGCCCACCCCCATCCGTAATCGTTGCCGTGGCGGTCGCGTGGGTAGATGAAGTCTTCTACCACTATGCGTCCTGCCATTTGCAGGCGTGTGACGTAGGCGTCGAAGCGGCTTCGCATTTTTGTGCCTCCAAAACCGCAGGCCGTCCTCAGTTCGCGTGTAATCAGGCTGCCTTGCAGGCGCAAGGTGTCGAGGATAGCGCCTTCTATGCTTTCTACGGCAGGTGCTGGGTGTTTGCTTCTCTTATGCTGGCAGAGCAGGGGCCACCATTCGAGGCTTACAAAGCCGGCCTTTCCGTTGAAGAATTTTCCATAAACGCATTGTCCATCACTGATGGCAGGGCCCTTCCACTTCCATAGCGGCCAGTCCCATCCGCCGTCGGGAAAGGTGACGTAGCGGCAGTCGGGCGCCACAATGGCCTCGGCGCTGAAGCCGGTTATGCCGCTGTCGAGCAGGGGGAGAAAGCCTATTTCGTTTACAAGTTCTATGAGTTGGGCGCATGAGTGTACGTCGCGCTGGAAGTTCCAAAGAGGTTTGGGCATCGTGATTCTCTTTTATCCTTTTTTTAGAAATTGCCCATTTCATCGGAGTATTTTCGTCATCATGGGCTATTGGTGAGCAGTCATTGTTCCCAATGTGATTTTCTCTACATCAGTGACCTCTTGGTTGAGGAAGATGCGTGCTGTCGAGGCAAAAGTTTCGGCATTTTCGGTGGTCAGATATCGGCAGTTACCGCCTTTAGTGCAGGCTGCCTCTAAGTCGCCATGGCGATGCAGGTAGTTTTGCAGGCTATAGGCCACAATGTCGCCTTGGGCCACAATGCGAATGTGGCCGGGGGTGGCTTTTCTAATCTTGGGAAGCAGGAGCGGGTAGTGTGTGCATCCCAGGATGAAGGTATCTATTTTAGGGTCGGCATGCAGCATTTCGTTTACCCTCTTTTCCACAAAAAAGTTGGCGCCATCGCTCTCGGCCTCGCCATATTCCACGAGGGGCACCCACATGGGGCATGCAAGCGAGGTGAGTTGAAGGTGTGGGGCGAGTTTTTGCAGCTCCAGGTGGTATGAGCCCGATTTCACGGTGCCTGGTGTGGCAAAGAGTCCTATGTGTCCGCTCTCGGTGAGCGAGCCGATGGCTTCGACCGTGGGGCGAATCACTCCCAGCACGCGGTGGGTGGCCACGCGCATTCCCAGGTCGTTTTGCTGAATGGTGCGGAGCGCCTTGGCCGAGGCCGTGTTGCAGGCCAGGATTACGAGACGACAACCCTGCCGAAACAGTGTTTCAACGGCCTGCCGAGTATATTCGTAGACCACTTCGAACGAGCGCGGCCCGTAGGGTGCTCGGGCGTTGTCGCCCAGATAGAGGTAGTCGTATTGCGGCATGAGGCGGCGAATGGCGCTGAGAATGGTGAGGCCGCCATATCCGCTGTCGAAAATGCCTATGGGGGTGGTTTTCATTGAATGGTTGTGTTGTGTGCTGTGGCGGGGCTTGCTGCTCTCAATGCCTCTATTTCTCTGAGGGTTTGAGCGCCTGCAGCTTTTCGCGCACAAAGGCATTGGCGTCTTCGGCCACGCTGGGGTGGAGGAAGGGGTAGGCCTTTGTGTCGGTGTTGACAATGAATTCGTAGCCGTGTTCCATGCCCACGAGTGTGATAGCACTGTCAAGGAGTTGGCGCAGCGGTTGCAGCATTTCCTCTTCGGCCAGTGTGAGCAGACTATCGGCCTCGGCGCGGAAGGCTATGCCTTTTTCCATGGCCTCCTGTAAGTCGCGCTGACGTTTTAGCAGAATGTTTTTAGGAAAATCCTTTTGTCCTTGCAGGAAACTGGCAAACATTTCCTGGAAGGTGTTTTCGTTGTAGAGTGCCTCTTTTTCGTACTGCTGTCGCAGCTGCTGCATGCTTTGGCGTGCCTCGGCATATTCGGGCATGCTGCGCAGCAGGTCGTTATAGGATATGAACCCGTAGGAAATCTGTGTAGTCTGGGCCAGCGCAGCCATAACGAAGGCTGCGGCCACAATTAAGAGTGTGAGTCTTTTAATCATAGGTTGTTGGTTTACGGATTATTCTTGATCGTAGGCATGTTTAGGATAGTCGAGTGTGAAGTGGAGCCCGCGGCTCTCTTTGCGTTCCAGTGCCTGGCGGGTGATGAGGTAACCCACGTTGATCATGTTGCGCAGTTCGCAAATGTCGCGTGTGGCGGTGACGCGCTTAAAGAGTTCCTCGGTTTCTTCGAAAAGAATGTCGAGGCGCACCCAGGCGCGGTGGAGCCTGAGGTCGCTGCGCACGAT
This sequence comes from uncultured Bacteroidales bacterium, assembly GCA_902796835.1. GTDB lineage: Bacteria > Bacteroidota > Bacteroidia > Bacteroidales > Bacteroidaceae > Alloprevotella. The sequence goes on from CADBQP010000045.1 coordinate 4,811, forward strand.
GCCTACGTAGGTTGACATGACTTGTCCAACCTCGCGCACGTCTTGTGCGATGAGCACTTTTTCCTCGTTGGTCATGGTGCCTTCGTCGTTCCATTCGGGCACTTTGTCGTTGAAGCCATATTCGTCGAGGTGTGCCAACGAGTGGTTGGCTGCCTTTTCGGCATAGACAACTGCTTCGATGAGCGAATTGGAGGCCAGGCGGTTGCCACCGTGCAGGCCGGTGCACGAGCATTCGCCAATGGCGTAGAGGCGATGAATGCTGGAGCAGGCATTGAGGTCAACCTTGATGCCGCCACACAGGTAGTGCTGGCAGGGTACCACGGGGATATACTCTTTTGTGATGTCGATGCCGATGGACAGGCACTTTTTATAGATGTTGGGGAAGTGGCGCTTTGTTTCCTCTGCATCCTTATGCGTCACGTCGAGACACACGTGGTCGATGCCGTGTATTTTCATTTCCTTGTCTATGGCGCGTGCCACGATGTCGCGCGGTGCCAGCGACAGGCGTTCGTCGTACTTGTGCATGAACTCCTCGCCATTGGGCAGCCGCAGAATGCCGCCATAGCCTCTCATGGCTTCGGTAATGAGATAGGCCGGATGGGTTTCGCCTTGGTGGTAGAGGGCTGTGGGGTGGAATTGTATGAATTCCATGTCTTTCACCGTGGCCTTGGCACGATAGGCCATGGCTATGCCGTCGCCCGTGGCAATGTTGGGATTGGTGGTGGTGGCATAGACGGCTCCGCAGCCTCCCGTGGCCAGCACGGTGACGCGCGAAAGGTAGGTGTCGATTTTCTCGGTGTCGGGATTGAGCACGTAGGCGCCGTAGCATTCTATGTCGGGTGTGCGGCGCGTCACTTCCACTCCGAGGTGGTGTTGTGTGATGATTTCTACGGCGAAATGATGTTCCAACACGGAGATTTGCGGGTGTTGGCGCACGGCTTCCATCAGTCCGCGCTGAATTTCAAAGCCTGTGTCGTCGGCATGGTGCAGAATGCGAAATTCTGAATGGCCGCCCTCGCGGTGCAGGTCAAAAGTGCCGTCGTCGCGGCGGTCGAAGTTCACACCCCACTTCACCAGGCGCCTGATGCCTTCGGGGGCGTTTTCCACTACCTGGCGCACGGCAGCCTCGTTGCTGATGTAGTCGCCGGCAATGAGCGTGTCTTTCACGTGTTTCTCGAAGTTGTCTACTTCAAGGTTGGTCACCGAGGCTATGCCGCCCTGCGCCTTGGCCGTGTTGGCTTCGTCGAGGGTGGTTTTGCAGATGAGGGCCACGCGGCCTTTGCCCGATGCGGCCACTTGTAGCGCATAGCTCATGCCGGCCACACCGCCGCCTATCACTAAAAAGTCGTATTTTCTAATCACCTTGTTGAATGTTTTGGGGATTAACTTTATTTGCGCAGTGGTTCGTAGCTTCGGCGCACCACGTCGTATTGCTGGCCTTCTTGCGGCATTTGTGTTTTGATGACCAGGCGCCGCGACGAAAGGTTCTCAATGAGGTAGGTGTGGGTGAGCAGCCCTTGGCTGTCGAGTGTGTCGCCGCGAAGCACAAAGTTGTATTTTTCGCTCGTGGCCACCCATTCCTGGCGCCGTGTGCTGAAGGTGTAATAGGTGAAGTTGAACGAACCGTTGGCAGCCCGTTCAATGTCGAGTCGCTGGCAATCGCCATTCAGGTCGTCCTGCGAATAGGTTTGCTCCGAGTTGCTGCTGTATTGGTTGTTGCTCGAGGCAATGTGTTGCGAGCTCTTCAGAAACCACTGGCCCGGGAGCAGGGCTTCGTGGTCGTTGTTGTCGTCGCTGCTTGAGCAGGCTGTGAACATGGCTGTTGCCATGATGAGAAACAGGGTGATGATGTGTTTGATGTTCATGGTTGTGTATATTCTTTTCTTATGTTTCACGTACTTATAAGATTATATCCGTAAAGTAGCACGGCATATCTGAACCACTTCCCGATGGCCATGGTGATGAGGCAGATGAGGAAGTTTGTCCTGAGATATCCCAGCGCCACGGTGACGACGCTGCCTATGACGGGCACCCATGCCAGTAGTCCGCCCCATGCGCCGTAGCGATGGGCATAGCGCAGTCCTTGTTCCAACTTTTGGCGGTCCATGCGCAGGCACTTGTAGATCCACTCTTCTTTTCCGAGCGACCCTATGGCGTAGTTGATGGCTCCGCCCAGCACATTGCCCGCCGTGGCCGTAATTAGCAGAGTCGGTGAACTCACTCCGGCTGCGGCCAGGCCCACAATGACTACCTCCGACGAAAAGGGCAGCACACTGCCGGCCAGCAGGGCCGAGACGAACATGCCCCAAAGGCCGTAGTCTAAGAGAAAATGGGAGAGGGCATCCATTGCGATTGGTTTTCGTTGAAAATGAGCAAGCTAACGAGCACGGCGAGGAACACCAGGAGCCACCACTTCATTATCCTTCCCTCGGCCAGCGCAAAATAGTGGCCTATGACAGGGGCCGACACTGCCGCAAAGAGCCGCAGCAGGTTGTCGAAGGCCTGGGGCTGTGTGGCCAGGAGCAGGGTGAGTGCCACTTCCTGCACAATGATGCAGTAGATGAACATGCGCGTGCGTATTTTGTCTCGGTAGGAGGTGCGCAGGTAGCATGTGGTGGCAATCAGGGCAAAGAAGATGAGCACTGCTGCCGATATGAGGCGGTCGTTGCCCACCTGGCCGAACTCAGGCGGAGCCGTGTTCACGAAATCGGAGAGGAAAAGGAAGGCCGTGTCGAGTTGTGCCTTCCAGATGGCATAGCCTGCATAGCACCAATAGGGTAGCGCCAGGCCCAGCAGGCTGGCCATGAAGGTGCGCAGGGTGAGCAAGCGCAGCTGTATGAGCATGGAAAGATAGAAGAAAGGCACCGTGAACAGCAGCAGCGGCATGAGGAAGCTGCCGAGCCCCAGCAGCAGGAAGGCATGGAAAACATATCCTTCGGGACGTGGGAGCTGATAGCTCTGAAAAAGCAGTATGAATGAGCCCACATAGGCGATGGGCACCAGCATCTCGGCGCTCCACGAATGGAGGAAGGGCATGGCTGCCATCACCACGAGAAAGGTGCTGCTGGCCATTCGCGAGCGTATTCGGATGAGCTGCCCGCGATTGTTCCACTCGGCTATGGCATAGGCTGTGACTAAGGTGGCTGCCAGCCCATACCACCTGTTGGGCTCGCCCCATCCGTGGGCCATCCATCCGAGCAGGGCCAGGAGGGCTGCCGCAGGCAACGTGGCTTGCGAGGAAGCAATGGCGTGGCGAAAACTGTGGTCGGTCATGGCGGGTGCGCGGATGGGTTTCCTACTTTCTTGTGTGATGTCGTGAGCGTTGGGCAGCTTATGGTCTGTCGGCCATGTCGCTGAGCATGCAGAGGGCCTTGTTTTCGGCCTTTTCCATCTGTTCGCGTTCGCCGGGCTTCTTGTCTTTAAGGCCACAAAGGTGCAAAATGCCGTGAATGACCACGCGGTGTACTTCTTCGCCGTAGTCGGTGCCAAACTTTTTGCAGTTGGACTTCACGGTGTCGAGGCTGATGAAGATGTCGCCCGCGATGGTGTCGCCCTGCGTGTAGTCGAAGGTGATGATGTCGGTGTAGTAGTCGTGTTTCAGGTATTCGCGGTTCACCTCGAGAATTTTTGCGTCGTCGCAAAAGATGTAGGCCACTTCGCCCACTTTCTTGCCGTAGGTGGCAGCCACCTGGCGAATCCATTTGTTGACTGTTCTCCGCGGAAACGGAGGAATGGCTACGTTTTCTTTGTGATAGGAAATCATATATGTGTGTATGTGGCTTGTTTGTGGTTTTCGTTTGGCGTTTCAAAAGAGGGTGCCTTGCCGCGGCTCGCCCGTCCACGGGGAGCGCCCCAGGTGCTCATAGGCCAGTTCGGTGACTTCGCGTCCACGCGGTGTGCGGCGAATGAAGCCTTCTTTGATGAGAAAGGGTTCATAGACTTCTTCGATGGTGCCGCCGTCTTCGCCAATGGCGGTGGCAATGGTGGTGATGCCCACGGGCCCGCCCTTGAACTTGTCGATGATGGTAGTGAGGATTTTGTTGTCGATTTCGTCGAGCCCGTATTTGTCGATGTTGAGGGCTTCGAGTGCCACGTGGGCAATGTCGATGTCTATGCTCCCGTTGCCCTTGACCTGTGCAAAGTCGCGCACGCGTCGCAGCAGGGCGTTGGCAATGCGGGGTGTGCCGCGGCTTCGGCCGGCAATTTCGGAGGCGGCCTCTTCGGATATGGGCACCTGCATGATGGTGGCCGAGCGCTCCACGATGCGGCGCAGGGTGTCGGCGTCGTAGTATTCGAGGTGCATGTTGATGCCGAAGCGGGCACGCAGCGGTGCCGTGAGCAGTCCGCTGCGCGTGGTAGCGCCAATGAGAGTGAAGGGGTTGAGGTCTATCTGTATGGAGCGCGCTGCCGGTCCGCGGTCGATCATGATGTCGATGCGGTAGTCTTCCATGGCCGAATAGAGATATTCTTCGACCACGGGCTGCAGGCGGTGTATTTCGTCGATGAAGAGCACGTCGTGCGGCTCGAGCGAGGTGAGCAGTCCGGCCAGGTCGCCGGGCTTGTCGAGCACAGGGCCGCTGGTGAGCTTGAAGCCCACTCCCAGTTCGTTGGCAATAATGTTAGAGAGGGTGGTCTTGCCCAGTCCGGGAGGGCCGTGGAGCAGGGTGTGATCGAGCGGCTCGCCACGATATTTGGCGGCTTCCACAAAGACGCGCAGGTTTTCTACCACGTTGCGCTGGCCGCTGAAGTCGTCGAAACTTAGGGGGCGCAGGGCGTTTTCGAATTCGCGGTCGCTTGAGGCAGGGGCCGACTGGGTGGCGCGTATGTCAAAAGTATCGTCGTTCATATTGAGGGCAAATTTACTGTAAGTTGGCGAAACTTTGGGTCATTGTCGCAAAAAAATGATTATTCCGGTGCCGCTCGTGCGTATCTTCGGTTTTCCCGAAAAAAAGGCCCCGTCGCGACACGTGGTGCCTGGCGACGGGGCCTTGAGCTTATGGCTTAGAGCTCATTCATATTCCTTTTTATTTTCGTGCAGCGTGGCCGGTGTGCCTCGAGCACGGGTGGTGCTTACTCCTCGTTTCGGGGAGCATCGCCTTCGCGGCGTGGACGGCGGTCGCCACGCTCGGGGCGCTGGCGGCGCGGACGCTCTTCCCAGCCTTCGGGCTTCTCTTCGAGCACGCGGTGGGAGAGGCGGAACTTGCCCGACTTGGGGTCAATCTCCATGAGCTTCACGCTGATGGAGTCGCCTTCCTTGATGCCAGCGTCTTCTACCTTTTCGAGGCGGCGCCAGGCTATTTCGCTGATGTGGAGCAGTCCTTCGCGACCCGGCATGAACTCTACGAAGCAGCCGTAGGGCATGATGCTCACCACCTTGGCGTCGTAGACCTCGCCCACTTCGGGCACGGCCACGATGGCCTTGATCTTGGCCACGGCAGCGTCGATGCTTTCCTTGTTGGGGGCGCTCACCTGCACCTTGCCCACACCGTCTTCTTCGTCGATGGTGATGGTGGCACCGGTGTCCTCCTGCATGCCCTGAATAATCTTGCCGCCAGGGCCGATAACGGCACCGATGAATTCCTTGGGAATCTCGAAGGCCACGATGCGGGGCACCTGAGGCTTGAAGTCGGCGCGAGGCTCGCTGATGGTCTTCATCATTTCGCCCAGAATGTGTTCACGGCCGGCCTTGGCCTGTGCCAGGGCGCGTTCCAAGATTTCGTAGGACAGTCCGTCGCACTTGATGTCCATCTGTGTGGCGGTGAGGCCTTTGAGGGTTCCGGTGGTTTTGAAGTCCATGTCGCCAAGGTGGTCCTCATCACCGAGGATGTCGCTCAGCACGGCATATTTGTCTTCGCCCGGGTTTTTGATGAGTCCCATGGCAATGCCGCTCACGGGGGCTTTCATAGGTATGCCGGCGTCCATCATGGCCAGTGTGCCGGCGCAGGTGGTGGCCATCGACGATGAGCCATTGCTCTCGAGCACGTCGCTCACCACGCGCACGGTGTAGGGGAAGTCGGCAGGTATCTGACCCTTCAGGGCGCGCCATGCCAGGTGGCCGTGGCCAATTTCGCGACGGCCCACGCCGCGCTGTGCCTTGGCCTCGCCGGTGCAGAAGGGCGGGAAGTTATAGTGGAGCAGGAACTTCATGTAGCTCTTGTCGAGCACATCGTCCACGAGCTTTTCGTCGAGTTTGGTGCCCAGGGTGCAGGTGGCCAGTGCCTGTGTTTCGCCGCGGGTGAAGATGGCGCTACCGTGGGGCATGGGCAGGGGGTCGGCTTCGCACCAGATGGGGCGTATGTCGGTGGTTTTGCGGCCGTCGAGGCGCTTGCCCTCGTCGAGGATGCAGCGGCGCATGGCGTCGCGCTCCACGTCGTGATAGTAGCGGTCGATGAGGGCATTTTTCTCTTCGAGTTCCTCGGCTGTGAGTTCGGCATGGGCGGCGGCATAGCGCTCCTTGAAGTCTTCGCGAATCTTTTCGAAGGCCTCGAGGCGGGCATGCTTCTCAAGGGCCTGGCCGGTCACGTCGTAGGCAGGCTGGTAGCACTCGTCCTTCACCTGCTGGCGCAGGTCTTCGTCGTTCACCTCGTGGCAGTATTCGCGCTTCACGTCGGTGCCAAGCTCCTTGGAGAGTTCCTTCTGAACACGACACATGGGCTTAATGGCCTCGTGGGCAGCCTTCAGGGCTTCGAGCAGGGCGCTCTCGGGCACTTCGTCCATCTCGCCCTCCACCATCATGATGTTCTCTTCGGTGGCGCCTACCATGAGGTCCATGTCGGCACTTTTGAGCTGCTCAAAGGTGGGGTTGATGACAAACTGGCCGTCGATGCGGGCCACGCGCACTTCGGAGATGGGGCCTTCGAAGGGAATGTCGCTACAGGCCAGGGCGGCCGAGGCGGCAAATCCGGCCAGCGCGTCGGGAATGTCCTTGCCATCGGCCGAGAAGAGGGTGACGTTCACAAAAACCTCTGCGTGATAGTTCGAAGGAAAGAGTGGACGCAAGGCGCGGTCTACGAGGCGCGACGTCAGAATTTCGTAGTCTGAGGCACGGCCTTCGCGTTTGGTGAAACCGCCGGGGAAACGACCTGCGGCTGAATACTTTTCTCGATAGTCACATTGCAACGGCATGAAGTCCGTTCCGGGAACAGCGTCTTTGGCTGCGCAGACGGTGGCCAGCAGCATGGTGTCGCCCATGCGGAGCATCACTGCGCCGTCGGCCTGTTTGGCCAACTTGCCGGTCTCAAGGCTGATGGTACGGCCATCGGGCAGAGAGACGGTTTTTGTAATTACGTTCATCTTTTCGTCAATAAAATTATTAATGGTTTTCTTTCTTTTATCTCTTAAAATCGCGCAAAATTACTCATAATTATTGAATAACAAACACTTGCACGGCTTTTTTCAGCACACGGGGCTGCAAAATACTTCGTTTTGCCCCCAAAAGGGCGGGGCCACTTTGCAAAATCGTCCCTCGGCGGGCAGGCAGAGGCGCACGGCCGTGACCAAAGAGTTGAGCCAACAGTTTAAACTGTCGAGCCAACAGTTTTTTCTTGCCCGCCAAAGAGCCCGGGCTGCCACGTGCCGCACCGCCCGAAAGCAAAAAAAGATTTTTATAGGTCTCTAATCGCTTCGCCACTCCAAAAATAAACATTAACTTTGCACGCCGAAACGCCGCAAGGCAATGCCCTGGTAGTTCAACGGATAGAATAAGAGTTTCCTAAACTCCAGATCGGGGTTCGATTCCCCGCCGGGGTACCCACACAAGGCCTTCTGCCACATTCCGAAAGGCACATGAACATCCTCAAATTTGCAAAAAACTGGACGCTGCCCCTCGCCATCATGACGGGCAGCGCGTTCTATTTTATGTTTGCCCGTGTTCCTGCGCTCCAGCCCGCAGCCGCAATCTTCGGGCCGGCCTTCGACGTGCTCTTTCCCCTGTCGGTGTTCTTCACCCTGCTGGCCACTTTCTCTAAGGTCGATTTCCACCACATGCGCCCCGCCCGCTGGCAACTCGTGGTGAGCCTGCTGCAAATCCTCTTTGCGGCCATCGTGGTGGCCCTTGTTGCCGTGGCCCGCCTGCAAGGCGAGTCGCGACTGCTGGCCGAGGCAGCACTCACGTGCATCATCGCCCCATGCGCCTCGGCAGCGCCCGTGGTCACCGGGAAACTGGGCGGCAACCTTCACCAAATGACCCTCTATGTGCTCCTGTCGAGCCTCATGGCATCGGTGGTCATACCCCTCTTGTTCCCCCTGCTCGAGCGCACAGCCGACGTGGGATTTTTCAGTGCCTTCCTTCACATATTGCAACGCCTCTTCGTGGTCATCATCCTGCCGCTGGGGCTGGGATGGGTGGTGCGCCACTACGTGCCGCCCCTCTATCGCTTCGTGGTGGCCCACTCCGATCTGCCCTTCTACCTCTGGGCCTTCTCGCTCACCATTACCACGGGCATCACCGTGCGCAACATTGTGCATGCCCAGGCTTCGGCCCGTCTGATAGGACTCATAGCCCTCGGCGCACTCGCGGTGTGCCTGGTGCAGTTTGCAGCGGGGCGCATGGTGGGGCGCCGCAGCGGCCACACAGTGGAGGCTGGACAGGGACTGGGGCAGAAAAACACAGCCATGGCCATTTGGGTGACCAGTGTCTATCTGCATCCCGTGGCTTCGCTCGGACCGGGATGCTACGTGTTGTGGCAAAACTTGGTCAACAGCTACGAACTCTGGAAAAAACGAAGGAATGACAACACCACCTTACAAAAGAATAGTTGAAAGAAAAAAATAGCTTGGCACTAAAAAAAATTTACGGCCCATTGGAGCACATTCCTTTTTAAATATTACCTTTGCCAGAGAATGGAAAGAAAAGCGAGCAGGCAGCAAGGCCATTGCCCCTGCCGCATGCACGAATAGGTTGACAAACAAACTTTTCAATCACTAATAAATTCATACTTCTTATGAAAAAACTCTACACATTCAAGACACTCCTCTTGATGCTTTTGGCATTTGTGGGAGTCTCGACGGCTCAGGCCGACAACGTGAGCATTACCTTTGCCGATTTGAACATTGCCAATGGCACTGTTATCGACCCCAATCCTTATGCGCTCAACAGCGAAATCTCTATCGGGTTTGCCGGCGGAGGTAACGATGGCAAGTACTACAATACAGGATCCGGCATTCGCACCTATGGTGGTGGCTCTATTACAGTCTCTGCCACCAACGGAGGTTCCATCAGCCACATTAGTTTTGTATGGTCTGGATCGGGCAATGCTCCTGGATCTGGAGATAATGAGGTCAGCACCGGATCTTATGACACAAGTTCTGGAGAATGGACGGGTAATGCCAGCAGCGTGACGATCACTAGGGCGAGCGGCAGCGGCCACTGGCGCTTGCAAGGACTGACAGTGACCTATACTCCGGGCACTCCGAGCAGTCTCAGTGATGCCGAATTGGCCCTTGCCGAGGATGCCAAAACCATCAATGCCGGCGAAACCTATCAAATTGTGGCAACCACCGCAGCAGGATATGACGGCTCAATCACATACACCTCTTCCAACCCCGCTGTGGCCACTGTGGACAATACGGGCCTGGTGAGCTCCTTGATGAAAGGAACGGCCACCATCACCGTTTCGGCCAGCGAAACAGCTGCCTACAGTGCTGCCTCCAAGGAACTGGCCCTCACCGTTAACAAGGTGCCTGTCCCCAACGAAGTGTTCTACGAAAGCTTCGACGGATGTGATAATGCAGTGGGCGGAAACGATGGTACCTTTAACGCTAAAGGCACAACATCGAATTTCCATTCCGACAATACTTGGACATTTGCTGAGGATAAGTATTACGGAGCCCTCGCCTGCGCTGCGTTTGGCACGGGTTCTGTGAAGGAAACCCCCAGCACAGCCATCACCGTGAGAAAGGCTGTCACCTATAGACTTTCGTTCCTGGCCGCTCCCTGGGGCACGGAAAGCACTGCTATGGAAGTGCAGGTGGCTGGCGGAACCATCACCGGCTTGAAAACAGATGCTATGACTCCCGGGCAGTGGAATGTCTACAATGCTACCATTGAGGCAACGTCCGACGAAATCACCCTCACGTTCATTCCCGCAAGTGAGGAACGTTTCTTCCTCGACGAAGTGTCGCTCGTAGCCATGAGCGAAAAGCTGACCATCAGCGCTGAGGCCAAAGACGAAAACGATTTCTACTTCAGCACGCTCTACACCGACAAGCCCTTTGAGTATCACAATGACTTGTTAATCTTCTATGTGGACGAAGTAATCAACAACGAGCTGACACTCAATGCCACTTTCGATAACGATATCATTCCTGCCAACACCGCTGTGTTGATAGCAGCCACAACGCCTGGCGAATACACGCTGACCTATTCCACCGAAGCCGGCACACCCATTGTCGACAACATGCTCAAGGGCTCGCTCACTGCCACCACCCCCTCCACGGCCGGCGTGAAGTTCTATATGCTCTCTAAGGGTACAGGAGCCAATGCCGACAAATTGGGCTTCTTCTATGGTGCTGCCGACGGCGCTGCCTTCGAAAGCGCCGCCGGAAAGTGCTGGCTCGAAGTGCCCACAGCCATGGCTGCCAACGGATTCGTGCTGGGCGGAGTAACAGGCATCAACGAGGCAAAGACCCAAACCAACAATGCCGCCATCTACGACCTGCAGGGTCGCCGCGTAGAAAAAGCCCAGAAGGGACTCTACATCATCGGTGGCAAGAAGGTTCTCGTGAAATGATAACAAAAATGATTAAACTCTAAACAAAAGACGACACACATTATGAAAAAGTATATCAAACCCGAGATCCTCACCGAGTCAATGGACGCCGAGAACATGATAGCCACATCTACCTTCAACGAAGTGGGAAGTGGTCAGCAGTTCACCAAAGGAAAGTTGTGGGCCGAATGGGAAGAGGAGGAATCCTAACCAATTCCCTTTCAGAATAAACATAAAAACGGGGCTTCGCCAACTGTGGCGGAGCCCCGTTTCCTGTTGCGGAGCAGAGAGTTTCTTGCAGCTTGCACCGTCAGGTCCCAAATAGTTTTCCCGCCCCCAACACACACATATATATATAATATGGTGTCCATAAGGGGGTGTCCTAAATAAACCGTTTTGCTATCTGCTTTGAGCATTTCGATGTTCTGAAAAGGCGAAGAAATGGCTTTTATGGCCTTTTCGGCTACCCAAAAGTGCATTTTTTTTGCTTTAGATTTTTTTATTTTGCGTTTATGTTTACTTTTGCCGCGTTAACTAATCCTAAAATTAACGTAATTATGAAGAAAATTCTTTTGACTGCACTATTTGCAGTATTTGCTTTCACAGCAAGCGCACAAGTTTACGTGGGAGGTAGCGCTCAATTCTGGCGCAACTTCGATGCCAACAAAACTCAAGTGACCGTAGCTCCCGAAGTAGGTTATGTCCTCAGCAGCGACTGGGCCCTTGGCATTTCTCTCGAGTATTCTTATCAGTATCGCGGCGAAACTGCTGTAACCTACAGCAACAAGGTGAATGCCTTTGGTGTGGCTCCCTATGCTCGCTACACTTTTGCTAACTTTGGCAACGTAAATCTTTTTGTTGACGGCGGCTTCGGATTTATGGCTTTGAGTTCTAAGAGCAATGGCGATACCGTGAACGGATCGGCATGGCAAGTTGGTTTGAAGCCCGGTGTGGCCGTTAACCTGACTAAGAATCTGAGCTTCGTGGCTCATGTAGGTTTCGTTGGCTACACCGACTGCAACAACAAGTATAAGCAGCTTGGCTACGACAATCCGTTTGGTGAAAACGGCTTCGGTTGCCGTGTTGATGGCAGCAACCTCAGATTTGGTCTCTACTACAACTTCTAATCGGAGAAAAGTCTGAGCAATAAGAGATAAAAAAGGATGGCGAAACTCTTCTGCAGTTTCGCCATCCTTTTTTATCGTTATAGGGATTAGGACTTTATCTGATGATTTTTTTGTTTCCTATGATGTAGATGCCTTTGCTCAACTGATTTACGCGGCGGCCCTGCAGGTCGTAGATGGCACTTTTGCTGCGCAACTGCGGGTTGTTGATGCCCGTGACGGTGCGCACGTTGACAAAGTCTTTCCAGTAGGGTGCGGCAGCATAGGCTTCGGCAGCCTGCTTGTCGACCACGAGCTCGCACTGTGTCTGGTCAACGAGGGTGAACGGATTGCCTTCGTCGCAAGCAGGTGGGGTGAGGGCCATAGACTGCAGGCTTTCGAGGCCGGATGCGCTCAGTGCATTGACTCCCACAGAGACGATAGAGGTTGGCAGTTCCGCTTTGGAGTATCGCGACTGCTCCATGGCATATGGGGCTATGCGGCCCACGCCGTCGGGAACCACCAGAGTGCCCTCGGCAGTCAGCGGAGTCTGAACGAGTGTGAGAGTGGGAAGCTCGGTGCGCTTCATGTGGATGAAGATTTCCGTAATGTTGCAGGTGGCTGTCGTGGTAAACTCTACTTTCGCAGCTTCGCCGGTCCATACTTTCCCGTTAAGAGTCCCTTCGTCGGCAGTGAGGCTGACGGTGCTACCCGAGAACTGTATGCTGTCGATGGAGAAGGTGTGGGGGGCCTTGATGATGAGCTTGGCTTCGGCCGCCGTGCGGAGCCTGATGGTGGACGATGAAGTGCTGGCCCACAAGAATGTAGGTGTTGTCCCGTCGATGAGTTCGAGGGTTGCACCGATTGTGGGATAGAATCCTGTGACATGTCCTTCTTCGGGTCGCTGGGTGGAAGTGGAAGTGGGCAGGTTGCCCTTGTTTTCGCTGAAGATGATGGAGGTAATGCTGTCTTCGCCCAGAGTGGCTTCAGAGTCGGGGAGAGAAAAAAGCGTTCCGTCTATCGACATGAAATAGGGGCTCTTGGGGCTGGCCTCCACTCGCTGCAGGGCGGTGGCTCCTCTGAAGGCTCCGTTGCCAATGGTTGCCACGCGGTCGCCAATGGTAATGGCTGTCAGTTCGGTGCAGTTGCGGAAGGCGTTGGAGTCGATGGCTACGAAACAATACTTAGAATTGTCGAAGCGGAAAACGCTGTCGGGTATGTTTACTTCGCCGCTATAGAGTCCGTTGGCTTTAGGCAGCACGGTGAGCTGTTTGTCTTTCTCGATGCGTGCCGTCAGGTCTTTGGCCTCTACGGTGTCGCCCACCCAGTAGGCCGAGGCGCTGATGGAGCCATAGGCAAAAGTAATAATCTTGTCGGGATCGGTTCTCTTATATGAAATGCTGTAGATGGGTTTTCGAAGGTTGGTGCCCTTAAAGACTTTCGATGACGGTGTGGAGCGGTCGGTGAACATGGCTGTGCCAGCAGGGTATAGGTCGGTGCTGCTGCTGGAGAGCGTGTTGGAACTCGACACCACCGTGTAGCGCAGGTGGTCGGGTTCTCTGTTCACGAGGTTGCGACTCCAGGCGTAGTCGTCATAGTCTACGTGGGTGATGAGCGCTCCGGCTCCCATGTCTTCGGGATACCATGTGTCGGGCATGCGGTGCTCAATGATGAAGTATTCCGATGCGTTCGAATCGTTGCGTAGCAGCATGGCGTGGGGCTCCTTGGTAGAGGTCATGGGATAGAGTGTGTAGACGTGTGTTTCGGTGGGTTCGGGAATTTTGAGCCATCCCAGGTAGTTCTTTTCGTGGGCCATGTAGCCAATGGGCCGGTAGCCGTTGCCCAGATAGCAGCCCGATTCCATGACGCTCCAATAGCCTGTGAGCGGTCGGCTGTGGCTGTAGTCTGTGCAATAGATGTCAGGGAGTCCGAGTGCGTGGCCAAACTCATGGACAAAGGTGCCAATTCCCGAGAAGTTGCCTCTCACCAGTTCGTTGCCGATGAAGACGGAATTGATGCTGATGCCGCCAAAGATGCTGGCATAGTAGGAGCCAAGGTCGAGCTCGCAGGGCCACAGATCGTCGGTCTGGCCCGATGTGGCCTGTCCGGTGCCGGCATAGAGCAGGGCTACGAGTGGTACTCCGTTTTCGGTTTTTGTGGTGGCATATTTGTTGAAGTTTACACCCTGGGTGCGGGCGGCATTCACGGCATCCTGTATGAAGGCCCACAGCAGGGTGTCCTTGGCTGTGCCGCGGTCGCCGCCGTAGTAGCCGGCATTTTGGGGGAGGGTGACGCGGGCCACAATCTCGAAGTTGGGCTCAAACAGTCCTTTCGATTGAGAGATGAAGTAGTCGCGCACTGAACCCACGCTGCCGTTGTCGCTGTATCCTTCTTCGTTGAGCCAGCGGTTGTAGCGCTCGTTGGTGCTGCTCGCTTGGAATTTGCGGTCGGCAAATTCTACGAGTACTACGGGAATGGTGTATTTTCCGATACTGTTCACGGCTCCAGGTCCTGTCTGCCCATAGGTGCCCAGGCCGTTGCGCCACTTTGTGCGGATGCGGTTGGCGCTGATGCGGCTACGCTTGACTACAGAGGCATTGATGCGCCCTTTCAGAATTTTGAAAGCCTGGGCTACCGAGGGCGTCTCGCGGGCTAAAGATTGCTCATCGGCGCTGCGCATTGAGGCCTCGTGGGCAATGATTTCGGAGGCTGCCAGGTCGCTATTGTCGTTCAGAGCCATGGCGTAGCAATAGTCGCCATTCTCGTTGCGGACGAGGGCCACATTGTCGATGGTGCCATAGAAGATTATGTCGGTGCGGGCACTCGAAAAGGCGCGCACCTGCAGGGTGGTGCCGTCGCTCTGCTTTACGTCGAAAAGCGGAAAGCGTGGGTCGTCGAGAGCAGGCTGTGCCAACAAACAGAGAGAGGCAAGCAGCATGCTCAGCAGGAGTAGTGTTTTTTTCATTGTGGAATAATGATATATGTGTTTTTCTTTTTTTATGATATGTGGCGGCAAAGATACACCATATAATATTTATATAGACTTTTGTCATAGATTTTTATGATGAGACGAACGCTATTTTTTGCTTTCTTGGAAAAGTTTTTTTGTGAAAAAGGCCTAAATTTGCAGCGCAAATAAAAAGTAATAATCAGCGACATGCCTGTGTGAGGCAGTGTCGGTTAAAACAAATTGTAAGATATGGAAAAGAAAATTCGTGCGGCCGTGGTAGGTTACGGCAACATAGGTCGCTACACCGTAGAGGCTCTCGAGGCGGCCCCCGATTTTGAGGTTGCCGGCATCGTGCGCCGTCAGGGCGCTGCTAATAAGCCGGCCGAGCTGGCTGCCTATGAGGTGGTAGGCGACATTTCGGAACTTCGCAATGTGGATGTGGCTATTTTGGCCACTCCTACGCGCAAGGTTGAAGAATATGCCAGGCAGATTTTGGCCAAGGGCATCTATACGGTCGACAGTTTCGACATACATGGTCAAATCGTAGACCTCCGTCGCTCGCTCGGCGAGGTGGCAAAGGCCCATGGAGTGGCTGCCATCATCAGTGCGGGCTGGGATCCCGGAAGCGACTCCGTGGTGCGTGTGCTGTTGCAGGCCATAGCCCCCAAGGGTGTGAGCTATACTAACTTTGGACCTGGCATGAGCATGGGCCACACCGTGGCAGTGAAAGCCATCGAGGGTGTGAAGGCGGCCTTGAGCATGACCATCCCTACGGGACAAGGCATACACCGCCGCATGGTGTATGTCGAAGTGGAAGATGGCTATGAATTCGACAAGGTGGCAGCCGACATCAAGGCCGATGCCTATTTTGCCAGCGACGAGACCCACGTCATCGAAGTGCCCTGTGTGGACGATGTTATCGACATGGGTCATGGCGTGAACATGGTGCGCAAGGGTGTGAGCGGTCGCACACAGAATCAGCTCTTCGAGTTCAATATGAAAATCAACAACCCTGCCTTGACGGGTCAGGTGCTGGTGTGTGCCGCGCGTGCTGCCCTGAAGCAGCGCCCGGGCTGCTATGTGCTTCCCGAGGTGCCTATGCTCGACCTGCTTCCCGGCGATCGCGAAGAAAATATTCGTCACTTGGTATAATTCTACAGACGACATCCTAAGGCTATGATAAGTTTCTTGATAAGTATGTGCCTGCTTGTGGTGGGCTATATGGTATATGGACGAATTGTGGAGCGTATTTTCGGGCCCGACAATCGCCTCACTCCTGCCGTGGCAAAGGCTGATGGAGTGGACTACGTGGTGCTGCCGAGCTGGAAAATCTTCATGATTCAGTTCCTCAACATTGCAGGCACAGGCCCCATCTTTGGCGCCATTATGGGAGCCAAGTTTGGCCCGGCCTCCTATTTATGGATCGTTTTCGGCTGCATTTTTGCAGGTGCTGTCCACGACTATTTATCGGGAATGATAAGCATGCGTCACGATGGCAAGGGACTGCCCGAATTGGTGGGCGGCTACATGGGCAAGGGGTTTAAGCGTTTCGTGCTCATGTTTTCAGTTTTCCTGCTGCTCATGGTGGGTGCCGTGTTCGTATATAGCCCTGCCATTATTTTGGGAAACCTTACGCAATCGTGGATGCCCACCTTGCAGCATGCCGTCATGCTTTGGGTGGTAGTGGTGTTTATATACTATGTCATAGCCGCCATGCTGCCCATCGACAAGATTATTGCGCGCATCTATCCCCTCTTTGCCTTTTCGCTCATCTTTATGGCCCTGTCGCTCTTTGTGGGGTTGCTCATAAAGTGGCCCTCGCTGCCCGAGGTATGGCATGGACTGGAAAATCCCGGCCTTGTGGATCAGCCCCTATTCCCCTGCCTGTTCATCACCATAGCCTGCGGCGCATTGAGCGGCTTCCATGCCACTCAAAGCCCCCTCATGGCCCGCTGCATCAAGAGCGAGCGCATGGGGCGCCCCGTGTTCTATGGCGCCATGATAACCGAGGGTGTCGTGGCCCTGATATGGGCTGCCGTGTCGTCCTATTTCTTTTTCGACGGCGGCGCACAGGCCGTGGGCAGCACGCCAGCAGCCAGTGCCCCCGAGGTAGTAATGGCCGTTTCGAAATCGTGGCTCGGAGTGTTTGGAGGCATTCTGGCCATGCTCGGAGTGGTGGCAGCACCCATAACGAGCGGCGATACCGCCCTGCGCAGCGCACGCCTCATCATTGCCGACGCCCTGAACTTTGATCAATCGAGCGTGTCGCGCCGTCTCATGGTGAGCGTCCCCATCTTCGTGGTTACACTCCTGCTGCTGTGGTTTAACATCAATGCCGAGGACAGCTTCAATGTCATTTGGGGATACTTTGGATGGGCCAACCAAACGCTGGCCGTGTTCACGCTATGGACCATCACCGTCTATCTCGTGCAGCATCGTAAACCCTTCCTTTTTGTGATGATACCGGCCCTTTTCATGACGATGGCCACTACCACCTTCCTTTTCGTTTCAAAGAACGCCTTTGGTCTGGACCTCACGCTCTCGTGCATCATAGGCGGAGGTGTTTCGCTGCTGGCCCTGCTGTGGTTTCTCAAGTGGGCAAAAAGCGAGCGTCGGCGGCTATGGCGTTAGGAAAAATCCCGTTTGTCGATAAATATAGGCAATTCGTCTAAAACGTTTGGAGGCAAAAGAGGCGATATCTATCTTTGCATCAGAAAAGAACGAAATCTCTTCAATCAATAGTTTACAAAATAGTTTTTTAAGGTGAATTCCCTGGTTTGTCGTGATGACACGTCAGGGAGTTTTTTTGTATGTGTGGTATCAGTTGGCCCTATTGTAGAAACAGTTGGCTCGAGAGTTCGTTTTATCGGGCCGACAGAAAAACAGATGAGCCAACTATTCAGTCGCGATGCGGCGTCAGACCCCTTGCTGGCGAAAAAAAACAAATTAGGGCCTGAAATATTTTTGCAGTTTGTTTTGTTTGTCGTAACTTTGCACCCCGAAAAGGTGTATTGTGCCCTTTTTCGAACCGATAAGAATACAATAAAACAATATATAAATAATTAAAAATCAACACAAATGCCTACTATTCAACAATTAGTGCGTAAGGGCAGAACCGTTATCAAGGAGAAGTCTAAATCTCCCGCTCTCGATTCATGCCCTCAGCGTCGCGGTGTTTGCGTGCGTGTGTATACTACCACGCCCAAGAAGCCAAACTCTGCGATGCGTAAGGTGGCCCGTGTGCGCCTTACAAATTCGAAGGAGGTGAACTCCTACATTCCTGGCGAAGGCCACAACCTGCAGGAACACAGCATCGTACTGGTGCGTGGTGGCCGTGTAAAAGACCTTCCAGGTGTACGCTATCACATCGTACGCGGTGCGCTCGATACCGCCGGTGTGGCCAGCCGTACACAGCGTCGAAGCAAATACGGCGCAAAGCGTCCTAAAGCCGCCAAAAAGTAAAACAAACAAAGTTTGGTGAAGGCAACTGAGCAGCGACACACCATATATATAATATTATATATTAGGCCCAATGGCCCTGGCAGTTGCCCTCGCCAAACCTCTAAAAACAAACCACCTGGTTTGCAAAGGGTTGAGTAAACGCTCCAACGGGAGTATTGAAGAACACTAAGCAGCCTCAAAAAATTAATTAAAGACATGCGTAAAGCTAAACCAAAGAAGCGTGTGATCCTGCCGGATCCCGTTTACGGAGACCAGAAAGTTTCCAAATTTGTGAACCACCTCATGCTCGATGGTAAGAAGAGCATATCCTACAAAATCTTCTATCACGCCCTCGAAATCGTAGGTGAAAAGATGAAAGACAACGAGCTCTCTCCCCTCGAAATCTGGAAGACTGCGCTCGACAAAGTTACCCCTCAAGTAGAAGTAAAATCTCGTCGCATTGGCGGTGCCACCTTCCAGGTGCCCACCGAGCTTCGCCCCGAGCGCAAGGAAAGCGTGTCGATGAAAAACCTCATCAACTTTGCACGCAAGCGTGGCGGCAAAACCATGGCCGACAAGCTCGCTTCCGAAATAATGGATGCCTTCAATGAGCAAGGCGGCGCCTTCAAGCGCAAGGAAGACATGCACCGCATGGCCGAGGCAAACCGCGCCTTCGCACACTTCCGCTTCTAATCTCAAAAGAAGAAACTTCACAAATCAATATCTTTCATATACAAAGAAGGTAAAAAGAACATGGCAAAACACGATTTGCATCTGACGCGTAATATCGGCATCATGGCCCACATCGATGCCGGTAAGACCACCACCTCAGAGCGTATCCTGTTCTATACAGGTAAAACCCACAAAATCGGTGAGGTGCACGATGGCGCCGCCACCATGGACTGGATGGCTCAAGAGCAAGAACGAGGCATCACCATCACCTCGGCTGCCACCACCTGCTCTTGGACATGGCAAGACAAACAGTTCAAAATCAACCTCATCGACACTCCGGGACACGTAGACTTCACAGCCGAAGTAGAGCGCTCGCTCCGTGTGCTCGATGGAGCAGTGGCCACATATTGCGCCGTAGGCGGTGTGCAGCCACAGTCTGAAACCGTATGGCGTCAGGCCGATAAATACAACGTACCCCGCATAGGATACGTAAACAAAATGGACCGTTCGGGTGCCGACTTCTATGAAGTAGTGCGTCAAATGAAAGACGTGCTCGGAGCCACACCTTGCGTGCTCTCCATTCCCATCGGATCAGAAGAAAACTTCAAAGGCATTGTCGACCTCATCAAGATGAAAGCCATCCTTTGGCACGACGAGACTATGGGCGCCGACTATGACGTAGAAGAAATCCCCGCCGACCTTCAGGCCGAAGCCGAAGAGTGGAGAGGAAAAATGATTGAGGCGGCCGCCGAATGCGACGAAACCCTCATGGAAAAATTCTTCGAAGATCCCGACAGCATCACCGAAGAAGAACTCGTGGCAGCCATCCGCAAGGGCACCATCGCCATGGAAATCACTCCCATGACCTGCGGCTCGTCGTTCAAGAATAAGGGTGTGCAAACTCTGCTCGACTATGTCTGCATGTTCCTGCCCAGCCCCCTCGACACCCCCAACGTAGTAGGTACCAACCCCACCACCGGCGAGGAAGAAGACCGCAAGCCCTCCGAAGAAGAGAAAACCAGTGCACTGGCCTTCAAAATTGCTACCGACCCATACGTGGGACGTCTCACCTTCTTCCGTGTCTATTCGGGTAAGATCGAGAGCGGTTCCTACATCTACAACGTGCGCTCCGGGAAAAAAGAGCGCGTGAGCCGCCTCTTCCAGATGCACTCCAACCACCAAAATCCCGTTGAAGTTATCTCGGCCGGCGACATCGGTGCAGGCGTAGGTTTCAAAGACATCCGCACAGGCGACACCCTCTGCGACGAAGATGCACCCATCGTGCTCGAATCGATGGACTTCCCCGATCCCGTTATCGCCATCGCCGTGGAGCCCAAGACTCAGAAAGACCTCGACAAACTCTCGAACGGACTGGCCAAGCTCGCCGAAGAAGACCCCACCTTCACCGTACACACCGACGAGCAAAGCGGACAAACCGTTATCAGCGGTATGGGTGAACTCCACCTCGACATCATCATCGACCGCCTCAAGCGCGAGTTCAAGGTAGAGTGCAATCAGGGTAAGCCCCAGGTTAACTACAAGGAGGCCATCACCGAAACTGTCAACCTTCGCGAAGTCTACAAGAAACAGACCGGTGGCCGCGGTAAGTTTGCCGACATCATTGTCAACGTGGGCCCCGTAGACGAAGACTACAAAGAAGGCGGCCTGCAGTTCGTCAACAAAGTAACTGGCGGTAACATTCCCAAGGAATTCATTCCCAGCGTGCAGAAAGGTTTCGAGTCGGCTATGAAGACCGGCGTTCTCGGTGGCTATCCCGTTGACAGCCTCAAAGTAGAACTCCTCGACGGTTCGTTCCACCCCGTAGACTCCGACCAGCTCTCGTTCGAAGTAGCAGCCATCAGCGCCTATCGCAACGCCTGCGCCAAGGCCGGCCCCGTGTTGCTCGAACCCATCATGAAGCTCGAAGTCGACACCCCCGAAGAAAACATGGGCGACGTAATCGGCGACCTCAACAAGCGTCGCGGACAAGTAGAAGGCATGGAAAGCACCCGCAGCGGCAGCCGTCTGGTGAAAGCCATGGTGCCCCTGGCCGAAATGTTCGGCTACGTGACAGCTCTTCGTACCATCACTTCGGGACGTGCCACCAGCTCCATGACCTACGACCACCACGCACCCCTCAGCTCAAGCATCGCACGCACCGTGCTCGAAGAAGTCAAGGGACGCGTAGACCTCGTAAAATAAATTTCTATAATCATAAAAAACGCCTTGACAGCGGCAGGCTAACAAATGACTCTTAGCCTGCATGCCGTCAAAGCAAAAACAAAAAGCAAAATGAGTCAAAAAATCAGAATCAAACTGAAATCCTACGATCACACACTGGTTGAAAAGTCAGCCGAAAAGATCGTGAAAAACGTAAAGGCCACCGGCGCCGTGGTGAGCGGTCCAATTCCCCTTCCCACCCGCAAGCGCATCTTTACAGTTAACCGCAGCACGTTCGTAAACAAAAAGAGCCGCGAGCAATTCCAGCTCTCCACCTACAAGCGTCTCATCGACATCTACAGTTCCACTGCAAAGACCGTCGATGCACTCATGAAGCTCGAACTTCCCTGCGGCGTAGAAGTAGAAATCAAAGTGTAGTGATAGCGAGCTGCCAGGATGCACACCGCTTCAGGCTGCTCATACCGCACATTTCTCTTACGCGAAGAAATTAGTAAACCAATCAACCGCCACTGGCCATCAGCCGGTGGCGGTTGATTTTTATATGTCTCAATCCAGCTGGCTACAAAATTCAGAGCTGAACATCCGCTCTCATCTCTGTTCCATCACCTTTAGAATTTCATCACCAATACCAATGGTGTAGCCTTGGCGATAGAAGGGAATGTCTCCATCCTTGTTTACCACCACTACTATTGGCAGGTTCGACGCATTGTGAAGCGGCAGAGCGCGGGCAATGGTGTCGTGGAGCATGCCAGTTGCGTGGCTCTGCCAGCGAGTTTGTTTAGGCATGGGCGGAAAATCCTGGCTCAAGAATTTTTTCAGTTGTTCCTCGCTGCCAAAACTGCAAATGACGTCAATGCCCAGCCGCTCAAAGTCGGCTTTGCGAGCTGCGATGTCGCGCACAACGTGGTTGGAGGGTTCTTGCCCTTCGGCCAACAGCACGATGACGCATGGGCGGTCGAAGCCTTCAATGTGCCCAAACGAATTGTGAGCAGCCTCGTAGGGACGCAGAATAACCTTGATGTGGGCCGGACGAGCAGTGGAATGCTTGAAGGATCTCACTTCGGCCAAAACTCCACCGTCGGGGCGGCGTGTGCCAGTGGTAAGCAAGTAGTGACCCTCCTCGAGCGGCACCCCGTCGGCAAAATGTTGCATAGTAGCCTCCTCGGGAAAGTTGAGCAACTTCAGTTCTCCGTTTTCAATTTTAGAAAGCGTGAAGTCTACGTAGTATTTCAATGAGTTGTCGCCTTCAAGGCTCAGTTTGGGTATGACGCTTTGTGACTGAGCTTCGGCGCCCTCCTGCATTTCCCATTCGCGCGTACATACTTTTTCCGTAACGGGGTCAATCCATGCCGGAATGCCGTTTGCGCGGCACACGCTGACAAAGAAAACGTTGCGCGAGCGCAGATCGCACACCTTGGTGCGCATCACGCCGATGGGGGTGATGAATGTACCGTTCTGATTGTGCAGCGAGTCGATGATAAGATTGTTGCGGCACCAGTTTTCTACTGCGTCGGCCGACGAAAAGCGAAAGTGCTGTTGCTGGAAAAATGCTTTGTAGGGGCTGAGCGGCTCAAGCGCTACGCGAGGGCATAGCACGTAGCGGCGATAATCATCGTCGGTCACGTTGGGTCGGCGCGGAGAGTGCAGCTGGTGGTCAAGCAGAACGTTGTATTCTATGTCGCGCAGGTCTTTCTCGCTCAGTGTTTCGAGAAGGGGCAGGGCGGCAGCACCGTAGTCGTCCATAAACTGCGAAACGACGCGATGGTTGCCCCGCGACTTAGCCAGAAGTTCGCTTTGTTTTGTCTTTGGCAGGTTCTTGGCCTGCGGCATGGTGAGTTCGTAGGCAAGTCGCAGCGAGTCTTCGCGAGCCAGACGGCGGTCGTTTTCGGCGCGCTGGCTTTCGCTCACTCGCGGAAGTGTGTATTTCTGTGGCGGCACGCTGATGTCGAGGTCGCAGACTATGCTCGTTGCGCTGTTGTGTTCGAGGCATATTGTCTCATGGTCGGCTGTGGCGAACGATACTTTTTTGAAACCGAATTTTCCGTTCTTTGAAGCCCATACCAGCAAGTCGCCCATGCCGCTGGAGAGGGCTGTCCGGCCATCGACATCGGTATATCGAGTCACGGCGGTGTAGAATTCGGCATAGTTGTAAATTTTGAATTCCACCTTGGCATTGGCTACGGGCTGGCCATCGGTGTCTGTTACGCTGATGTTCACCTTTCGGGTTTGCGCATAGTTTGGAGTGACGTTTATTTCGGTGTAGGTGGGTGTTTGGAGCACAATGTCTTCCTTCCCCTCGTAATGGCCGAATACTCGGGTGTGCATCATCATGCCGCGGCTGGCCGGGCCGTTAAACCATCCGAGGTCGAGCACGGGCTCGGGCTCGCAGGCTCCCATGAAGTGCCAGGCTCCCTCTATCCATACTTCTACCCAGGCATGGTTGTCGTCGGTGTGTGCCCAGCGTGGGGTATAGACCTGTCGGGCCGGAATACCCACCACTCGCATGGCGGCCACGCAGAGTGTAGATTCTTCTCCGCAGCGCCCGTAGGCTGTGCGAAGGCTCTGCAGGGGCGAACTGGTGCGCCCGTCGCTGGGTTGATAGGTTACGTGTTCGTGGCACCAGTGGTTTATTTCGAGTGCGGCGCGGCGCATGTCGAGGCCTTCGACACGGGCTTTTAGTGTGTCGTAAAACTTGATGCGAAACGAGTCGAGAGGCTCGTTGTTGACGCGTAGGGGAAGCACGAAATGGCGTATGAGAGTGTCGCTAAGTTGGCTGCCCCATGGCATTTCGCTCACGGCTCTCTGCGTCAGCGCGGCGTTTGCCCTAAAGAATGCGACGGAGTGGTCGGCTTTGTCGCAGAGCGGCATGTATCGGTATAGGAAGTCGACGTATGCCTTTGTGCGTTCGCCGTCGGTTGGCTGGCTCCACGATGTGAGGACGACCAGTGCCGAGAAGAGTAGGATGAGTTGCCGTTTCATGGTCGTGGGTGGGTTGAGGCGTTTATGCCTGGGTGCTGGCCGTATCTTCAGTTTTTTGTGTCTCGACTGGCGGTTCGGTGCCTATGACGTATCGCTTATAGTAGCTTATGATGAGGGTGGTGGCAGGTAGTGCAATGATGAGTCCGAGCATTCCCAGCAGATAGCCCCACACACTCAGTGCCAGCAGGGTGATGGCAGGATTCAGACCCATGAATTTTCCCATGATGCGAGGTGTGAAAACCATGTCTTGCAGGATTTGTGCAACCAGATAGACGAGCACTACTCCACCCATCAGCATCCAGAAATTGGAGTTGGTTTCGGCGGCCTGTAGCAGGGCCAGGATTGTGGCGGGAACGAAGCCTATTAGCTGCAGGTAGGGCACAAAGCTGATGATGCCTATAAAGAGCCCCAGGGCCAGCGGCGAGGGAAAACCAATGATCCAGAAACCCAGACTGAACATGACGCAATAGCTGAGGGCCACTAATACTTGCCCGCGGAAGTAGCGCGACATGCTGTTCACTACGTCGTTTACCACTTGTCCCACGATGGGGCGTTGCTTGACGGGAACGAATTCCATCCAGCCGTTGGCGAATTTTTCGTAGTCGAGCAGCAGGAAGAACAGGTAGATGAGTGCAATGAGCGATGAGAGAATGCTCACGATGATGCCTACTGTAGACCATGCAAAGCTCCACACCTTGCCCATGGCATTCTTCAGAAAGTTCTGTACGTCGTGCTCGCGCAGCAGGTTTTCAACGCTCAGGCTTTCGGCGTTTTTGTTAATGAAATTCTGCACCGCGGCAGGTATGGATGAGTTGGTGGGCATTGTGTCCATGTAGCGCGAGGCCACTTCCTTGATGTGTCCCACTTGCTCCACAATGACAGGCCATATGAGCTGCATGATGCCAAAGATGACGCCGCCGATGAGCAACACGGTTACGAGAATGCTGAGCAGGCGGCTGCGCAAGTGACACTTGTTTTGGAAAAAGTCGACGATGGGGAAGAGGATGTAGGCTACAATCCAAGCAGCGAAAAACGGGATGAGCACTGCGCTGAGGTAATCGAGTAGCAGGTAGGCCACTACGATGGCGGCCAGAAACATGATGCCGCGCACAAATCGGTCGAAGTTGATTTCTTTCTGAAACATGGAGAAATGGTATTGTGGTGGAAAAAACTTCGGGCGCTCGTGGTAGCGCCTTGTGAACTTTTGCAAAAATAGCACAAAAATCTTTATTGTTGCCCGTATTGTTTTTTTAATTACTACTTTTGCCGCGTATGGGAAAGCTCTATCTCGTGCCCACGCCTGTTGGCAACCTCGACGACATGACGCTTCGCGCGCTGAAGGTGTTGCGCGAAGTCGATATAGTATTGGCCGAAGACACTCGCACTTCGGGCCTTCTGCTCAAACACTTCGAGGTGAAGACCCGGCTAGTGTCGCACCACAAGTTCAACGAGCATCAGACGGCCGAGCAGTTTGCTTCGCGCATGGCTGCCGGCGAAACCATGGCGCTCATCACCGATGCCGGCACTCCCGGAATCAGCGATCCCGGCTTCATGCTCGTCAGGGCCTGTGTGGAGCGAGGAGTCGAGGTGGAGTGCCTGCCTGGAGCCACGGCCTTTGTGCCGGCCCTGGTGAGTTCGGGCCTGCCATGCGAACGGTTCACGTTTGAGGGCTTTCTGCCTCAAAAGAAAGGCCGCCGCAGCCGCCTTGAAGAGTTGGCCGAAGAGCCTCGCACCATGGTGTTCTACGAATCGCCCTACAGGGTGGTGAAAACCCTCGAACAGCTGGTCGAAGTCTTTGGACCGGAGCGTCGGGCATCGGTGGCCCGCGAAATCAGCAAGCTCCACGAAGAAGTGGTGCGCGGCACGCTGGCCGAGCTTTCGGCCCACTTTGCCGAGCATGCACCGCGAGGAGAATTCGTCATCGTGGTGGCAGGAAAAAAATAGAAACAACACACACATAATTCTATACGACAATGAAAAAAATGATTCTTTTCTCCTTCGCCCTGCTCGGTCTGAGCGCCTGCATGCCGCAGAAGGAGCAGCAAGCCGAAAAAGAGGCGTCGTCGGCCATCATAGACTCGCTTCAGCAGGCCTTGCAGCAATCGCAAAACGAATCGAACGACATGATGGGAACCATCGAGCAGATACAAGAGGGATTCCGTCAGATCAACGAGGCCGAAGGCCGCGTAACCACGCAAACCCAGGCCGGCGAGGGTTCCGACAAGGAGGCCATCGTAGACAATATGGCCTTCATTCAAAAGACGCTGCGCTTGAATCGCGAGCTCATTACGAGCCTGCAACAGCAGTTGCGCACCTCCACGCAGTCGAACTCAAAGATGAAGAGCACCCTTGAAGACATGGTGGCCAACTTTCAGCAGCAGCTCGACCAAAAAGAGCAGCAGCTCGAAGCCCTCAAGGCCGAACTTGCCCAACGCGATGTGCAGATTGCCGAACAGGCTGAGCAAATTGACAACCTCAATGCCAACGTCAGCGAACTGGCCCAGAAGCACGAGGAAAAGGCTCGCCAGGTGGCAGAGCAGGATAAGGAACTCCACACGGCCTACTACGTGTTTGGCACCAAGAAAGAACTCTCGCGCCAAAACATCATCGACGACGGCGAGGTGTTGCGCTCCAAGGACGTAAACCGAGACTACTTCACGAAGATCGACCTTCGCGTCACTAAGACCATCAAGCTTTATTCCAAGCACGCCAAGCTAAGAACCAACCATCCCGAGGGCTCCTACTCGCTCGACAAGGATGCACAAGGACTCTACACCCTGCGCATCGCCAACCCCGAGCTCTTCTGGAGTAACAGCCGCTACCTGGTAATTGTGGTGAAGTAAATCACCATGATATCAAATCCTGCAAAAAAGATTGCCTCATGAAAAAGAATCTCATAGCCATACTCTGCCTCTCGCTCCTGCTCACGTCGTGTGCCTCCACCCATCAGTTCCACGGAGCCGCCACGGGCAGCTATCTTGGCGGCATGTTTGGCAGCGCCATAGGCGGCATTATGAAGGGACGCCGTGGCTCCCATGCCGGAACGCTGATTGGAATGGTGGCCGGCGGAGTGGTGGGAGCGGCTGCCACAGCCCCCAAAACCAACTCCAGTGCGCGCGGAGGCGAAGATCCCGAGTTTGAAGAAGACGTAACTTATACCGCTCCCCGTCCGCATCGCCAGATGGTGGAGGCTGCCAAGGTGAGCGACTTTATCGAGGTGACCAACGTCCGGTTTGTAGACCCCAGCCAGAATCAGTGTCTCAACGCCGGCGAAACGGGCCATATCGAAATGGAAATCTACAACCGTTCCGAGCGTGCCATTCACGACGTCACACCCCTCATCAAGTGCAACAATCGCCACATCATCATCTCTCCGCCGGCCATCATCAGTCGCTTGGCGCCTGGCGAGGGGGTAAACTATAGGGCAGCCGTCAGAGCCAAACCCAAGCTCAAGGCTGGCGAAGCCGTGTTCTCCGTGAGCTTCGGCGACAATCACAAACCCAACAAGCAATTCAAGCTGGCCTTGGGACGATAGGGCCGCAAGAAAACATAAGGAGCGGGCGAGGAATTCCAAATGAGAGTTCCTCGCCCGCTTTTTGTGAGGCCCACAATCACGAATCGGCTCGCCGTGAAAACTGTTGGCTCAACAGTTTAAACTATCGGGCCGACAGTTTAAACTATCGGGCCGAGAGTTTGAAAAAACTCTGACCAGGGCGTGCTGCTCAAATCGACTGACGAAACCATCACGCTAACCACCGTAGCTGTCGAGTCGACGGTCCTTCAACGCAAGGGCCGTAGCATCCCTACGATAGTTCGGGAAAACGACACAATAATATTATATATATGAGAGCGAAACAAGACGAAGCCTCGTTCGATGATACGCTTTTGCCAGTTTGTAAAAATATTTTCAAAAAAAAATAAAAAAACTTGTGTGTTTTTCAAAGAGTTTGTATTTTTGCAGCCGCAAAAGTAGGAAACGACTGATACCTGCTTTATTTTGTGCGGGTTCTCCCGTAGTTGTGTAAGCAACGTTGCGCCCCATTCTTATAATCGCGATGAGTTTGGGCTACGCAAATAAAAAAAATAACGAAACAAATTTATTTAATCAATAAACTGAAATGCCAGGATTATTAGGAAGAAAAATCGGAATGATTTCCGTTTTCAGTGCCGACGGCAAAAACGTGCCGTGCACTGTTATCGAAGCAGGTCCTTGTGTGGTAACTCAGGTTAAGAGTGTTGAAAAGGATGGCTATGAGGCCGTTCAGCTCGGTTTTGCCGAGATCAAGGAAAAGAATGTTTCTGCTCCTTTGATGGGACACTTCAAGAAAGCCGGAGTTTCTCCCAAGCGCCACTTGGCCGAGTTCAAGAATTTTGATCAAGAGTTGAACCTTGGCGACACCGTTACGGTGGACCTTTTTGCCGATGCTCAGTATGTTGACGTAATTGGTACGTCGAAGGGTAAGGGCTTCCAGGGCGTTGTGAAGCGTCATGGCTTTGGCGGTGTGGGTCAGGCTACTCACGGTCAGGACGACCGTCTGCGTAAGCCCGGTTCAATAGGTGCTTGTTCTTATCCTGCTAAGGTATTTAAGGGTCTGCGCATGGGTGGCCAAATGGGCAACGAGCGCGTAACGACTCAGAATTTGAGAGTTTTGAAGGTAATCCCCGAAAAGAACCTGCTCCTTATCAAGGGTAGCGTAGCGGGATGTAAAGGTTCAATCGTTTTAATTGAGAAGTAATGGAACTGAGTGTATTGAATATTAAAGGTCAAGAAACTGGTCGTAAAGTTACGCTCAATGAAAGCGTATTTGGAATTGAGCCCAACGACCACGTAATCTATCTTGACGTGAAGCAGTATTTGGCCAACCAACGCCAAGGCACTGCCAAGTCGAAAGAAAGAAGTGAAATCAGCGGTTCTACCCGCAAACTGGGTCGCCAGAAGGGTGGCGGCGGTGCACGCCGTGGCGACATCAACTCGCCTCTGCTAGTTGGTGGTGCCCGTGTGTTTGGCCCTCAACCCCGCGACTACTCGTTCAAACTGAACAAGAAGGTGAAGGCTCTGGCCCGCCGTAGCGCTCTGAGCTACAAAGCCCAGCAGAATGCCATCGTAGTAGTGGAAGATTTCGAAATGGAGACACCCAAAACAAAGTCGTTCATCGAAATCGTGAAGAATTTGCAGCTCGAAGGTAAGAAGTTGCTGATGGTGCTGCCCGGTTCGAACAAGAACGTGTATTTGTCAGCTCGTAATCTGCAAGGAACGCAAGTTGCAATAGCATCCGACGTGAATACTTATGGTATCCTTAACGCCGGTGTACTTGTTGTAACCGAAAGTTCTCTCGGTATTATTGAGTCAGTTTTAACAAAGTAAAACCGAAGGAACTATGGGATTTATTATTAGACCTCTTATCACAGAGAAGATGAATGGTATCACCGAAAAGCAGAACAAGTTCGGCTTTGTGGTGAAGCCCGAAGCAAACAAGCTTCAGATTAAGCAAGAAGTGGAAGCATTGTATGGCGTGAACGTGGTAGCCGTGAACACTTGTCTCTATGCAGGCAAGAACAAGAGCCGCTACACCCGTTCTGGTCTCATCAAGGGACGTTCGAATGCTTTCAAAAAAGCAATTGTAACCCTTAAGGAGGGTGAAACTATCGATTTCTATAGCAATATCTAAAAAAGATGGCAGTACGTAAATTTAAGCCCACAACACCGGGCCAAAGACACAAGATTATTGGTACTTTCGAAGAAATTACTGCATCGGTACCAGAAAAATCCCTCGTTTACGGAATGCGAAAGACGGGTGGCCGCAACAATAGCGGTCAGCTTACGATGCGCTACATTGGTGGCGGCCACAAGCGTAAGTATCGTTTTATCGACTTCAAGCGTAACAAGGATGGTGTTCCCGCAACAGTGAAGACCATAGAATACGACCCCAACCGTTCGGCTCGTATCGCTCTGCTCTTCTATGCGGATGGAGAGAAACGTTATATTATTGCCCCCAACGGACTGAAGGTTGGCGACAAGCTCATGTCGGGTCCCGATGCTGCTCCCGAAGTAGGCAACTCGCTTCCCCTTCGTAACATTCCCGTGGGTACGGTGATACACAACATTGAACTTCGCCCTGGCGAAGGAGCACGTCTGGTTCGCTCGGCCGGAAACTTTGCGCAGCTCACATCGCGTGAAGGCGACTATTGCGTAATCAAGTTGCCCTCGGGAGAAGTTCGCAAAATCCTGAGTGCCTGCAAGGCCACCGTTGGCAGCGTGGGTAATAGCGACCATGCACTGGAAAGTTCGGGTAAGGCTGGCCGTAGCCGCTGGTTCGGTCGTCGTCCTCACAACCGTGGTGTAGTTATGAACCCTGTAGATCACCCCATGGGTGGTGGTGAAGGCCGCCAGTCGGGAGGACACCCGCGTTCGCGCACTGGTTTGTATGCTAAGGGTCTCAAGACTAGAGCTCCCAAGAAGCACTCGAACAAGTATATCATCGAAAGAGCTAACAAGAAGAAATAATCAAGCACAATAATATAACACTATGAGTCGATCATTAAAAAAAGGACCGTATATCACTGTTTCCTTGGAAAAGAAGATTCTTGCTATGAACGAAAGCGGCAAGAAGACCGTGGTAAAGACATGGGCTCGCGCTTGTATGATTTCTCCCGACTTTGTTGGTCATACCATCGCAGTGCATAACGGCAATAAGTTCATACCTGTATACGTAACCGAAAACATGGTAGGCCATAAGCTTGGCGAGTTCGCTCCCACGCGTAAGTTTGGCGGCCATG
The DNA here is from genome assembly GCA_902796835.1 of uncultured Bacteroidales bacterium. Lineage (GTDB taxonomy): Bacteria > Bacteroidota > Bacteroidia > Bacteroidales > Bacteroidaceae > Alloprevotella. The sequence goes on from CADBQP010000045.1 coordinate 35,623, forward strand.
CAGGTAACCGTAAGTAATTGCAGGCTCGTACATCATCAGTAAAAAAGAAATAAATAATGGGAAAGAGAAAAAGAATAGCTGCAGAAAATCGCAAGGCAGCCAATAAGACCCAATATTTTGCCATACTGCGTAATGTGCCTTCGTCGCCTCGCAAGATGCGTTATGTGGTAGATCTCATTCGCGGCATGGAAGTGAACCGTGCCTTAGGAACCCTTCAGTTCTCAAAGAAGGCTGCTTCGGCCGACGTAGAGAAAGCCTTGCGCTCGGCAGTGGCAAACTGGGAGCAGAAGAACGACCGTAAAGCTGAAGACGGCGAATTGTTCGTAACCCGAATTTTCGTTGACGAGGGCTTCACACTCAAGAGAATGCGTCCAGCCCCCCAAGGCCGCGGTTACAGAATTCGTAAACGTTCGAACCACATCACCGTGTTTGTGGGAACAAAAACTAATGATTAATTGAAAGAAGTATGGGACAAAAAGTAAATCCAATAAGTAACCGTCTCGGCATCATCCGTGGCTGGGATTCTAACTGGTTTGGCGGTTCTAACTTCGGCGACACTCTGCTTGAGGATAGCAAGATCCGCAAGTACCTCAAGGCCCGTCTGGCAAAGGCAAGCGTTTCGCGCATTGTCATTGAGCGTACACCCAAACTGATTACAATTACAGTGTGCACCTCGCGCCCTGGAGTTATCATTGGTAAAGGCGGCCAAGAAGTAGAAAACCTCAAGAAGGAACTTCAGAAAGTAACCGACAAGGACGTTCAAATCAACATTTACGAAGTGAAGCGCCCCGACCTTGATGCTACCATCGTTGGTGAAAGTGTGGCACGTCAGGTTGAAGGCCGTGTTGCCTATCGTCGTGCCATCAAGATGGCCATTGCCAACGCCATGCGTGCTGGCGCCGAAGGCATTAAGATTCAAATTTCAGGACGTCTGAACGGTGCAGAAATTGCCCGTAGTGAAATGTTCAAGGAAGGTCGTACTCCATTACATACTTTCCGTGCAGATATTGATTACTGCCAGACCGAAGCCCTCACCAAGGTTGGCCTGCTGGGAATCAAAGTGTGGATCTGTCGTGGAGAAGTATATGGCAAGCGCGATTTGGCTCCTAACTTCCAGCAAGAGAAGGAGAGCCGCGGCGGCTTTAGCGGCCGTGAACGTCGTCCCCGTCGTCGTGGAGGCGAACGGAAATAATACTAATTATCTAAACAAAGAAACAGAGTATTATGTTACAACCAAAGAGGACAAAGTATAGAAGGCCGCAAAAAGGCCGTGCCAAGGGTAATGCTCAGCGCGGCAACCAGTTGGCATTTGGTAGCTTCGGCATTAAGAGCCTTGATACCCATTGGCTTACAAGCCGCCAGATTGAGGCTGCCCGTGTGGCCATGACACGTTACATGCAGCGTGAAGGTCAGAGCTGGATTCGTATCTTCCCCGATAAACCTATTACCAAGAAGCCAGCCGATGTGCGTATGGGTAAAGGTAAGGGTGACCCTGTAGGATACGTATATCCCATCACCCCTGGACGTATCATTTTTGAAGTAGAAGGAGTAAGCTTTGAAGTGGCCAAGGAGGCACTCCGCCTGGCCGCCCAGAAACTCCCCGTAACCACAAAGTTCGTTGTAAGACACGACTACGATAAAAACGCCTGAATATGAAAATTGCAGAAATCCGAAAGCTCTCGACCGAAGAACTCGCAGAGCGTCTTGAGGCCGCAGAGGCCCAATACAATCAAATGGTGCTCAACCATAGCATCAGCCCTCTGGAAAATCCTGCACAAATCAAGGAGGCTCGTCGTACGATTGCCAAGATGAAGACTGTGCTGCGTGAAATTGAACTAAACAAGTAAATAATGGTCCAGATGGAAACGAGAAATTTAAGAAAAACAAGACAGGGTGTCGTTGTAAGTAATAAAATGGACAAGACCATTGTTGTTGCTGCACGGTTCAAGGAAATCCACCCGATTTATGGAAAGTTCGTCTCGAAAACAAAGAAGTATCATGCCCACGACGAAAAGAATGAGTGCAATGTAGGCGATACAGTGCAGATCATGGAAACCCGTCCTCTGAGCAAGACAAAGCGTTGGAGAGTAGTGAAAATTGTAGAAAGAGCTAAGTAATTATGATACAAACAGAAACAAAATTGACCGTGGCCGACAACAGTGGTGCCCGCGAAGCCCTCTGCATCCGTGTATTGGGTGGCACACGTCGCCGCTACGCTTCTGTGGGCGACATCATTGTGGTGGCCGTACAGAATGTCATACCGTCAAGTGATCTGAAGAAAGGCACCGTATCAAAGGCTTTGATCGTACGTACCAAGAAGGAAATCCGTCGCGCAGATGGCTCTTACATCCGCTTTGATGATAATGCCTGCGTGTTGCTCAACAATGCAGGTGAATTGAGAGGTAGTCGTATTTTCGGCCCTGTGGCACGTGAGTTGCGTGCAGTGAACATGAAGGTGGTTTCTTTGGCTCCCGAAGTACTTTAATCTGAAAAACTGAAACGTAATGAGTAAGTTACATATTAAGAAAGGCGACACTGTTCGCGTAAACTCCGGCGAAGACCGCGGAAAGACCGGTAAGGTGCTCCGTGTGCTGGTGAAAGAGCAGCGCGCCGTAGTGGAGGGCATCAATATGGTCTCCAAAAGCCAGAAGCCGAGTGCTAAGTATCCTCAGGGCGGCATCGTGAAGATGGAAGCTCCTGTGCACATTTCTAACCTTAACGTCGTAGACCCCAAAACCAGCGCACCCACTCGTATAGGTCGTCGCAGAAATGCAGAGGGCAAACTCGTACGTTATGCTAAAAAATCAGGGGAGGAATTGAAATAATGAGTAACACAGCCAATCTGAAGAAAGAATATGCAGAGCGCATTGCTCCTGCATTGATGAAGAAGTTCAACTACACTTCTACCATGCAAATCCCCGTGCTCAAGAAGATTGTGATCAATCAGGGACTGGGCATGGCAACTGCCGACAAGAAAATCATTGAGGTTTGCATCAACGAACTTTCGGCCATTACCGGTCAGAAAGCTGTTGCCACCGTATCGCGCAAGGACGTTGCCAACTTCAAGTTGCGTAAGAAAATGCCCATCGGTGTCATGGTGACTCTGCGTCGTGAGCGCATGTATGAATTTCTTGAGAGACTCGTACGCGTGGCCCTGCCCCGTATCCGTGACTTTAAAGGTATTAATAGCAAGTTCGACGGAAACGGCAACTACACGCTTGGTATCGAAGAGCAAATCATCTTCCCCGAAATCAACATCGACACTATTGAGCGTCTGGTAGGTATGAACATCACTTTTGTGACATCTGCCAAGACCGATGAAGAAGGATACGAATTGCTCAAAGAATTCGGCCTGCCTTTCAAAAACGCTAAAAACAACTAATACGATATGGCAAAAGAATCCATGAAGGCTCGCGAAGTGAAGCGTGCCAAATTAGTAGCCAAGTATGCAGCAAAGCGTGCCGCATTGAAGGAAATCATTGCAAAGAGTCAGGATCCCGTAGAACGTTACGAGGCCGCTCGCAAGCTGCAGGAAATTCCCCGTAATGCCAACCCCATTCGTCTGCACAACCGTTGTAAGATTACCGGTCGTCCTAAAGGATATATGCGTCTTTTCGGACTCTCGCGTATTCAATTCCGCGAAATGGCCTCTCAGGGTTTGATTCCCGGAGTGAAGAAGGCCAGTTGGTAATCAAAGCGTAGCGACACAAGAGAGAAGATTCTTTAATGTTTAATATTGTCGGGAATGTCCCGATTAATTAAATCACTTTTATAAATGACAGATCCAATAGCAGATTATCTGACGCGGGTGCGCAATGCCATCAAGGCCAAGCACCGTGTGGTAGAAATACCTGCGTCTAATCTCAAGAAGGAAATCACAAAGATTCTCTTCGAGAAGGGCTATATCCTGAACTTCAAGTTTGAGGACGACGGCCCCCAGGGCACTATCAAGCTGGCCCTGAAGTATGACCCGCAGACTCGCGAGAGTGCTATCCGCCACCTGAGCCGCGTATCGCGTCCAGGTTTGCGTAAGTACTCCGGTTATCGCGAGATGCCTCGAGTAATTAACGGTTTGGGCATCGCCATCGTTTCGACATCGAAAGGCGTAATGACCGACAAAGAAGCCTCGACACTTAAGATTGGTGGCGAAGTGCTTTGCTATGTATATTAATAAAAAGGAGGAAACCACATGTCAAGAATAGGTAAATTGCCGATTAACATTCCTGCTGGCGTATCGATTACGCAGAAGGATAATGTAGTGACCGTAAAAGGTCCCAAGGGTGAGTTAAGCCAGTATGTTGATCCTTCTATAGTAGTTACTGTCGAAAATGGTGAAATGACTTTCGCTATTAACGAGGAGAGCGAAGTAGAACAGAAGCAGAAACAGGCTTTCCATGGTCTTTATCGTGCGCTGGTCCACAACATGGTTGTAGGCGTTAGCGAAGGCTACAAGAAAGAAATGGAATTGGTAGGTGTAGGTTATCGTGTGTCTAACACCGGCAACCTCCTGGAATTCTCATTGGGCTACACCCATCCCATTTACATTCAGCTTCCGCCCGAAATAAAAGTGGAAACGAAGTCTGAAAGAAATAAGAACCCCTATATTTGTCTCGAATCGTGCGACAAGCAGCTGCTTGGTCTTGTATGTGCAAAGATCCGTTCTTTCCGCAAGCCTGAACCTTATAAGGGCAAGGGCATCCTGTTTGTAGGCGAGCAAATCCGTCGTAAGTCGGGTAAGGCTGCTGGTGCAAAATAATTTTAATACATTAAGATTATCACAATGAAGAAAGAACAAAGACGCATCAAGATTAAATATCGCGTTCGCAGCAAAATTTCGGGAACGGCTCAGCGTCCTCGCATGAGCGTTTTCCGCAGCAATAAGCAAATCTATGTGCAAATCATCGACGATGAGGCACAGAAGACATTGGTAAGCGCATCTTCGCTCGGCATGGAGGCCATGCCCAAATGTGAGCAAGCCGGCAAAGTGGGCGAGGCTGTAGCTAAGAAAGCTCTTGAAGCAGGTATTCAGGAGGTAGTGTTTGATCGTAACGGCTATCTTTATCATGGACGAGTGAAAGAAGTAGCTGAAGGTGCCCGTAAAGGCGGACTTAAATTCTAAAAGATTATGGCAAACAGAGTTAACGTAAATAGCGAAGAATTAAAAGATAGACTGGTTGCTATCAATCGTGTGACCAAAGTAACCAAGGGAGGCCGCACCTTCACCTTTGCAGCTATCGTAGTTGTAGGCGACGGTAATGGCGTAATCGGTTACGGTTTGGGTAAAGCTGGAGAAGTTCAGGCCGCCATCGCTAAAGGAGTGGAATCTGCAAAGAAAAACCTCATCAAGGTTCCCGTAATCAAGGGTACTGTGCCCCACGAGCAAGCTGCTCGCTTCGGTGGTGCTGAGGTTTTGGTATTGCCCGCTTCCGAGGGTACTGGAGTAGTTGCCGGAGGTGCCATGCGCGCCGTTTTCGAAAGTGCAGGAATCAAGGACGTTCTTGCCAAGTCGAAGGGCTCGTCGAATCCTCACAATTTGGTAAAGGCTACTTTCGCAGCTTTGAGTCAGATGCGTGATGCTCGCCAAATCGCGGCATTGCGTGGTGTATCAATCGAAAAAGTATTCAGAGGATAACATGGGAACGATTAAAGTTAAACAGATAAAGAGCCGTATCGGCGCTCCTAAGGATCAGAAGCGCACGCTCGATGCAATGGGTCTGAGAAAACTCAACCGCGTGGTAGAACTGCCCGACACCCCCACGGTGCGCGGCCAAATCCGCAAGGTGCACCATCTCGTTGCAATAGTTGATTAATAACTTTGGTAAACTTCTATACAAAATGGAATTACATACATTAAAACCTGCACAAGGCTCTACACATGCTCGTAAGAGAGTAGGACGTGGCCAGGGTTCCGGCCGTGGCGGCACTTCGACTCGTGGTCATAAAGGAGCTAAGCAACGTTCTGGTTATAAGAAAAAGATTGGTTTCGAAGGCGGACAAATGCCCTTGCAGCGTCGTTTGCCTAAGTTTGGATTCAAGAACATTAACCGAGTTGAGTACAAGGCCATCAACCTTTCTACCATTCAGGCTCTAGCTGAGGCCAAGAACTTGGAGAAAGTTGGTTTGGAAGAGCTGATAGGTGCTGGCTTCATTTCGAAGAAGCAACTCGTCAAGGTGCTTGCCCAGGGCGAACTCAAGCTGAAGCTCGAAGTCTCTGCCCACGCTTTCTCTAAGAAGGCTGAAGAGGCTATTCAGGCTCTCGGCGGAACCGCAGTAGTACTTTAACTCAAAATCAATCTACGTCGATGAAGAAAATAATCGAGACAATAAAGAACATCTGGCGCATTGAGGATTTGAGAACCCGTCTTCTCATCACCTTCCTTTTCGTAGCCATCTATCGCTTCGGCTCATTTGTTGTGTTGCCTGGAATTAACCCTGCTGCCTTGCAGCAGCTCCACCAGCAGACAAGTGAAGGTCTGATGTCGTTGCTGAATATGTTCTCCGGAGGTGCCTTCGAAAACGCTTCGGTGTTTGCCTTAGGTATCATGCCTTACATCTCGGCTTCTATCGTCATTCAGCTTCTTGCTGTGGCTGTGCCTTCCTTCCAGAAGTTGCAGCGCGAAGGCGAAAGCGGACGTCGCAAGATTAACCAGTATACTCGCTGGCTGACAGTTTTCATTCTGCTCTTCCAAGCTCCCGTATATCTTCTTAATCTTCGCCACCAAACAGCTGGCACTGGTGCTTTCCTCGTGGGCGACGGCCTCTGGTTCATGGTGTCATCCACCCTCATACTCATCGCAGGATCCATGTTTATTCTGTGGTTGGGCGAGCGCATCACCGACAAAGGCGTTGGTAATGGTATCTCACTCATCATTATGATTGGTATTATTGCCCGCATGCCGAGCGCCATCGTAGAAGAGTTTACCACTTCGCTCTCTGGAGCCGAAGGTGGTGGTCTCATCAAGTTCCTTTTTGAGATCATAGCTCTGCTCTTCGTCATGGCTTTGGCCATCATCCTGACACAGGCCACTCGCAAAATCCCTGTGCAGTATGCCAAACGCGTAGAAGGCACCCGCCAATTTGGCGGAGCACGTCAGTACATCCCCTTGAAGCTGTTCGCAGCCAACGTGATGCCTATCATCTTTGCTCAGGCAATCATGTTCATTCCTATCACGCTGTCGCAAGGTCTGGGCGAAAATGCAAGCTCCATTATGCGTCCATTCCTTGATCATACTTCTGTTCCCTACAATATCGTTTATGTCATCCTCATTGTGGCATTCACCTATTTCTACACAGCAATCACTCTGAACCCTGTGCAGATGGCAGAAGATATGAAGCGCAACAATGGATTCATTCCCGGAGTAAAGCCCGGCAAGGCTACCGCCGATTTCATAGACAACGTGATGTCGCATATCACCCTGCCCGGTTCGCTGTTCATTGCCCTCATAGCCATTATGCCGGCCTTCGCCAGCCTCTTTGGCATCAAGCAGGGTTTTGCACAGTTCTTCGGAGGCACATCGTTGCTGATCCTCGTGGGTGTGGTAATAGACACACTGCAGCAGATAGAAAGCTATATGATGGTGCGCCACTACGATGGTCTTCTCAATTCGGGCCACACCCGTCCCCGCAGTTCGGTTTCGGCCTACTAAACATTGAGCAATCACCGTATTAATGATAACGCTTAAAACTGACGACGAGATAGAGCTGTTGCGCAATGCTAATTTGCTCGTAGCAGCCACCCTCGCAGAGATAGCCAAGATAATTCGTCCGGGCGTCACCACGCTTCAGATTGATGCGCTCGCCGAAGAGTTTATAAGAGACCACGGGGCCATTCCCACTTTCAAGGGATTCCCCAATCCTTATGGGAACAGTTTCCCTGGCAGTGTCTGCACCTCGGTCAATGACGTAGTAGTACATGGCATCCCAAGCAGCACAGAGCTGCGCGACGGCGACATAGTCTCTGTTGATTGTGGAACCAAGCTCGAAGGCTTTTGTGGCGACTCATGTTACACCTTTTGTGTGGGCGAAGTGAGCGAATCGGTGCGCCAATTGCTCAAAGTCACCAAAGAATCGCTCTACAAAGGTATCGAGCAAGCCGTTCCGGGCCATAGAATAGGCGACATAGGGAGCGCAGTGCAAACGCACGTAGAATCCTACGGCTATGGAGTAGTCCGCGAAATGGTGGGCCACGGCATAGGTCGTGAAATGCACGAGGAACCCTATGTGCCCAACTACGGCAAGCGTGGAAGCGGAAAAATGCTAAAGAACGGCATGTGCATCGCCATAGAACCCATGATTACCATGGGAAGCTACGAGATAGCACTTATGCCCGACCGCTGGAGCTGTGTCACGCAGGACCACCAGCCGGCAGCCCACTTTGAGCATACCATCGCCATCCACCACGGGAAGCCCGACATACTATCGTCGTTCGAAGAAGTCGAAATAATAGAAAAGCAGCAACATTAATCAATATCGTATGGCTAAACAATTTGCAATAGAGCAAGATGGAACGATTGTAGAAGCATTGAGCAATGCAATGTTCCGCGTCGAACTTGAGAATGGTCATGAAATCATAGCCCACATCTCTGGCAAGATGCGTATGCACTACATCAAAATACTCCCTGGCGATAAGGTCAAGGTTGAAATGAGCCCCTACGACCTGTCAAAGGGCAGAATAGTGTTCCGATACAAATAAAACAACAAACCAAATATGAAAACAAGAGCATCTTTGAAGAAGCGTAGTGCCGACTGCAAAATCGTACGTCGCAAGGGACGCTTATATGTAATCAACAAGAAGAACCCCAAGATGAAACTCCGTCAGGGTTAAATCTTCAGTTTTCGCAAATAATTTATACATAATATGGCAATAAGAATTGTTGGTGTAGATTTACCTCAGAATAAGCGAGGTGAAATCGCTTTGACCTACATCTACGGAATAGGTCGTAGTAGCGCGGCTAAGATCTTGGACAAGGCCGGCGTTGACAGAGGCATCAAAGTACAGGACTGGACCGACGACCAGGCTGGTCGCATCCGTGCCGTTATCGGCGAAGAGTACAAAGTAGAGGGTGACCTCCGTTCAGAAATCCAGATGAACATCAAGCGCTTGATGGATATCGGTTGCTATCGTGGTGTTCGTCATCGTCACGGACTCCCTGTGCGCGGACAGAGCACAAAAAACAATGCCCGCACACGTAAGGGTAAGAAGAAGACTGTCGCAAACAAGAAAAAAGCTACTAAATAAAGCATAGAATTATGGCAAAGAAATCAGTTGCAGCTAAAAAAAGAAATGTAAAGGTTAGCGCACAGGGCCAGCTCCACGTGCACAGCTCCTTTAACAACATCATCGTATCTTTGGCAAACAGCGAAGGCCAGATTATTTCGTGGTCGAGTGCCGGCAAGATGGGCTTCCGTGGTTCTAAGAAGAACACTCCCTATGCCGCTCAGATGGCCGCTCAAGATTGTGCTAAGGTAGCTTACGACCTCGGCCTGCGCAAGGTAAAAGCCTATGTCAAGGGTCCCGGCAACGGCCGCGAAAGCGCCATCCGTGCCATACACGGAGCAGGCATCGAAGTAATCGAAATCGTAGACGTAACACCGCTGCCCCACAACGGTTGCCGTCCTCCGAAGAGAAGAAGAGTGTAATTCACCAGTCACACATACACTTCATCACACTTAACGAAAATAAAAATACAGAAATATGGCAAGATATATTGGACCAAAGTCTCGTATCGCCCGTCGTTTCGGCGAGGCAATCTTCGGACCCGACAAAGTGCTTTCGCGTCGCAATTTCCCTCCCGGACAGCATGGCAACAGCCGTCGCCGCAAGTCGTCTGAATATGGCGTGATGCTCGCCGAGAAGCAAAAGGCTAAGTACACCTATGGTGTGCTCGAAAGACAGTTCCGCAACCTCTTCGACCGCGCTGCTGCCTCGAGTGGCATCACCGGTGAGGTGCTCCTCCAGATGCTCGAAAGCCGTCTTGACAATGTCGTTTACCGTCTCGGACTCGCTCCCACCCGTGCCGCTGCCCGTCAGTTGGTGAGCCATCGCCACATAGTGGTCGACGGTCAGGTGGTCAATATCGCTTCCTATAGCGTAAAACCAGGTCAGATTGTAGGCGTTCGCGAAAAGTCTAAATCGCTCGAAGTCATCGCCGATTCTCTCGCAGGATTCAATCACAGCAAATACGCCTGGTTGGAGTGGGACGAAAGCATCATGGCTGGTAAGTTCCTCCACCGCCCCGAACGTGCTGATATCCCCGAGAACATTCGAGAGCAACTCATCGTCGAGTTATACTCTAAGAACTAACATCATTGTTTCGACAACGATGGTCGGCATCCCGTGCAGCCTAAGTGTCCTCCCCGTGAGGCGCTGCACCTCCGCCCGTCGCATCCTCTTAGAGACTGGCACCCTTCCCGCCGCCCGGCCAGTGCGTAGCCACGACAGTGGCGCAACACATTAAGTGTCCGTTCTGGGCAGAGTGCCACCACAAAGCTCCTCCAAAAACAACCAAAAAAGCATCTCACATGGCGATATTAGCATTTCAAAAACCAGACAACGTAGTAATGGTCGAAAGTGACGACAAGCACGGGGTTTTCGAATTCCGTCCCTTGGAGCCAGGCTTCGGCGTAACCATCGGTAATGCTTTACGTCGCATCCTACTCTCGTCGCTCGAGGGCTATGCAATCAACACCATCCGCATCTCTGGTGTGGAACACGAGTTTGCTGCAATCCCCGGCGTGCGCGAAGATGTGACCAACATTATCCTCAACCTCAAGCAAGTGCGTTTCAAGCAAATCGTTGAGGAATACGAAACCGAAAAAGTTTCCATCACCGTCACCGACACCAAAGAGTTCCGTGCAGGCGATATAGGCAAGCACCTTACGGGTTTTGAAGTGTTGAATCCGGAGCTGATTATTTGTCACATCACTTCGAAGAACCCCGTCCAGATAGAGCTCACTATCAACAAAGGACGCGGCTACGTGCCCAGCGACGAAAATCGCGATGCATGCACCGAAGTGTCGCAAATCCCTATCGACTCTATTTACACACCTATCCGTAATGTCAAGTACAGCGTAGAACCTTTCCGCGTTGAGCAGAAGACCGACTACGACAAGCTCGTGCTTGATATCACCACGGACGGTTCCATCACCCCCAAAGACGCGCTCAAAGAGGCCGCCAAGGTGCTCATCTATCACTTCATGCTCTTCTCCGACGAGAAGATCACGATGGAAGACACCCAACAGGATGACAACGAAGAGTTCGACGAAGACGTTTTGCGCATGCGCCAGCTGCTCAAGACCAAGCTTACCGACATGAAACTCTCCGTGCGCGCCCTCAACTGCCTCAAGGCTGCCGAAGTAGAAACCCTCGGCGACCTCGTGCAGTTCAACAAGGCCGACCTCCTCAAGTTCCGCAACTTTGGAAAGAAATCGCTCACCGAGCTTGATGATTTGCTCGAGAGTCTGAATCTGTCGTTTGGAACCGACATCTCGAAATACAAATTAGAAAAAGACTAACACAAAATGAGACACGGTAAGAAATTCAACCATCTGAGTCGTACTGCATCCCACAGAGCCGCCATGCTCTCAAACATGAGCGTTTCTCTGATCATGCACAAAAGAATCACTACGACTCTCGCAAAAGCAAAGGCTCTAAAGAAATACATAGAGCCGCTCATCACCAAAAGCAAAAAAGACACGACTAATTCACGTCGTGTAGTATTCAGCAAACTTCAGGACAAGTATGCCGTAACGGAGTTGTTCCAAGAAATCTCCCAAAAGGTGGCCGACCGCCCCGGCGGTTACACCCGCATCATCAAGACGGGATTCCGCCCCAGTGATGGTGCCGAAATGTGCTTCATCGAGCTCGTTGACTACGATGAAAACATGGCCAAGACCAAGAAGGCTACGCGTCGCACCCGCCGCAGCAAGAAGGCTGCCGAATCCGCTCCCGAAGCCGCTGCCAGCGAGGCCGTAGCCGAAGAAGTGAAGGCAGTGACCGAAGAGGCTCCTGCAGCTGCCGAGGAAGTTGCCGAGGAAGCACAGGCCTAAGCCACACACACCAACAAACATACGAAACGTTCCATGCCGTGAGGCGTGGAACGTTTTTTTGTGCCAGTCTGTAAAACCATTTTTTTAAGGGGACACAAACCTTGTGGAGACACAGTGCTCGCTGTTGCAATTTGCAAGCCCGAGTTTGCAGTTTCGCAGTTCGCCGTTCGGCCATGCTCCGCAGAGCCAAATAATCGACTTGTTCGCCCACTTTAAAGTTTGCAGAAGTTTGCCCGTTGGTGGGGGAATATGTAAATTTGCAGTGCGGCAAGATGTGGCCACGGCCACACCTCTCCTCAGCCGCCACTGACATACAAATCGAAGAGCGTTTTGCTCATCCTAAAGGAAATCTGGAAAATTTACGCTTTAACGGATGATGACAAACGTTCACACTTGAAGCATGTATTTGCTCACGCAATATATCTTCAAGGCGTGGGCAATTGTTTATATCCGTAAAGGCTTTTCCAGAGCCCCCTTTAGATAAACAAAAATTTCCCCACGCTTTTTCTTATGTGTCAGCGTAGCCCATAGCTCACCGGTAACTTGCAGGGGAAAGCGAGACAGACTTATAAGAAACCCAACGAATGTCGAAGTTCGACCGCCTTTCCGCCACCACCATAGCCGCCCTTTGGGCAGCTAGCGCCCTTGCGCCTTTCTGCGTTGCTTGCAGCAAGAGGGCAGGGGTGTTGCCGTTTTTGCGCTAGCCCCAGCCAGGCCC
>CADBQP010000046.1 GCA_902796835.1 uncultured Bacteroidales bacterium
ACCTCGGCTGCCGACTGCTGGAAATAGTTGATTTCGTTGCCAAGTCCTTCTAAATTGTTCTCAACTTGCGTACGCACATCGTCGGCATATCCGCCAACCATCAGGTTGCTTTGTGGGCCGCGGTCGGCACCGTCGGATGTTTGTTGTCCGCCCACTACGACAGTGGTTGGCTGCGCCCCACTCAACTGTCCGGAGAGCGGACTGGTGAAATAGTTTGAGAAGGCTGTCTTAAAATCGGCCAGGGTTACATTGGCGGCTTCGACCTCATCTTGCGTCATGTTGGCCAGTACGTCGAGATCGGGCGCACCAAGAAGCGACACGAGCATGTCAGCACCAAGGAAGTTTCCGTAGGCTATGGTATGGTAACGTCCTGGCCAAAGGCCTTTGGTGGAACTGGTAGAGAGGGTTGTTCCTCCGTTATAATCGAGGGAACCGAGCACCTTTAAGCGGTCGGAAGAGAAGCTTGAGGGCGAAAGGGGCGAGAGTGCAGTGCTAACTTCGGACGAATTGTCGGCAAACCAGAACAGATGGCGCAAGCGTCGCTCATTGTCGGCACCGACGGGGTCGAACATGGCTACCAACACCGTGTGGATTTGGCTTTCGCTCACGGTGTTGCCCTCGGTGAGCACATCGGTGATGCCATTGTCGGTGATGAAGCCTGATGCACGTGTGCCCGGCAGTCGGTTGACGGCACTGAACGTGAGGTTTACATAGGTCTTCCCGTCAGTATCGGTTCCGCCATAGCTATCGTCGGAACAGCCCGATAGGGACAAGACAATCACGCCCAAAAGGAGCCATGCCGGGAGTAGCATTGCCAAACTTCTCTTTATGTTATGTAATACCTTGCGGTTCAAAACTTTTCCTTTCGTTTTTTTCGGTATAGTGATGGAGGCGATGTCGCCATGAAAGAGCAACACGGGCCCATCAATTATGAGTAGATTTATGGAGGATATTGGGTCATATCGGCCTCAACGACGGGGCCGTGGCTACGCTATCCTCGGGGCGTTACCGAGCGTGTGATGACATTCCAGTCGTCGATGATGGCACGCACCACCATATAGGTGCCAGTGGTCACCACGGGGTCTTTTTCGAGCCAGAGGTGAATGTTGAAGTCGTGCTTACAGTCGAGCGAATAGGGCGGCAGTGTGCGTCCGCCGCGGAACATGATGAGGTCGTCTACGAGCTTGGCGTTATACACTTCTTTGTCGTCGGTTTCGTTGTAAACGATAAGGCGGCTGTTTCCTCCCTCTGTGAGTTGCAGGGTGGTGAAGCTGCTGCTGAGCAGGGTGCCATAGCGGTCGGGCTCGGCGTTGTAGGTGAACTCGGGGCGTCCGGTCAGCATGTGGCCGTCGAAGTCGTAGGCATCGTTGTTGTCGGTGATATACACTTTATAGGTTTTGGTGCTATCGAGTCCGTAGATGTTTACTGTGAGTCGGTAGGTGTATTCGAGCATGTTGAGCCCCAGCGTGTCGAGATGGGAGCCCGACTTGGCTTTGTAGTCGCGCGTCAGGCTGTCGCCATACTGGCCAAAGAAGAGGCGCGATGGCATTTCGTCGACACTGCCGGCAGGATGGGTGAGCGACTCGATGAGTTCGCTCTTGGTGGTTACGCCCTCGGTGAAGTCGGAGGTTTTGTAGCAGTCGATGCTGTCGCTACCCCAGGCTACGAAGGTGAACTTGCCCTGGATGTCGAAAGGTACGGTGAGTCGATAGTCGGGTGTCAGCACAAGGTTGGAGGCGCTGAACTTGCGGACCAAGGTGTTGGTTTGGTCGAAGGCGAAGATATGGACATCCTTGATTTCCTGCGGATAGTAGCGCACGGTTCCGTCGCAGGGCGTTTGCCTGAACATGTGGAACGTTACTTCCTGCGGACAGTCCGTCAGGTCTTCATAGATCATAGAGTCGCACCCAACCAGAGCCATGGCGAGGGCCACGACCAGTGCGCTGCTTAGTTTTCTGAATGTTCTTATCATCGCGAGTTTGTTTAGGAGTGTTTGGTTCCTTATGGGGTTCTTTCTTATAAATAGCGAGAAGTTTTCTCTTTTGTTGTTTTTGTTTTGAAAGTGCCGTCGGGGCGGCGCCATGACTGTGGTGTGCCGCCCCGACAGCGGCTTTTAGTTAGGATTTGTATCTATTGTGTTCAGAGATGCTGAAGATTAATAGAATACGGCTTGACGCTTCACAACGTTCCAGGGGAGAATCTTAGCGATAACCTTCATGTAGGTGTTTTCACGCACTACGTCGGGGTTGTCGGGAGTATCGGTGCTGGGGTCGGCAGGATTGTCGAGCAGAGGCTTGGGAAGGTTAGGATCGGTGGGGTCGGCGCTGTCGAAGGGGAAGCCGAGGTCCTCGAAGCTGGCAATCTCAAGCAGGTAGATGTTGTTACGACGGGTGCTGGCGTCGATAATACCCTTGTGGATATCGCTCTTGCCGTTTGTAAGTTCACCAGTCTGACGGTTCCAGAGGGCACGCCATCCGCAGCGACCGTCGAGGTACTTCACGTAAGGATAAGCCGTGGGACGACCCTTGGTAGCATAGTCGGGATCGGTGTCGGGAAGGGTCAGGTCAAGCTCGGTAGCGTCCTTGTGATCGTGCACACCATCGAGACCGCAACCACGCTGTGCAGCTTCGGCGCTGGCATAGAGGTAGTTGTCCTGGATATTTCTGTAGAAGGTGGTGCCGGGGCAGAAAGTCTCGGCCTTGGCCTTCTTCTGCTCGGGAGTAGTTTCGGGAAGTGCATCGTAGGCGGCCTTGTCGGCAGCGATGGCATATTCCTTCACGTTGGCGGTAGGTCTGATCTCGTTCGGGGTAGCAGGGTCGCCGTCGTGGTCGTACTGCTCATATTCCAGACCATAAACGTGGGCAGGAGTTACGGTGCCGTAAACCTTGGCACAAGCCAGGCGCCAGAAACCGTGGTCGAGGTTACCGTCGGAATAAGAAGAGTGAGATGCAGTGTTCTCGAAGAAGTAAATACCACGGCTGTTTACCAGAGGAGCGTTAGTGATGGTGGCCTGCACGGCAGCGTTGCTGAACACGGGGATAGCAGCATAGCCGCTGAGGGCAGTGTTCTTGGCATTACGGGCAGTGGCACGCTTAGCCTCGGTGTCGTTGGCGGTCATCCAGGCATTGTCGATGGTGATGCCCTGATAGTTACCCAGACGCACGAGCTTAGCAGTAGTAAGGTTGCTCTGATCCTTGGCAGAAGCCCAGTCGTCGGCCGAACCGGCAACACCAGTCTTCCAAGAGTGGATGGCAGACTCGAAACCAGCGTACTTGTAGGTGGGAGTCGGGAGAGTCGTGTTGTCGATGGTGCGAGCGCCGGCGTGGTTGCCGAATACATAGAATTCAGCAGCACCGTTCATGGCCGAATAGGTGAGCGAAGAGAGATCTACGTTAACCTTCGAAGCTGTAGGAAGCAGAGTGGTAGTGGGAACAGCAGCACCCAGAGAAACCACACCCTGGCATACGGTGCGCTCGCAGTCGAACTCATAAACGTTCTTAGCGTCGCTGGCAGTGGTTTGAGCATTTACTTCGGCTTCGGACACTTCGTCGTTGATGGTCTTACCAATCTTGGTAGAAGTCATCAAGAAACCGGTGGTGTTGTCGCCGTCAACAGCTTCCTTGGTGCTGTTGTCAATGATTTCGATAGCACGGGCAGCAGTGCCATAAGCTTCGGTGTTCACATTGATGTTGTTGATGTTGGCACCAATAGAACCATGGTTCAGCATCAGAGCGAGGTTTACAGGACCGGCTACAGTCTGGTAAGCCTTCACGCGATATTCGTCGGCAGATTGCTTCCAGAAGTGTGTGCCTGCAGTAGCAGCAGCCTCGTTGGCCACTTTAATGGTCCAGCTGTGAGGTTCAAGGCTCGAGAACAGGTGGATCGAGTTCACGCCGTTTTCAGCGTCACGGCCCACGTTGTCACCCTGTGCATCGGTGAGAGCACGAGAGGGGGCTTTCAGAGAGATGGTGAGACCGGCATATGCATTGCCGTTTCCGGCTTTGCCACCATTCTCTACATCATTGTCGCTGGTGCAGGCGGTGAGGCCCAGGGCCAGCAAACCCATCAAAAACAATTTGTTGGTTTTCATAACTTGTTGTTTTTAGTGAATTGATTAATTTAGTTTATTTATAAGAAAGATTTTATTTTGTGTTTCTTTTCTCCTTTTTTGGTTTTATTGCTGCTCGAGCTTCGTGAGCTCTTGCAGGTTGAGCTGGGCTGCCGGCAGGGCTTCGCAGCGACTGAAGTACTGTCGTGCCTGCTCGTAGTCGCCCTTGGTGGCGGCGCAGATGCCCATGGCATTGAAGTATTCGGGCGTCTGAGCCAGCGGGGTGTTGGCTATGCGGCTCAGGTAGGTGCAAGCCCGCTCTGTGCGCTTGGGCACTTGCAGCTCGAGCTCGGCCAGGGCGGCATTGAGGTTGGCCACGGGGTTGTCGGGGAACATGCGCACCGAGGTTTCAAACACTTCGGCAAAGCTGTTCATGTCGTTTTTCTCCTTATAATCGTTGGCCAGGAGGAACATTTCGTTGAGGCTCAGGTTCTGAGGCTGACGGTTGATGACCTCGCGGGCTTCTTCTACGGAGAAGGGCTTGACCATGTAGTTCACGGTGATGGCCACACGGCGCAGCTGCGGATAGTAGGTATCGAGCAGGTAGCGGTAGGGCTGGCCGTAGTTGAGGTTTTTGAGCTTGGCCTTACGGGCCTCTACGTCGGGCTCACCATCGATGATATTGAGCACGTCAAACTTCTCGTCGAGCACGGTGTCTTGTCGCACGAGGGCTGCCAGGCTGTCCCAGTCTTCGCCACCGGCATGGGCGGTAAAGAGGCTGCGGCGGACGCCGTATTCCCCGGCCAGATAGTCGGCAATGGCAGCAGCGCGGTTTTCGCAGAGCTTGAGGTTGTTGCTCTGTGAGCCTTCGGGCGAGGCATATCCTGCCAGCTCGATGCTGAGTATCTGCGAATAGCCGTCGTTCTGCACATCGCCCACGAGGGCCTTGAGCTGATGGAGCTCGCGCTGGTTATCGCCCAGGTCGGAACGGAGGGCCCAACGGTTGGAGGCAAACACGAGATGGGCATTGCCCGATTTGTTGCGCACCTTGGGCTCTTCGATTTCGGGGGTGATGAAGGCGAGGTGGGGCTTGTATGCATAGGCTGATTTGACTTCGGGAAGCTCGGGGGCATCCTGAGCCAGGAACTGTGCGACACCTTCGCTACCGGGCGTGCCGTCGCAATCGCAGAGGATGCTGCGCACTTGCAGGTCGGCATTGTCCATCCAGGGACTATAGGGCACGGTGGCATGATAGCTTGTCGTGGGGTGCTCAGCATCATAGCCCACTTCTACCTTGGGGGTTCCTTCTTTCTCGGCCTTCTTTGCACTGCGCAGGGCCATGTGGCGGCGATGGGCCCGCATCTGGTCCTTGCCCAGGAATGTGAGCGACTCGAGGTCCATGCTTTCGCCGTTGCCGGTGAGCTGCGGAGCGATTTCGAGCTTCTTGGCCGAACGCACGGGCTGCAGCAGTCGCAGGTCGAGGTCGACATTGAAGACGGAGCCGCTGCGCTGCATGCGCTTCACGGTGACTTCCACCAATCCGTCGCTGGTGCGCTGTGTGGTTTGCGCCTCTGCGGCCTGAGGCGCTATCCATTGTATGAACGCCAGGAGACAGAGTGTAGCTTTGAGAAGGAATTTCATATTGTGACGAAATAACTGTGTTCTATATATAATAATACCTTGGAAATCTTCTTCACTCGAAAGTGCAGGCTTCGGAGCGCTGCATCTTCGCTGCAAAAGTTTACTTGATGATGTAGATAAGCGAAATGGCTGCTTTGGTGGGGCCGAAGTAATGGTTCTGGCCATCGCCAAGCTCCTGTCCGCAGTGGTCGCAATTGGCTTGGTTGTAGTCGAGGTAGGTGTAGCCCAAACCGATGGAGGCTTCGAGGTTCCAGCGCTTTCCGAGAATCCACTGGTAGCCATAGGTGATGCCGGCGCCGACGGCCCAGCCTTCGTAGCGATACTTGGAAAGCGCGGTGCGGGCCACACTGATGCCAAAGGGAAGCATCTTGCCGAAGTTGAACTGGCCGGTATGTACCTCCACTCCGATGAAGCTGCGCATGAAGGGTTGGCAGAACCAGTAGCGCCACTCGGGCTGCAACATCCAGTGCTTCATCTTTTTGTTTCCGCTAAACTGCCAAAGGTTCAGGTTGCCAGAGAGGTCGATGGACTGCTTTTTGCCCACAACCAACTCGCCGCCAAGGTTGATGGTGGCTGTAGCGTCGTATAGTAAATTGCTCTTCACTGCCAGCTGCTGCGCACGCGCGTCATTAATATTATAAGCACACACAAATGCTGCTAATAAAAAGAAACGAGCAAACATCGCACTTCGATTTGTGGCAACCGCAGGACGATGAGAGCTCGGCAATGAAGAAGGGTGGTTTCGACTAAATCTCTTATTAGAGGCGCTGATTAAGGTGTACAGCATGCCACCCAAACTTTTAAGGATTTTCATATGTCTTTTTATCCGAAATTTGCTGCAAAGGTAACATCTTTTTAAGAACCTCCAAATCTTTTCGCCTCTTTTTTGCGTTAAATGTCCATCTTTTCGTGTGTTTGCCTATTTTTTTGATTTAAATATCCATATTTGTGGCTTTGGGATGTGCTTCTTTTTGTGTAATGCAGCGCTTGTTGGTTTTGGGGCCGTATTTGTGTCTTGATAGCGCCTGCTGAACAAATAAAAAAGCGGCCACCCATTTTGGCAGCCGCTTTTTTTTATTCAAATTTCGCTTAGAGCTGAGGACCAGCCGAAACGAGTGCTTTACCGGCTTCGTTACCTTCGTATTTCTTGAAGTTCTTGATGAAGCGGCTGGCGAGGTCCTTGGCCTTCTCTTCCCACTGTGCGGCATCGGCATAGGTGTCGCGGGGATCGAGGATGGCGGGATCTACGCCGGGCAGGGCCGTGGGCACTTCGAAGTCGAAGAAAGGAATCTTCTTGGTAGGAGCGCTCTTGATGGCTCCGTCGAGAATGGCGTCGATGATGCCACGGGTGTCCTTAATAGAGATGCGCTTGCCTGTTCCGTTCCATCCGGTGTTGACAAGATAGGCCTTGGCGCCGCTCTTCTCCATCTTCTTTACGAGTTCCTCGGCATACTTTGTGGGATGGAGCTCGAGGAATGCCTGTCCGAAGCAGGCCGAGAAGGTGGGGGTGGGCTCGGTGATGCCACGCTCTGTGCCGGCGAGTTTTGCCGTGAAGCCACTCAGGAAGTAATACTTTGTCTGCTCAGGGGTGAGGATGCTTACGGGAGGCAATACTCCGAAGGCATCGGCGCTGAGGAAGATTACGTTTTGGGCATCGGGACCTGCGCTGACGGGGCGCACAATCTTTTCGATGTGGTTGATGGGGTAGCTCACGCGAGTGTTTTCGGTGACGCTCTTGTCGGCAAAGTCGATGGTGCCGTCTTCGGCCACGGTTACGTTTTCGAGCAATGCGTCGCGACGAATGGCGTTGTAGATGTCGGGCTCGCTTTCCTTATCGAGGTTGATAACCTTGGCGTAGCAACCGCCTTCGAAGTTGAAGACGCCGTTGTCGTCCCATCCGTGTTCGTCGTCGCCAATGAGCAGACGCTTGGGGTCTGTCGAAAGGGTGGTTTTGCCCGTTCCGCTCAGACCGAAGAAGATGGCGGTGTTTTTACCTTCCATGTCGGTGTTGGCCGAGCAGTGCATCGAAGCAATGCCACGCAGGGGCAGGAAGTAGTTCATCATGGAGAAGAGTCCCTTCTTCATTTCGCCGCCATACCATGTGTTGATGATTACCTGTTCCTTGGTGGTGGTGTTGAAGGCTACGCAGGTTTCGCTGTTCAGGCCGAGTTCCTTGTAGTTTTCTACCTTGGCCTTGCTGGCATTGTAAACCACGAAGTCGGGCTCGAAGTTTTCAAGTTCTTCGGCCGAGGGCTTGATGAACATGTTGGTCACGAAGTGTGCCTGCCAAGCCACTTCAACGATGAAGCGCACTGCCAGACGAGTATCTTTGTTGGCACCGCAGAAGGCGTCGACCACGAAGAGTTCTTTGTTTGAAAGTTCCTTCTTGGCAATGTCCTTCACCGTGGCCCACACTTCTTCGCTCATGGGGTGGTTGTCGTTTTTGTATTCTTCGGTTGTCCACCACACGTTGTCGCGAGAGTTGTCGTCCATTACGATATACTTATCCTTGGGCGAGCGGCCGGTATATACACCGGTCATTACGTTTACGGCGCCGAGCTCAGTTACCTGACCCTTGTCGAAGCCTTCGAGGCCGGGCTTGGTTTCTTCTTCGAACAGACGCTCGTACGAGGGGTTGTGAGCTATCACGGTTGCACCGGTGATGCCATACTTTGTAAGATCAATTTGTGCCATAAATTTGGTTTGAAATTTTGTTGTATTTAGGTTTGTTTTGTTTACTCAGAAAGGGCTTTTCAGGGCTCCTTGGTTTTTTATCGCCGCAAAATTACAAAAAAGATGCTTTTTGGTTGTTTTTTTTCTAAAAAATAGTTTCTCGATGAACAATTTCTTCTTTTTTTTATGCTTACAATTTGCTGAAAAGCCGTTTTATCAAACATAGTTTGCAAAAGTTTATGCAAAGTATTTGCGAAGTGAAACTATTTCCATATATTTGCCGTCAAACCTGCTTTTTCAA
>CADBQP010000047.1 GCA_902796835.1 uncultured Bacteroidales bacterium
AGCCGCCACGTCAGCCCTGAGGGACGAAGTTCCGAGGAGGCTGGGGGCGAAAAAGCGAAGGGAGGTAACGAAACTCTTCTTAAAACCGACAACAATTCTAAGTAAAACCTCAGTAAAACATAAGAAACTGAAAGAAAACAGTAAGGAGGATGCTGCCGCGTGGCAGCCCCTCTGAGTTTTCCTGATGGCTGCCGCTATAAATGTGGCTGCCATGCTGGGGCGATGTAACGGAAATCCCCGTCTGCAAACGTATGTGCGTTTGCGGGCGGGGATTTTTTGTATGTTGTTCTTTTGCAGAAGCCGACTTCATTATTAAACAAGCAAGCGCAACGCCATTGCTTAACTTCATATTTATGCAATAATTGAATTGAAAAAGTCACGAGCTATGAGCTTGTTGTTCTCATACAAATATGTATATTTGCAAAACCAAAAAAAATAGAAATATGAGAGTGGTTGTGCAACGCGTAACATCTGCCTCGGTGAACATTGGAGGCCGACCAAAAAGTTCGATAGGAAAAGGGCTTCTTGTACTGCTTGGTATTGGCCCCGACGACAACTCAACAGATGCCGATTGGCTGGTGAAGAAGGTTGCCCAACTGCGCGTTTTTGATGACGAGAGTGGTGTGATGAACCTTTCGGTCTGTGACGTGGATGGAGAGGTGCTCATTGTGAGCCAATTCACACTCATGGCCAGCTATAAAAAGGGAAATCGCCCTTCCTATATACATGCGGCCCACCCTACCCTTGCCATTCCACTCTATGAGTATTTTTGCAAAAAAATGAGCCAAACCATCGGCAAAGAAGTCGGCACAGGTGAATTTGGCGCCGACATGCAGGTATCTTTGGTCAACGACGGCCCTGTAACTATTTGCATGGACTCAAAATATCCCGAATAAACCACAGTTTTTTTCAATGACTCTACACGAAGCTCAGACACAGGTTGACGCATGGATTAAGACCTATGGTGTGCGCTATTTTAGCGAGCTCACCAATATGGCCTGTCTCACTGAAGAAGTGGGCGAACTGGCCCGCATCATGGCGCGCCGCTATGGCGACCAGTCGTTCAAACCGGGCGAGGCCGACACTTTAGCCGACGAGATGGCCGACGTGTTGTGGGTACTAATCTGCCTGGCCAACCAAACGGGTGTGGACCTCGACGAGGCCCTTCGCCACAACTTTGAGAAGAAGACACAGCGCGACAAGGTGCGCCATCTTAACAATGAAAAACTAAATCCACAAAAATAATCTTATAAACTACTGACTTTTATGATTCACGACCATCATCACCATTGCGACTGCGGCCACGACCACCACGATCACGAGTTAGACCACGTGCACAACAAGTATGCCGAAGCCTTTGCCAAGCACGACCTTCATCTTCACGACGAGATTGTGCAGGAACAGGTGCGCAACCTCGTTGCCAACAACAAGTCGAAATACGACAATGCTGAAACCATGCGCCACCTGCTGGCAGCCGTTGAGCTTACCACGCTCAAGGTTACCGACTCTGCCGAGAGTGTGTTAGCCATGGTGGAGCGCGTGAACCGCTTCTATGAAGACCATCCCGACGTGCCGCCCATGGCCACCATTTGCGTTTATCCTAAGTTTGCAAAAACTGTGGCTCAAAGCCTGGAAGTAGAAGGCACGGAAACCACGGTGGTGAGCGGAGCCTTTCCATCATCACAAAGCTTCATGGAGATAAAGACGGCCGAAACCGCTCTGGCCGTTCACGATGGTGCCGAGCAGGTTGACTGCGTACTCAACGTGGGAGAATTTCTGAGCGGCGACTACGAAACAGCAGCCGATGAAATCTGCGAAATCAAGGCTGCCTGCAATGAGCGTCCACTGAAAGTTATTCTCGAAACTGGGGCGCTGCAAACTGCTGTAAACATTAAAAAGGCGTCTATTTTGGCAATTTATGCCGGCGCCGATTTCCTGAAAACCTCGACTGGAAAGATTGAGCCTGCCGCCACACCGGAAGCGGCCTATGTGATGTGCCAAACCATTCGCGAATACTACGAGCAAACGGGCACCATGATTGGCTTCAAGGCAGCAGGCGGCCTCAACACCGTAGACGATGCCCTCACCTACTACACCATTGTGATGGAAATACTGGGAAAGGAATGGATCGATAGGAAGCTGTTCCGCCTGGGCACCAGCCGCCTGGCCAACTTGCTTGTGTCGAAAGTGGTGGGCGAAGACATCAAGCCTTTCTGAACACAGAGCCTATTAAACATAAAAAATCCTCGGTGATGCCGAGGATTTTTTTGTTTCTACCTTATAAAAATTAGATATCGCGCTCGATGACGTAGTTGAGATATAGCGTGAGCGCATGGCGCACGTCGACGTTGCTGAAGCCTTGAAGCAGGCTGAGAGCTTCGGAGCGATATTCGTCCATCACATTCCGGGCATATTCTATGCCGCCATGTGCTTTTGTGAACTCCACAATATCGGCGATTTCATCGGAAGATGCGGTGCGCTTTTTCACCTTTTCAACGATTTTCCATATCTTTTCATCCGCACACTTGTTAATGGCATAAATGGCGGGCAGTGTAAACTTGCCTTCCATAAGGTCGTTTCCAGTGGGTTTGCCTATGCGGTTGTCGTCGTAATAATCGAAAATATCGTCGCGTATTTGGAAACACGTTCCCACGATTTCACCGAACTTTTCGGCTCTTTCTACATCGGTTTCATCGGCATTGGACGACAAAGCCCCCAACTTGGCGCAAGCCGCAAAGAGGGCTGCCGTCTTGTGGCGGATGATGCGATAGTATTCCTCCTCCAATACTTCTTGGCGCTCAATGTTGCTGAGTTGGAAAATTTCGCCTTCGCTCAGCGTGCCTCCCAGGCTCGACACGGTTTCAACAATTCTAAGGTCGCCGGTGAGCGCTGTTTGTCGTAGCAGCAACGACAAGATGTAGTCGCCCAGCAACACAGCCACCTGGTTGCCATAGGCCCGGTTTGTCGATGCCTGCCCCCGCCTTTCGCCACTCTCATCGACCACATCGTCGTGGATGAGCGACGCCGTATGGAGCATTTCGAGGGCCACAGCCGATATCAAGGCTTTCTGGCCCACTTCTCCATGCTCCTTGGCCATGAGCAACACCATCATGGGGCGCATGAGCTTTCCCTTGCGTTGCTTGATGTAGTTGAGCGCACCTCCCAGGAAGTCGTTTCCGTGGGACATCACAGTGCTGAAGAGCTCTTTATATTGCTCCAGTTCTGCGGCAATGGGCTGAGAGATTTTTACAAGCGTATCCATAATTCGAAAAGCAAAAGTAATACAAAAAAACGGAAGTATTCAACAGATTTACGTACTTTTACGCCAAAATACGTGCACACACTATGAAACTCTGCTTGCTCGATGCCTATGCGCTCATTTATCGCGCCTATTATGCGCTCATCAATTCGCCGCGCATCAATTCTCGCAAAGAGAACACCTCGGCCGTCTATGGTTTTGTCAATACGCTCGAAGAGGTTCTTCGCAAAGAAAAGCCCGACTTCATCGGCATTGCCTTCGACCCCTCCGGCCCCACTTTTCGCCACGAAGCCTATCCCGAATACAAGGCGCAACGCGAAGCCACACCCGAGGACATTCGCTTTGCCGTACCTTTCATCAAGGACATCATACGGGCCTATGGCATTGCGCTGCTCGAGGCGCCCGGCTTCGAGGCCGACGACGTGATTGGCACCGTGGCAAAAAAAGCGGTGAAATCGGGAGTTTTTGTGCAAATGATTACGCCCGATAAGGACTATGCACAGTTGGTGGAACCAGGCATTGTGATGTGTAAGCCCGGACGCGGCAGCGCTCCTTTCGAAATTCTGGACGAAAAGGCCGTTTGCGAAAAATATGGTTTGGAAAACACCACACAGGTCATCGACTATCTTGGGCTGATGGGCGATGCGAGCGACAACGTGCCGGGATGTCCGGGCGTAGGCCCGAAAACGGCAAGCCAGTTGCTCCGCCAATTTGGAAGCATAGAACACATGCTCGACCACACCGACGAAATAAAAGGCGCACTGCGCAAGAAGGTGGAAGACAACGCCGAGCAAATTCGCTTTTCGAAATTTCTGGTCACCATCAAAACCGACGTGCCGCTACAAGTGGAACTCGAAAATTTAAAGATGGGCGAACCCAACCGCGAGAAACTCACTTCAATATTTGAGCGGCTGGAATTCCGGTCGTTCATTCAGCGATTTGAAAAAGGCGAAGACAACCCTGCTGCGGCAAAACCCAAGACCGCCAACACTCCCCCACCCCAGATGGGCGATCTCTTTGCCTCGGCCGAAAGCCAAGAGCCAACCATGGGCGATTTGTTTGCAACTGAAACTAAAAATGTTTCGACTGAAACTTTTTTTGGTGCAAAATTTCCGCCCGAGGGACCGAGCGAAGCCGAAAAAACGATTCTCAGCGACTTAAATTCGACGCCTCACGAGTACACTCTCGTTGAAAATGAGGAAGATATGCGCAAAATTTGCGCAAAATTCCTGGAAGAAAAAATTGTCAGTCTAGACACTGAGACCACTTCGACCGATGCCATGACGGCCGAACTGGTTGGTTTGAGCTTTTGTGCAGAGCCAGGCAAGGCGTTCTATGTTTCAGTGCCGGCAAATGAGGAAGCGGCCCGCCGCATTGTCGGAATTTTCAGTCCGCTCTACGAACACCCCTCCATCCTGAAGGTGGGCCAGAACTTGAAATACGACCTCACTGTCCTTTCGCGCTATGGCGCCACGCTCAGCGGCCCCATGTTCGACACCATGCTGGCCCACTATCTGGTGCAGCCCGAGTTGCGCCACAACATGGACTTCCTGGCCGAAATCTACCTGCACTATCGCACCATACACATTGACCAGCTTATTGGCCCTGCCGGTAAAAATCAGCTAACGATGCGCCAAGTATCCCCCACCCTGGTGTGCGACTATGCGGCCGAGGATGCCGACGTGACACTGCGGCTCATGAAACCGCTCGAGGCCGAAATGGAAAAATATGGAGTGCGACGCGTGTTCGACGAAATAGAGATGCCACTCATGCCCGTCTTGGCACGCATGGAGATGAACGGCGTGAGACTCGACACCACCGCCTTGGCCGAAACCAACCAACTCTTCAACGAGCGCATGAAGCGCCTGGAAGGCGAAATCTACAACCTGGCCGGCCACGAGTTTCTGCTCACCTCGCCACGCCAGGTAGGCGAAGTACTCTTCGGCGAAATGCACTTGAGCGACAAGGCCAAGAAGACCAAGAGCGGACAATATCAGACATCGGAAGCCGTGCTCGAAAGCCTCAAGACTAAACATCCCATCGTAGAAAAAATACTGGCCCACCGCGCCCTGAAAAAACTCATCAGCACCTATCTTGAGGCACTGCCA
This sequence comes from uncultured Bacteroidales bacterium, assembly GCA_902796835.1. GTDB lineage: Bacteria > Bacteroidota > Bacteroidia > Bacteroidales > Bacteroidaceae > Alloprevotella. Next base: position 5,368 of record CADBQP010000047.1, read on the forward strand.
AAGCTCGTCAATCCGCACACGGGCCGCATACACACCTCGTTCAACCAGGCTGTCACGGCCACAGGGCGCCTCTCGTCGTCGAACCCCAACTTGCAGAACATACCCGTCAGGGGCGAAGACGGACGCGAAATCCGAAAAGCCTTCATTCCCGAGGAGGACTGCACTTTCTTCAGCGCCGACTATTCGCAGATTGAGCTGCGCCTTATGGCCCACCTCAGCGGCGACAGAAACATGATTGAAGCCTTTCGCCACGGTGCCGACGTGCATGCCGCCACAGCCGCCAAAATCTTCAAAAAACCACTGGCCGACATCACCAAAGACGAGCGCCGAAAGGCAAAGACAGCCAATTTTGGTATCATATATGGCATTTCGGCATTCGGCCTGGCCGAGCGCATGGAAGTGTCGCGCACAGAGGCCCGCGAGCTCATCGACAACTATTTTGAAACGTTTCCCGGAGTGAGAAACTACATGACACAAAGTGTGGACCGCGCGCGCGACATGGGATACATCGAAACACAGTTTGGCCGCCGGCGCTACCTGCCCGACATTAATTCCCACAACAGCATCGTCAGAGGCTATGCCGAGCGCAATGCCGTGAACGCACCCATTCAGGGCACGGCGGCCGACATCATTAAAATTGCCATGATACGCATCGACGAGCGCCTGCGTCGCGAGCAGCTCAAGGCTAAAATGATTCTCCAGGTGCACGACGAACTCAACTTCAGCGTGCCCCTCAACGAACTGGAGCGCGTCCAGAAAATCGTCATCGAAGAAATGGAGGGCGCCTACCCCATGAGCGTGCCCCTCGTTGCCGACTGCGGCCACGGAGCCAACTGGCTCGAGGCACACTAAAAGGAGCATGCACACTCCACTTCGCGACAGAAAAATAAAACTTATCAGATTAGTTTACATCGCGTCGCTAAAAAATCGAGTTGGCCCGACAGTTTAAACTGCTGGGCCAACTCGCTTTTTTTTCGTGAAGACGGTGCGTAGTTCTATCGCCTCATCACTTTCTCTCCGCGCGCGTTGATATAGATGCCGCGCCCGGGATGGGCCACTGCCCTACCCTGCAGGTCAAACCACTGGCCTGCTCCGGCTTCGGCATTGCGCAACAGAACAGACTCAATGCCCGTGAGCTCGCTGGGACTGAGCATCACGAAATTGGCCTGGCCGTCATAGGGCAGGTAGGCCGAGTTGTCGCTCACGTAGCCCACTTGTGTGCTGCGCTTGCGAAATCCAATTTTGCCGCCGCTGGTGGTCCACGTAAAGATATTGATGCCTTGCACCGTGTTGCGCGCCAGCATACCCTTCACCGGTGTGGCGAGCGCAGCCTCCGAGCTCTGCACGATGGGCAGAGTGACCGTGCCGCGCTGACCTTTGACTACGAAAGGCGTATAGGCCGGCACACCCGAAACCTGCTCCACATGGGCCACCACCGTGTCGGCATCGGCCTCAAAAGATGTCACCACAAAGGCCTGCATACTTTCGGGAATCTCAACGGCAAAAGGATAATAGCGCACGTTATATCCGGCCGAGGGCATGGAGAATTGTATCTGCTCCGCCGGTTCGATATACCATTGCGAAGCGTCGGCCGTGGCCGTCCATGGCACAATCTGCTTGCTGCCGTTCAGGTGAAGGCAAGGATAGGCAGGCGCCGTGGGATTAAGGCTCGTCAGCACCGACTCGCCCTGAGCGTTCGACGTAAGACTATACGCTCCGGCAGCCACAGCCTCGCCATCGACATACTTCACCATCTGGTTGCGCCCCGGAGTTGAGGCCATAAAGGTTTCGAGATTGCCCACCTCCACCTTCCATGCCTCGCCAGCCTTCACAAAGCGGAAGAGCTGTGGCACGTAGGCATACTGCCTGGCAGCAGCGCCAAACGTGCTGTCGGCTGCCGACTGCGTGAGATACTGGTCGGGATAGAGCTTGTTGCGCAGCGTGTACCAGCGGCCCTCCTCGAGCGGAACGCCCGGCAAAGAAGCAATGGCCTCGTGCAAGGCATAAAGGTTTTCTACCGTGCCTTCGGCCTCAGCATACTGCTCCTTGAGTGCATCGACATCCTCCTGGCTCAAGCTGCCCACAGCCTTTCCGCCGCCAGTGAGCTGCTGCGATGTCTGCGACAGTTCGGCCTTCAGCATGTCCGAAACATCGGCCCTCGGATCATAGGCATAGACGCTGTCGGTGAGCGTCTCCACGCTATAGGGCTTATACACAATGGTATATCCTCCCCCACCCGTTCCGCAATAGGTTTCTTCTTCAAAGAGGAAGCCTATAATGCCATTTTGCTGCATCACCATGGTGGAATAGGCCGAGCCGAGCGACGAAGCCTTGTGGCTGCCGTTCCAGTTCTGAGCAAAGGCCGACGGGGTGGAATAGTGGGCCGTGTGGTTGCTGAGCTCTTTGTAGTAGATACCCACATTGCTGCGCCCCGAGCCGAAGGGCACCGACTGGAAGGCCAGATAAATCGGTTTTTCGTCGGACAGGCGCTTTGCCGGAACAATGAGCAGTTCGCCGTTGCAGGCATTCGAAAGCGCCGTCACACCATTGTTCGAAGCGCCCGAGAAGGCCTGGGCCTGCCAACTGCCCTCGCCACGCTCCACATTGCTGAAGGTGAAAATGTTGAAGTTGCGGCCCCCCGTGGTGCGACTGCTGATGACGATGCTGCCGTTTGGCAGTTCCTCCACCTTAGGCTCGTCGGCCCCTGTGGGAATGGGCGGACAGTTAGCGTCGCCCAGCACTTTCCACGTCTTGCAAAGGTCGTCCGAATAAATCACATAGTTCATAATGGCCGAGAGGTCGCGATTGCGGGCCGACAGGGCGCAATACACCCGATAGTGACTGCCCGCCTTCACATAGCGGCTCTGATGCATACGCCCGCTGCCAATGAACATGGCCTGTATGGGGCCCGTGGCACAATGGTCGAAGAGCTGATAAATCTGCTCGGTGGCCTCGATGGGCTGGCTCCACGTTTCTCCGCCGTCATGGCTCTCGAAGCGCACACAGCGAGTAGGATTGGAACGCGAACCCTGGAAGAATCCCATGCGGCCGGCCACACACATGAACACCACATCGTCCGACTCGCGGTCGCCCACCATGGCTACATCGCCAAAGGCAGGATTGTCGGTGCCCGAAACGCCCTCCTTTATCACAAAAATGTCATTCCACGTTTCGCCGTAATCCTTCGACACACGGCCGCGCAGGTCGATGCGCGCACCGCTGCCCACGTCGGCACGGCCCGGCCGATAGTCGGCCACGGCCACGATGTTGCCATTGCGAGCCTGGGCAATGGCCGGAATGCGATAGGGAATTTGCGAAGTGGTAAGAGTGGGAAATACGTCGAAACTGGGCTCGACGGCAGCTTGGGTGGGACCTATTTCGACGAAGAACTCGCTGAGATGAGCAAAGGCATTTACGCCCGACGTGCTCGTAAAGGTTGTTTGCGATTCATTGACGTCTTCAACGGCGAAATAGGCAGTTTTGTCGTCGGGACAGGTCACAGTCATGTCACCTGCCTTTATCGTAACTTCTTTGGCGGGGTCGTCATTGCGGAATTTGAAGCTATATTTTGTGATGACGTAGTCGCCCGGCACGCTCAACGTATAGGCATTGGCATTGCCGTTATAGATGCGCAGCTCCTTGTCGCTGTCCATGTCGTCCATGTTGTTGCGACCCACAGTGAGCTTCAGCTGCGGATCGGTCTGCGTAGAGCCCCACTGCGAATGGTAGTTGCTCTCAAGGTTGTTGAGCCACGCCCCGTTGTCAAGGTTCACCTGCAGTGTTTGTCGGGCAAACGTGATGGCAATCGTCGAACCATGGTCTTTGCCTCCGGTCCAGAAAGCCAAAACCCCGTCGCGATTGTTCACGACATTGGCCTCATAGCCTTTTTCATACATATAGTATCCCTCCACCTCGGCCACATCGGTCGAAGGAGCAAACATCCAGAGCGATGAATATCCGTTGCCGGCCACATATTCGGGAGTCTGCAGCGTCACATACGACTGGCTGCCCGTGCGGCCCAGCATTTCGGTGGGAGCACAGAGCACCTTCGACGTGCCGGCCGCCTTGTTATAGATGGTGTAGCCATCAACGTCGTTGCCCACAAAACACCACAGGTTGCTGGCGCTCACGGTCTTTATGCCACCGCTGAGCTGGATAATTCCTTCGCTGTTGGGCTGGGCAATTTCGAGGTGCGACGAGCCAATCGTCAGCGTATACCATCGCGTGTTGGCCGCAAACTTGCCAGCCACAATCTCGGTGGGCACAAACGAAACGGCGTGGACCACGGTGGGCACAAAAAGCACGGCCACGAGCCATGCTCTCAGAAATGTCATACTCTGTTTCATGCTATTTTATCTTTTCGGTTTTTATTCGTCTTAGCGTGACAAAAATAATATATCCTGCCTGCAAAAGCCTCTTTTTAAAGAATTTTAGCACTTTTGGTCGCCCCTGTCACAAGTTTTTCAGCCGAAAGAGTGTAATTTTGCCCAACTATGAATGTTTCCGACTTTGAAATAATGGCTCCCGTGGGTTCGCGCGAATCGCTCGTGGCAGCCATCGAGGCTGGTGCCGACTCGGTATATTTCGGCATTGAGCAGCTCAACATGCGCGCCCATTCGGCCAACCACTTTTCGCTGGCCGACCTCCGCGAAATCGCCTCCACCTGTCGCCAACACGGCGTGAAGGCCTATCTCACAGTCAACACCATTATCTACGACAGCGAGCTGCCACTCATGCGCCGCATCTGCGACGAAGCCAGGCAGGCAGGCATTTCGGCCGTCATTGCCAGCGACGTGGCAGTGCTCACCTATTGCCGCTCCATAGGGCAAGAAGTGCATCTCTCCACACAGCTCAACATCTCAAACTACGAGGCACTGCGCTTCTATGCCCAGTTTGCCGACGTAGTGGTGCTGGCACGCGAACTGAACCTTGAACAAGTGGGCCTCATCTACCAGCAAATTGAGCGCGACAACCTTTGCGGGCCCTCCGGACGCCGCATACAAATCGAAATGTTCTGCCACGGCGCCCTCTGCATGGCCATTAGCGGAAAATGCTACCTCTCGCTCCAAAACACCGGCGAGAGCGCCAACCGCGGAGCCTGCATGCAGCTCTGCCGACGCGGATACATCGTTCGCGACCGCGAAACCGACATGGAGCTCGAAGTGGACAACAAATACATCATGAGCCCGAAGGACCTCAAAACCATAGGCTTCATCGACAAGATGATGCAGGCCGGAGTGCGCATATTCAAGATTGAAGGCCGCGCCCGCGCTGCCGAATACGTGGGCACCGTCGTATCCTGCTACAAAGAGGCCGTGAGAGCCGTCTGCGAGGGCAGCTTCTCAAGAGAGCGCGTGGCAGAATGGGACCAGCGGCTCAGCACCGTTTTCAACCGCGGATTTTGGGACGGATACTACCTGGGGCAGAAACTCGGCGAATGGAGCACCGTATATGGCTCGCAGGCCACCGAAAGAAAGGTCTATGTGGGCCGCGGTGTGAAATACTTCTCGAAACTCGGGGTAGGGGAGTTTCGCATCGAAGCCACCGACATCAGCGTGGGCGACCGCCTGCTCGTCATAGGCCCCACCGTCGGAGCACGATACTTCGACTGCGAAACCATCTACTTCGACGACCACAGTGTCGTGCAGGCCACGAAGGGACAAAACGTCTCCATTCCCGTGCCCGACAAAGTGCGACCCAGCGACAAACTCTACAAAATCGTCAAAACCGCCGCCCCACAATAAACCCCGCATCCCATGACACAGCCCCGCATCCTGCTTTTCGATTTTGGCGGCGTGCTCGTCAATCTCGACAAAGAGCGCTGCATCAGCGCCTTCGAGCACCTCGGCTTCAACCTGCGCCCCCTCATAGGCACCTATGCCCAAAACGGCATATTGGCCAGCCTCGAGCGAGGCGAAGCCACAGTCGACGAGTTTTGCCAAGCCGTGCGCCAGGCCAGCAACCTGCCACTGGCCAACAACGACATCGTAGAAGCCTGGAAAAAATTCCTTGTCGACGTGCCGCCCATCAGGCTCGAAATGCTCCTGAAGCTCAAAAAACACTACCGCATGGCCCTGCTCAGCAACACCAACGTCATACACTGGAACATGGGACTCGAGTTTTTCGCCTACAAAGGGCTCAGCGTCGACAACTTCTTCGACCACAAATTCCTCTCCTATGAAATGCACCTCGAAAAGCCGCAGCCCGAAATCTTCGAAAGCGTGGTGAAAAGCCTGCAGTGCCAGCCCGAAGAAATCCTCTTCTTCGACGACAGCGAAGCTAACTGTCAGGCCGCGCGCCACTGCGGACTCAAGGCACTGCTCGCACCGGCCGGCGGAGAGTGGCTCAACTATTTCGACACAGAAGGCCGGCTCAACGATTTTGCACGGAGCAAAATCTGACAAAAGGCGACCACGATAAATTCTCACCGTGGTGGGAAAACTTTCTCACCCTGATGAAAAAACTTTTTCACCGCGGTGAGAAAACTTTCCCACCACGGTGAAATTTCTTTTTTCGGGCCGACAGAATCTCTCAGCAGCAGCCTGCAGCCTACTGTTTGCCATCCAAAACGTATTCGGCCACCACGAAGCGCCAGCTTCCGAAACCATCGCGACACAGACTGGCTCGGGCCGTAACGTGGAGCCTGTAGGAAATTTCGGTTTCAAGCAAGTCGCGCGTCTCGGCAGCCAGAGCCTCGTTGATTTCCACACAAAGAAAAGTAGAACCACCGTGCGAAGCCTCGGTCGTGAGCCTGCCGTGCGACGAAACAAGCCTATGCAACGCACGATAAAAGCACAGCGCATCGTCCTGGGGCGCAAAGAGGGCCGCGGCAGGCTCAAAATTCAGCACATTGCAATGCATCGTCTCCCGCTCAAGGGGACGTATGTAGGGCGGATTACTCACAATGAGGTCGAAACCAGCCTGGCCAGGTCTCAAGGGCGGGGCAGAGCGCATGTCGACACACTCAAACTGCACATCGGCTCCCAGAAGGCGCGCATTTTCGCGGGCCACCTCAAGGGCCTCCCCGCTAATATCCCAGCCCCACACGTCGAGCTGCGGCATGGCCAGCTTCAGGCTCACGGCAATGCATCCGCTGCCCGTTCCCACGTCGAGCACACGGAGCCGACGGCCGTTGCCGCCACCTTTCTCCATCGCCCGAAGACGCTGCAGGCAAATGGCCACCAGAGCCTCCGTTTCGGGACGCGGAATGAGCACACTGCGATTTACCATAAAGCGATGGCCGCAAAATTCCTCGCTGCCCAGCACATACTGCACCGGCTCGCAAGTCTTCAGGCGCCGCACAATTTCGCAGAACTCAGCTTGCCCCGTTTCGCCAAAAGACGTATCTTTGTCCATGTAAACGTCGGAAAGGCTCAGTCCGAACCGCTTGTCCAGCACCCTGCGCACCACGGCACGCGACTCGCTCTCGCCATAGAGAGGAGCCAGCTCGGCACAGGCACTACGAAACATGTCAGAAATCTTCATGCATAAAAAATAACATACACGCCCGCACAACATTGCAGGACTAAGGCAAAAATACAAACAAAAAAGCACATCGCGCATGAACATCCCCGGAATTGAAGAAAAATATATGCGTCGCTGCCTTCAACTGGCCCGCTGCGGGGCCGAGGGCGCACCGCCAAATCCCATGGTGGGGGCCGTCATCGTGGCCCAGGGCCGCATCATCGGCGAGGGCTACCACGCTCGCTGCGGCGAAGCCCATGCCGAAGTCAATGCCGTGGCCTCAGTGAAACCTGCCGACTCAGCCCTGCTCGCAGAGAGCACCCTATACGTGAGCCTGGAGCCATGCGCCCACTATGGCCGCACACCGCCATGCGCCGAACTCATCATTCGCTCAGGAATTCCCCAAGTGGTAATAGGCTGCATCGACCCTTTTTCAAAGGTGAAGGGTAGGGGAGTGCGCATGCTGCGCGATGCCGGCGTGAGCGTGCTGGTGGGGCTGCTCGAAGACGAATGTCGCGAACTGAACCGCCGCTTCTTCATCTTCCACACCCGGCAGCGGCCCTACATTACCCTGAAGTGGGCACGTTCGGCCGACGGCTACATAGACCGCAAACGGCAAGCCGACGAGCCGGCCTCTAAAATATCGACAGCTCACAGCCTCATGCAGGTGCATCGCCTCAGGGCCATGCACCAGGCCATACTCGTGGGCCACCACACACTGCTCATGGACCACCCCAGCCTCAGTTTACGCCACTGGAGCGGCCCCGAGCCCCGAAAAATCGTGCTCGGACACATAGAGGCCCACGATGTTCCGCCCTCATTCGAAGCCTACGACGACCCCATCGCCATGCTCAGTGCCCTCCACAGTCAGGGAGTGCAGAGCCTGCTCGTAGAGGGCGGACGCGAAACCCTGCAATGGTTTATCGACCACAACCTGTGGGACGAAGCCTGCGAAGAAGTGGGAACCATCAGCCTGCACGGCGGAACCCCATGCCCCACCATACCCAGCGAGCCACAAACCGTCGAAAAACATTTCGGCGCCACCGTCAACCACTGGCTCAAACCCCTATAGCCACCACCGGCGAAGCCACAGCCACAGAGACCACGCCACTTTAGAAACCTAAAATTTGGAAGCTACAGCGCTTTTGCTTATTTTTGCTTCCATACCAAAAAAACAAACCACTATGAAAGCTCCCTACAAAATAGACGTCTCCATACTCATACTCTTCTTCAATCGCGCCGACGTGCTTGAAAAAGTGTTCGAACAAGTGCGCCTGGCCCGCCCCCGCCGCCTCTTCTTCTATCAAGACGGACCACGCGGCGAGCACGACATGCCTGGCATTCTGGCCTGCCGCAAGGTGGTAGAAAACATAGACTGGGAATGCGAAGTACACACCAACTATCAGGAAAAGAACGCGGGCTGCGACCCCTCGGAATACCTCTCAATGAAATGGGCCTTCTCAATGACCGAAAAGCTCATTATGTTCGAAGACGACGATGTGCCCTCGCAATCGTTTTTCCCCTTCTGCAAGGAACTGCTCGACCGCTATGAAAACGACGAACGCATAGGCATGATACAAGGCTGCAACAGCGAGGAAATCACGCCGGGCGTAGAGGCCGACTATTTCTTTTCGAACAACTTCTGCATTTCGGGCTGGGCTTCGTGGCGCCGGGTGTTCAAGAACTGGGAGGCACACTATGAATTTCTTGACAACAGCGAGGCACTTTCCGACCTCAAGGCCATCGTCAAGGAACGCAACCTGCGCAACGAATTCCTTCCCATGTGCCAAGCCCACCAAAAGTCGGGAAAGGAACACTACGAAACCATTTTCTGGGCAGCCCTCATCCTGCAGTCGCAGCTGGCCATCGTGCCCACTAAAAACCTGGTCAACAACATTGGCGTGCAGCCCGAATCGGCACACTTCAGCGGTGGAACGGCCGACCTGCCGCCTGCCTATCGCCGCATTTTCACCATGAAGCGCTATGAGCTGAACTTCCCACTGCGCCACCCACGCTATGTCATCGAACACCTGAACCACCGAAAAAACGTCTATCGCATGCAGGCATGGAACAGCCCATGGCGAAAGGTTGGCCGATCTTTCTGGGAATTATGGCACAACCTGAAGAAGGGAAACTTCGGCAAAATTAAAAAGGCTGCCCTCAATCGCCTCAGCATCTTTGCTAACGGGAAAAAATACTGATTGGCGAAGGCGCGGGCGACTATTATTATTTTCTATTTATGCCTTCGCATCAGATAGTTGATGCCTTCGCGGAAAATCACGGAACCCGAGAACCAAAGCACGAGGCAATAGGCCACGGCGAAGAGCACCACTTTTGCTATGAGACGTAGCAAAAGGGCATTGACGTTGCAGGTGGCAAAATATACTGCCACATAGAGAGCCGCGCTCAACAAGAGGTAGGGCGCAAGGTCGCGAAGGAAATCGACAACCTTGTATTGGAGTTGCCTATAGACGAAGAAGTGCCACACAAACATCCAGACAGCATTGACGCCCACGAAGACGCGCAGCATGTGGGCCATTCCGAAACTTTGCGTAGCCACCATTGCCACAATTTGCACCAGAAAGAGGGCTATGGTGACCCACATGTATATATCGCTGCGGCCTCGGCTGATGATGAGGTTTCCAAAGAGTGAACTGAAGGGCTGGCAGGCTCCCCACAGGCAGAGCAGCGAGAGAATGGCTGCCGACTCGCGCCACTCCTCGCCCAGGAGCCACACGATGAATTCGCCGGCTATGAGCGAGAGTCCCAGCATGGCGGGAAAGGCCAGCATGGCCGTAAAGCGCATGAGCTTGCGCAGGGCACGTAGCTGGTCGGCTTGGGTTCCCATCTTTGTAAACACGGGTTGCGCCACGCCTTGAAGCATGTTGGTTACGAAGCTCGAACCCATTATGTTCCATTTGTTGGCCTGCGAAAACACGCCTACTTGCACTTTTGTGTAGAAAAGTGCAAACAGAACGTTGAGCACATATTGATTGAGCGCATTAAATAGATTTGTGAGTATGAGTTTGCTGCTGAATCCGAACATTTCGCGAATGGGCCTGAACGAGAATCGCAGGCGCGGGCGGAATTTGCTGTAATGGTAGCTCAGGATTGTCACCACCACGGCATAGACTACATTTTGTGTGGCCAGCGACCAATAGGAGCATCCGCCAATGGCCATGGCAATGCCCACAATGCCCGAAATGAGGAGCGCCATGAAGCTGATGATGGCGGTTTGCTTGACCATGAGGTTCCTAAAGAGGTAGGCCCTTGGCGTGGTGTTGAAACTGGAGATTAGAAATCCCAAAAACACGTAGCGCGCCAGCGGCGTGACGAGTGGCTCGCGATAGGCCTGGGCTATGTATGGGGCGGCAAAGAAGAGGACTGCGTAGATGGTGGCTGCCACGACGACATTGAACCAGAACACGGAGTTGTAGTCGTCGGGTGTAATGTTTTTTCGCTTATTGAGTGCCGAAATGAATCCTCCCTCCTGAAAGATTCCGGCCACGGCCGAAAAGACCATAATCATGCCCACGAGTCCGAAGTCGGCCTTGGTGAGGTGCCAGGCGAGCACTATGCCGAAAATGGCGTTCAGCAATTGCTGCGCTCCGTTGTTGAAGGCGCCCCATAGGAGTCCGCGTGCGGTTTTTTCCTTGAGTGTGTCGGGCATGTGGCTTTGTTTTTTAAAACTGTTGGCTCGATGGTTGAAACTGTTGGCTCAATAGGCTGCTTTTTCGCCACGAATGGTGTTGAATACAGTGAGCCAGATGATGCGCAGGTCGAGGAAGAAGGTCCAGTTTTCTATGTACCAGATGTCGTGTTTCACTCTGTCTTCCATTTGCCACAGTTCTTTTGTTTCGCCCCTGCATCCGTTGACTTGTGCCCATCCGGTGATGCCGGGTTTGGCGAAGTGGCGCACCATGTATTTTGGCACGAGTTTGGAATATTCTTCGGTGTGGCGCAGCATGTGTGGCCTTGGCCCTACGACGCTCATGTTTCCAATGAGCACGTTCCAAAACTGTGGCAGCTCGTCGATGTTGGTGTGGCGCATAAAGTTGCCGAAGGGTGTTTTGCGCGGGTCTTCCTTGGTGGCCTGCATTATGTCGGCTTCTTTGTTTACCTTCATGCTTCGAAATTTGTAGCACACAAATGTGTCTCCCCGCAGTCCGCTTCGTTTTTGCTTGAAGAAGATGGGTCCGGGCATGGTGATTTTGATGATTGTGGCCACGATGATGAAAATAAATGGGAAGAAGAACACGAGGAAAATGAACGATACAATGATGTCGAACGTGCGTTTGAGCATTCGCTTTGAGAATGACGAGAGGGGTATGTAGCGTGTGTGGAGCAGGGGCGTTTCTCCATAGAACGACATGTACATGGTTCGGTGGAGGTAGTTCCAGAAATTAGGCACGAGGTTGAAGTTGATGACCATGTCGTCGCATAGTTCTGCAATCTGGGCTATTCGCGTGCTCTGGTTGCTCGAGAGGCAGCAAAATGCTTCGGCCACGTATTCTGGATACTCTGCCAGTCGTTCGCGTGCCTGTTCGAATGTGCCCAGATATTCATATTTCCCCATCTGCTCGCTGTTGGGCTGGTCGTCGAAGTAGCCAATGACGTGATATCCGAAGGCTTCGTCGCGGCGAATGGTTTCGATGATTTCGGACGTGGCGTCCGACACTCCGAAAAACACTACATTTCGCTTCACCTTACTGCGGCTTCTATACCATCGCATGAACTGCCTGAGCATGGTGCGCTCGAAAATGAGCAGCAACATGAGCAGCAGGTAATAGAAAGGAATGCGCTTATAGTGGGCCACGATGCCGTGGTCGAGAAAAGCGATGAGCAACAGCGAAATAACCATTACGGCCAGGAATGTGCGCAGCGACGACTGCACGATTTCGGCCATGGTGATGCGACGGTGTATGACTATGGGGTTCACCCACATGCTACTCACCACGTAGGCTGCATTGATGGCCAGCCAAATGCCACGCTGGGCCTCGTTGGAGAAGGGATTTCCCATGAATTCGAAGTAGCAGAGCGTATAGACGTTGAGCCACACTAATTCTAAGAAAAGGATTACAACTTTCAGGAAATCCTTGTTTTTCTGGTCCCAGTGTTGTACCTGATTTTTCATGCTAAATATCGTTTGTCGCAAAGATAAGCCAAATTCCTTAAAGAATTTGAGTATACCCAAAAAATTAAAAGTTCCGTGCCAGAAAATCGTTTGCTTTGAGGGCGCGGTGGTGTTTCCTATTCTTTTATGCTTCGGCCTGGTTGAGTAGGGGTCGCGTTTGTTCGAGCAGGTCGAAGAGTTCTGCCACGGTTTCGGCCCTGAGGATGGCAATGCGGTACTGGCGGAAGTTGGCTATGCCTTTGAAAATGGGTGTGGCAGCCAGGTGGCGTCGTATGTGCAGAATGCCGCGATATTCGTCGATGCGGGCTACGCTTTGGCGCACTTGCTCTTTGAGCACGTCGAGTTTCCAGTTTGGCGAAAGCACGGGGTAGGGGCTTTCAATGATGCCTTCGAGCCTGTGGGTGCTGCCATGCACCACGTCGCCCATTTCCTTGAAAATCCATGGCCTTCCAAACGTGGCTCTTCCTATCATGACGGCATCGACGCCATAGTTTTCGAAGGCGGCCTGTGCTTCGTCGCCGCTGGTGATGTCGCCATTGCCAATAATGGGAATTTTCATGCGCGGATTTTGGCGCACCTGGCCTATGAGCGTCCAGTCGGCCTGTCCGGTATACATTTGTGCCCTGGTTCGCCCGTGGATGGTGAGCGCTGCCATGCCGCAATCTTGCAGGGCCTCGGCCAAACTGACTATGATGCGGTGGTCGTGGTCCCAACCCAGACGCGTCTTGGCCGTTACAGGCACATTTACTGCAGCTGCCACGCTGCGCGCTATGTCGAGCATGAGGGGCACGTTTTGCAGCAATCCGGCGCCGGCTCCTTTTCCAGCCACTCGCTTCACGGGGCACCCAAAGTTTATGTCTACCACGTCGGGATGGGCCTGCTCCACCACTATTTTGGCGGCATCGGCCATGGCTACGGGGTCTTTGCCATAAATCTGAATGGCCACGGGGCGCTCCTCGTTGCTGATGCGAAGCTTAGCCAGCGAGGGCTTCACCATGCGCACCAGTGCGTCGGCCGACACAAATTCGCTGTACACCATGGCAGCCCCCATTTGGCGACACAGCAGGCGAAAACCTATGTCGGTCACATCCTCCATCGGCGCCAACAGCAGGGGGCGCGCACCAAGGTCGATTGTTCCTATTTTCATACGTTTTCCGTATTTTCTATTTCTATTTCTTCGGCCACTCTGCGCCTCACCATGTGCAGCATCCACCACACACTGGCGCCACAAAAAATCAGGCCCAAAATTCCACCTGCAATGGCGGTAGTGATGCTGCCGAAAATTTCGGTTTCATCGGAAAAAAATGACAGCATGAGGAAGGCTACCGTGTTGTTGGCCACATGGGCAGTGAGCGAGAGCCTGATGTTGCCGCTCAGCAAAAATAGGAAACCCAGCAGGCATCCGCTCATCATGGCTGCAATGCCTTGGCTCAGGTTGCCATGCACTATGGCGAAAATCAGGGCCGTGAGCACTATGGCCATCCAGGGCCGCATGCCTGCCCTCATAAGGTGTCGCTGAATGCCCTCGCGAAACACCAGCTCCTCGACTAAAGGACCTATGATGCAAAGACCTAAAAATCCTAAAAGGCTGCCCGCCATTTCGCCAAAGAGTTGTTTCATTTGCTCGGTGTTGTCTATGCCAGTCACATAGAATATGGCATCTTCGGCTACGGCCAAACTAATTATAGCCACAATAGCCAGCACATAAGCTCCCACCGGGCACGAAAATTTTTGGACAAAAGGATTGCGGCGAACAAGCCGCAGTGCCACCAAGACCATGGCGAGCAAAATGTCGCACACGAGCATGCTCACCATCATGCTTCGGCCATCGACCTTCTCTATGGAACCGGCCATGAAGAACGCCATCAGTCCCATGATTATTTGTGCCAACAAAAAGATCACCGCAATGAGCACGATGCCCGAAAATCGGGAGTTAAATAATTTCATGTGTTTTGAATTTTCTGCATTTCTCGGCATCTGAGGCAAGCTGACGGCGCAGCATTTCAATGCTTTCGAAATGTTGCTCGCTGCGCAAGCGCCCGAGAAAATATATTTTCAGTGTCTGTCCGTATATGTGGCCTTCGAAGTCTAGAATATGCACCTCAATGGTGCGTTCCGGTCCGTTTGCTACAGTGGGTCGCACCCCTATGTTGAGCATGCCGCGCAGAATGGTTCCGCTCACTTCTACATCGACCACGTAGGCCCCGTTGGCGGGAATAAATTGGTCGGCAAAAAGGGGGATGATGTTTGCCGTCGGAAAACCTATTATGCGTCCCACATGATGGCCCTCTACCACCGTGCCATTCATGGCGTAGGGGCGGCCAAGATATTGTCTGGCTGCCGTCACATCGCCTTGGGCAAGGGCACGGCGCACGGTCGACGAACTAATGTTTACTCCGCAGCTTTCGAAGGCTTTGGCCTCAACCACGTCTATGCCCAGACGGGCACCCTCCTCCACATAGTCGGCAAAACCCGACTGACGATCGCTGCCAAAATGGTGGTCGTAGCCCACAAGCAGGCAGTCTACTCCCAGGGGACGCAACACTGTCTGCATGAACTCCGTTGAAGTGAGCTTGGCTGTTTCCTTGTTGAAATCGATAAAGTGGACAAGGTCTATTTCTTCGGCCTCTATCAGTTTTTTTCGCTCGCTGGGCGAGGAGAGCAACTGGGCGCTGAAATCTTTGGTGAGCACCTGGCGAGGATGACTGAAAAACGTAAGCACCATCGACTTTTCGCCTCGCAGCGATGCCACGTGGCGCAACTCATGCAACAGACTTTGGTGACCTCGATGCACCCCGTCGAAAAAACCTATGGTGCAGACATACCGGTTCATCAGCCTCTAATCCTCTTCGTTTACAATAATACCGCCGCTCACAATGACGCGTTTGCCGTTGAGGTCAAAATAAACAGAGTTGGTGCCATTGTCTTCTTGCACATCGAACTTTCCCTTCCACTGTCGCAACACGTTGCCATTGTAGTCATAGAGCGTAACCGTGCGCTGCAGACCGCCGCTCACGTCGCTTTTGAGCGAGCGCATATTGCGCTTGCACGACTCGCAACCCGAAAGACTCAATACCGCAAAAAATATGGCGGCAAAAAATAATATGCGCTTAATCATAAATGCCTTTATTGATGTTTAGTTTGATATAGCGACTACAAAAGTAAAAAGAATTTTCCGAAATGGTGTAAAAAGCAGTGCATAAGTGGTGAATAACCCAGAGTATAAACACCTGGAAAGTGAATAAACTGAACTACGAATTATCTACTATAATTATCCACCGAAATTCACAAAATATTTAGGTTTATACAAGTCTTTATTCACTATTTTTGCCCCATTTCATCGGGATAATTTTAACGGTCTGAAAGTTATACACCATGATGTTGAAAAATAAGGTTCATTCAACTGTAACTTCCTATTACAGACTAAAATATGTTCTATATAAAGATGTTGACAACAGTGTGTAAAAAACCGGCTTAAAAGTGTATAATTTCATGACCAAATTATTTAACATTTTTGTTTCCACAATTTCCATCCTATATCATACACATCATGGTATTTTTTCTATTTTTTTTAAAATAAAAACCTTTATAAAAAAATGATGAGGTGTTGAAAACTTATGGGGCGTGGATAACAAAAAAATCTGACGAAGCTTTGAACATGTGTGGATGTTTGCCAGCTTCGCCAGATTGACAGTAATATTATTGTTCAGATTTTATCTTTCAGAAATTTATAGGTGTAGCCCTTTGCTTGTTCCACAATTTCTTCGGGCGTTCCGGTGGCCACAATTTCTCCGCCGGCCTTGCCTCCTTCGGGCCCGAGGTCTATGACATAGTCGGCACACTTAATAATTTCCATGTTGTGCTCAATGATTACAATAGTGTGGCCGCGGGCAATGAGCGAGTTGAAGGCGTCGAGCAGTTTCTTGATGTCGTGGAAGTGGAGGCCCGTGGTTGGCTCGTCAAAGATGAAGAGGGTGGGGTCGGCATGTTCCTGCGAGAGGTAGTAGGCCAGTTTCACACGTTGGTTTTCGCCGCCCGAAAGGGTGCTGCTCGACTGTCCCAGTTTGATGTATCCCAGTCCCACGTCTTGAAGGGGACGCAGCAGGGACACAATTTTTTCTTTCTTGTGTTTTTCGAAAAACTCTATAGCCTGGTTTACGGTCATTTCCAAGATGTCGTATATGTTTTTGTCGTGGAATCTCACTTCGAGCACTTCGTGTTTGAAGCGTTTTCCGTCGCAGGCTTCGCAGGTGAGCTCAAGGTCGGCCATGAATTGCATTTCAACCCTTACAGTGCCGTCGCCCTTACATTCCTCACAACGTCCTCCCTCGGTGTTGAAAGAGAAGTAGGCCGGAGTGAAACCCATTTGTTTCGACAAAGTCTGGTCGGCCATGAGTTTTCTGATTTCGTCGTAGGCCTTCACATAGGTAACAGGGTTTGAGCGCGACGATTTTCCGATAGGGTTTTGATCGATGAATTCCACAAAGCGTATGGCCTTCACATCGCCCTTCATTTCGGCAAATTCGCCAGGGCGGTCGGCCACCATGTCCATTTGTCGGCGCATGGCATTATAGAGTATGTCGCGCACAAGGGTTGATTTTCCGCTGCCGCTCACTCCTGTGACTACGGTGAGCACATTGAGAGGAAAGCGCACGTCAATGCCTTTGAGGTTGTGGTGGCGGGCACCGTCGATTTCTATGAAGCGGTTCCACGAACGACGCGACTTGGGCACATCAATCTTTTCTAGTCCACGCAGGTAATTATACGTGTGTGAGCGCGAAAGGTTCTTGTCGCTTGCGGTTTCATCCTCGTTGAGCGGCTGACCTTCATATACCACTTCGCCGCCCAGACGTCCGGCTTCGGGACCAATGTCTATTATGTAGTCGGCAGCATTCATAATTTCCTCGTCGTGCTCCACCACAATGACCGTATTGCCCAGGTCGCGCAGTTTTTTGAGCACGCCAATAAGCTGGTAGGTGTCGCGGCTGTGAAGCCCTATGCTGGGTTCGTCGAGAATATAGAGTGAACCCACCAGCGACGATCCCAGCGACGTGGCCAGGTTGATGCGCTGGCTTTCGCCTCCCGAAAGCGAGTTTGATGGACGGTTGAGCGTGAGATAACTCAGTCCTACGTCGCAAAGAAAGTGAAGTCGGTTGCGTATTTCCGTGATGAGTCGTTTGCCCACTTCGGCATCGTGGTCGCTAAGTTCCAAATGGTCGAACAAATGGCTCAGTTCGCCCACGGGAATGTTTACGAGTTCCGAAATAGTGTGGCCGCCCACTTTCACGTAGTTGGCCTCAGGTTTCAGTCGCATGCCGCGACAGGTGGGACAGGTGGTTTTGCCGCGATAGCGCGACAGCATGACGCGATATTGAATTTTATACTGATTGCGCTGCAGATAGTCGAAAAATGCGTCGATAGTAACCTGCTCTTCGCTGGGCAGTTTCTTTTCGTCGTCATCGCCATGCCATAGAACGTCTTTTTCGGCATCGCTCAGTTCGTAGTAGGGTTTAAAAATTGGAAAATTCTTTGGGCTTTGGCGGCGAATGAACTCTTTGAGCCATTCGTTCATTTTCTCGCCGCGCCAACATTGCACGGCACCATCGTAGAGGCTGAGCGATGTGTTGGGCACCACCAGGTGTTCGTCAATACCCATGATGCGTCCAAAACCCTCGCATTCGGGGCAGGCACCCAGCGGCGAGTTGAACGAAAACATATTATCGTTGGGCTCTTCGAAAACCATGCCGTCGGCCTCGAAGCGAATAGAAAAATGATGGAGCGCGCGCGAAGGATAGAAACGCAAGAGGCATTCACCGTCGCCCTCGAAAAAGGCCGTTTCGGCCGAATCGAGCAGGCGGCTTACGGCTTGCTTTTCGTCGTCTACAGTCAGGCGGTCGATGAGCAGAAACACCTTGTTTTGCTGTCTCAGGAGTTCAGTCTCGGTCAGACGATCGTAATTTTCGAGCAAATCTTCAATGTGCGTCATCACTCCGTCAATATCCAATCGCGTAAGACCCTGTTTCAGGTCTACCTCGAGTTGCTCCTTCAGTGTGCGTCCGTGGCGAATGCGCATGGGGCTCAGCAGCGTAAACTTTGTGCCCTTAGAATAGCTCATGGCGCAGCGCAACACGTCGTCCTGACTGTGTTTTTTCACCTCTTGTCCGCTTATGGGCGAAAAAGTGTGGCCTATACGGGCAAAGAGCAAACGCAGGTAGTCGTAAATTTCAGTAGAAGTGCCCACTGTGGAGCGCGGGTTGCGGCTCGTCACCTTTTGCTCAATGGCAATGGCAGGCGGAAGCCCCTTAATGTAGTCGCAGTCGGGCTTGTGCATACGCCCCAAAAACTGGCGGGCATAGGCCGAGAGACTCTCCACATAGCGGCGCTGACCCTCGGCATATAGCGTGTCGAAAGCCAGCGACGACTTTCCGCTGCCGCTGAGACCAGTAATAACTACTAATTTGTTGCGCGGAATTTCTAAATCAATGTTTTTCAGATTGTTCACCCGTGCACCCTTCACATGAATGAAGTTATCGAGATTTGCCATAATGCAATGGTATTTTTTGAGCAGGCAAAGATACGAAAAAGACTTGGCTCCGCATTAAAACAGTATGTTCAAGAATTCCAAACCAAAAAAAATCTTATCTTTGCCGCACAAATAAAACCTTACAAAATGAAAAGAATAGTTTATTGTCTCTTGAGTCTCCTGCTCATCACGGCAGCAATATTATGGACTCTAAACGCATGTGAAAAAAATGACGAAGTAGCCGATATATACAATTCAAGCCAATTCGTCACACTCACTGATGCCGTACCCGATGCCATACTCGAAATCAGATATTATGGCACCTATAATTTCGTAGGCAGCCGCATCGATGGATATATGGAGCCCACCGCATTGCTCACCCGACAGGCTGCCGACAGCCTGCGCGCAGTGAGCGACGACGTCATGGCGCAAGGCTATCGGCTCAAAATTTACGATGCTTATCGGCCACAATGCGGTGTAGATCACTTCATGCGATGGGCAGCCGACATATCCGATGTAAAAATGAAACCCTATTTCTATCCCGACCTCGATAAAAGCGTGCTCTTCGACCAAGAATATATAATGGCCAAAAGCGGACATACGCGAGGCAGCACCATCGATATGACCCTTTTCGACATGAATACAGAAAAAGAACTCGACATGGGAGGTACCTTCGATTGGTTCGGACCCGAAAGTCATCCCGACTTCTGCGGTAATCCCGAAACTGGCGAATATACCGGCGACAATAGCAAAAGCCCCACCGGAAGAAGCATTACGCCCCAGCAATTCGAAAACCGCATGATATTGCGTCGTGCTATGCTGAAACACGGCTTTAAACCCCTCAATACAGAATGGTGGCACTTCACACTGAAGAACGAACCATTTCCCGACACCTATTTCAACTTCCCCGTAAAGCAACTAAAAAAATAAAAGCTCTCTTCGCAAATAGACACACAAAAATCCCCGCCCGCAAACGTGCATGTTTGCAGGCGGGGATTTCCGTTACATCGCCCCAGCATGGCAGCCGCATTTATAGCGGCAGCCATGAAGAAAGCTCAGGAGTGCTGCCACGCGGCAGCATCCTCCTTATTGTTTTCTTTCAGTTTCTTATGTTTTACTGAGGTTTCTAAGTTTTTGTTGTTTAGTTTAGAATAAGTTTTATTGTAAGCGCGCTTACAGGGTGCTTCTCCGGTCCCTGCGACCTTCGCTCGAAAAGAGTTCCCGCTCACGATGTTCTCCACCCGCGC